>NZ_WBSX01000178.1 GCF_009823375.1 Francisella noatunensis subsp. noatunensis | reverse complement strand
TAAAGAGTTTGCTAAACATAAGAAGCTAACTAGCGAGACTGGCATCAAAGTATTCTTTGCTGATCCATACAGTCCTTGGCAAAGAGGTACTAATGAAAACATGAATAGGTATATCAGACAATTTATATCTAAAGGTACTAACTTTAACAATATATCTCATCAATACATTAGAAAGTTACAGATAGACTTGAATAATAGACCTAAGAAATGTTTAAATTACTTGACACCTAATGAAGTACATTTTGGTATCTCTATAAACATTGAGAATACAATCTAGCGGATAAAAATATGTCTAAGAATAGAAAATCGGAAAATATTTACTCAATGCTAGCAGACCAGATAATAGATTCTGGAATTGATGTTAATCAAATGTTTGAAAAAGATGGTTTACTTAAGCAGCTGACAAAAAGGTTACTTGAAAAAGCATTAGATACAGAGATGAGTAACCACCTTGGTTATTCAAAACATCAACGCAGCAATTCCTCGAATGCTAGAAATGGCTATAGCAATAAAAGCCTATCTACAGATAGTGGCAATATAGACATATTAGTACCTAGAGATAGAGAGAGTGACTTTGAGCCATAAATAGTTCCTAAAAGAGTAACAAAAATAAATGGCTTAGACCAAAAAATTATATCTTTATATGCTAAAGGTATGAGTATACTACTGATACCCAACAGCAATTATTTGAGCTGTATGATGCAAAGATAAGTACAAGCTTTATAAGTGATGTTACAGAAGCTATCATAGATGATGTTAAAGCATGGATAAACAGACCGTTAGGGTCTGTTTATCCTATAGTATTTTTTAACTGTATAGTCCGTTAAAATCAGAGAAGATAAGCGTATTTATCAATAAGGCAGTATATGTTGCACTAGGTTATATCGCTAACTGGTCACAAAGATGTATTAGGTCTTTGGATAAGTCAAAATGAAGGTTCTAAGTATTGGCTAGGAGTTTTACTGAATTAAAGAATAGAGACTTATAAGATATATTCATAGCCTGTACAGATAATTTAAAAGGTATGTCTGATGCTATACAGGCCGTATACCCAGAGACAAAGCATCAGCTTTGTATTGTTCATCAAATTAGAACTCTTTAAAGTATGTACCTTACAAAGATAAAAAAGAAGTGGCAAGAGAGTT
>NZ_WBSX01000177.1 GCF_009823375.1 Francisella noatunensis subsp. noatunensis | reverse complement strand
CTTATCGTTTATTTTAGTTTCGTCAAAACCTAATAAACTATATTTGGAACTCTCTTTCAACTATTTAAAACTTTCAGAATACAATCTAGCTAATATATCCACTTTTACCAAGATTTTATATACCTTACCAGTTTGCTGTTGGAATTTTGTTGGCTGCTATGGGGTTATTTATAATGTATTATGTATTAATCTCGATATCAGAGTTGTTTGTAAGTGCAATTGGACTGAGTATGATAGGTATATACTGTGATAGTAAAACAATAGGTTTTGCAATGAGTGCATGGTATATATCTTCATCTATGGCAAATTCTATTACAGGATTATTAAACCAGGTAGTAGCTCTTCCAAAAGATGTTATTAGCACCGTAGATAGTGCTAGTTTGTATCAAAGTTATTTTTTTGATACAAGTGTGAGTGTTATGTTTGTAGGAGTATTTGTGCTTATACTTGCATATTTTTTGATAAGATTTATGAGAAGAAAAAATATAGAATTTGTATAAGTATTAACCTAAATTAGGAGCATTGAAGTTTCTTTTAGCAGCTTCTTGATCTAGCAGATATAAACCACTATCTTTAACAATTTTGATCTTATTGATCATATCACCAACAGTAGCTTCCTCCTCAACTTGTTCATCTATAAACCATTGTAGAAAACTCTTAGTAGCATGTTCTCTTTCTTCTAGTGCTATATCCATTAGATTATAAAATCTAGTCGTAACTTCTTGTTCATGCTCAAGAGTAGTTTCAAAAGCTTTAAGTAACGAATTAAAATTATTTTGTGGTGCAGCAACAGATTTAACTTCAATACGACCATTTTTATTATAGATAAATTTCATGATCTTTTTTGCATGGAAAAGCTCTTCTTCATACTGAGCCATAAACCAATTAGTGAAGCCACCTAAACCAAGGTCAGATGTGTAACCAGCCATAGCAAGATAAAGATTAGCTGATTCTAGTTCATAATTAAATTGGTCATTTAAAGCATTAAGTAATTTTTGTGATAGCATAGTATTTTCCTTATTTTTTATCGTTCTATTACAGTTTAAATGTTTTTGAAATCATATGCAAATTATATAGCTAGATTGTATTCTGAAAGTTTTAAATAGTTGAAAGAGAGTTCCAAATATAGTTTATTAGGTTTTGACGAAACTAAAATAA
>NZ_WBSX01000176.1 GCF_009823375.1 Francisella noatunensis subsp. noatunensis | reverse complement strand
TTAACAATATATCTCATCAATACATTAGAAAGTTACAGATAGACTTGAATAATAGACCTAAGAAATGTTTAAATTACTTGACACCTAATGAAGTACATTTTGGTATCTCTATAAACATTGAGAATACAATCTAGCAGATAAAAAAGCCGCTCTAGGCGGCTTTTGATTATTAGATTTTTATAATTAATTATTTACTAATTCGGTTAAATAGTGTTTGATATCTTGTTACACACTTAACTATTTAGAGATGTATTAGCTCTGAGTACAGTTGGATGGTGCTTGAGATGCTGTTACACCATTGATGTTACAAGCCCATGTAATAGAACCAGAACCTACTGTAGGAGTTAATTGGATTGTTGCACCAGATACTGATGGAGATGTATATTCAATTTGACTGTTAGCAAATGTGGCACCACTTGGAGCATCATTTAGAGTCAGAGTTGTTGGTACAGTACCATTATTGTCAGCAATTTTTTCAGCTACTTGAGCCTTAACTCCACCTAAAGCAGATAAGTCGGAACCTAACTTAGCACGAGTGGTGTAATTAGAGTACATTGGGATAGCAACTGCCGCTAAGATCGCGATAATAGCGATCACAACAATTAACTCAACTAGTGAGAAACCTTTTTGCATTTTCTTTTTCATAATTTGTTTTCCTTTTTATTATGTTTTAAATTTTAGCAATCCAGTAAATTAATTTAATCCACTGTAAACTACATTATATTCTTAAAATTATGTGATGCAAGTATTTTCATTATTATTACATTAATTTAATATTCATTAATTTAATTTAAAATAAATTAATGATTTTCATTATCACTTAAATAGTAATTGTCTAATATTTAACTTGATAGTCTAGTTTTTATACAGCAATAATAAAGCATGGGGATGTGATTTATACCACTAAAACTTAAAAATGTTGTTATTTTGCTGTTTGATACGAGATTTCTATTAGCTCTTTGAGAGATTCTCGCTTTGGCATATATGCACAAAGTCTCCTTTGTCATGCTACGACTTGATCGTGGAATCCAAGTATAAAGCTCATATAATAAGTGGATCCTATGGTAATCCATAAGATGACAAAAATGGTTTTAAAAAGGCTGTTGATTTAATCATCAAGTCATTCCTGCGAAGGCGGGAATCTCCCAAGTATTTAAGAGATCTGCGTGTTAAGCACGAGGATGACTACTGTTTTTGATGGTGTGTCCTTATTAAAGTCAACAGTCTTTCAAAAGTTACTCGGATTAGCTATAGAACTATAGCTTTGATTGCTAGATTGTATTCTCAATGTTTATAGAGATACCAAAATGTACTTCATTAGGTGTCAAGTAATTTAAACATTTCTTAGGTCTATTATTCAAGTCTATCTGTAACTTTCTAATGTATTGATGAGATATATTGTTAAAGTTAGTACCTTTAGGTATAAATTGTCTGATATACCTATTCATGTTTTCATTA
>NZ_WBSX01000175.1 GCF_009823375.1 Francisella noatunensis subsp. noatunensis | reverse complement strand
CGAGTTTTATGATATAAAAAATAAAAATGTATCATTTCAAAGTAAAATAGATGTCAACATTTCTCAAAATTTTCCACGAAAGTGCCTAAACTGCCTAAATTTAGAGACCTATAGATACACTTATCCTAGCAGAGCTACGCGGGTATTCGTTTTCTGCTGGCTAACTCAGTATGAAATTGCATTAATTGTTTGGTTGATTTTCCAATGACTCTAAATGAAGGTAATAATTGAGCTCCACACAATATACATTTTAGAGGATCAACGTTAAAAGATAGTAAAGACATTTGTTGATAGGATATATCAACTTTAACTTTAGGCTTATGTCCTAATAGCTCATAAATTTTAGGTAATAATTTACCTCTAACAGCATTAGACAAAAATCCATAATATCTAATCATTCTAAAGCCTTTTTCTGGAATATGTTGAATGAACCTTTCAATAAACTCATCCATAGTCATTTCCAAATCTTGGTGCTTATTATTTCGATGATTAAGAAATCTAAATTTGATTGTATTGCCATCATATTCTTTTATTTTAGACATAGCTATAGGAGGTTTTTTGATATATCTACCGATATATGTGATAGTATGCTCAAAATGTTCTATTGGCTTATCAAAATGTACTACCCACGGTCTTTCATACTGAATTCTAGTAAGGTCTTTTGAAATTTTATCGTATCCATTATCAATAATTTCTCTAATCAGCTTAATAACAGCATATCTCCACATAGGCATAATTTTCTTTTTACTAAATCGGAGATCCTTCCATTTACCATCTTTGGTTAATCCACCCATTGAAACAGATAGGTGTATATGAGTATTCCAATTTAGTTGTCTGCCATAAGTATGTAATGCTGAGAATATACCTACTTTTATACCTTTTTCTTTTGCTGTTTTTAGTAAAGGCTTACAAGCACATTTGAATAGATCACCAAGCCTGTCTCTATTGTCTTTGAAGACTTGCCATAATACATTAGGCATTGTAAAGGTAATATGTTGATACTTACACTCAGGAAATATATCTTTGATATCTTCTATCCATCTATCAATAGCCATTTTGCCACATGTTGGACATGATCTACAGTACAGCTAAAACATATTTTCTTAGTATGATGGTAGCCTTTAGTATGGCATACAAATTGCTGATATTCTCTGACCTGCAAGCCACAACTCATAATATTAGTCATGTTTTCTAGCTCAACATCTCTAATATCTGTTTTATGAGCTTCAAAGTATTTCAACCATGATTTGCCAATTTGAAATATTTCTTTGATTTTAGATGGAGTACGAATTGTAACTTATGAAAGTCTATTAGATAATAAATAATTATATTTAAAATATTTTAAACATTGAAGCATAAACATTCTCATAATAAGATGATACAGAAGGTATTGCTAGATATAGCTAAAAACCATAAATTATTACCCAAAATAGTTATACAAAAGTTTGCTGAAGGTTCATACTGTAGCAATCGTACTATATGATATTCTTTCCTTTTTTGAAACATCTTGGATAGTACTGTTAATAACACAGCGAAGTATATA
>NZ_WBSX01000174.1 GCF_009823375.1 Francisella noatunensis subsp. noatunensis | reverse complement strand
AATTACATCGGAGCTATAAACACTCTAGCTGCAAAGGCAATCTGGAACACAATCTGTGATATCGTAGCCAAGATAGGTAATGCCTCTGACATACCTTCATTCGGAACTATTATCTGATCTCCACCTTTAACCGCTGTAGTATATGACATCCAAGATGTAAACATCCCCGTATCTACTCGCTCCGCTGTACCATTCTCATGTAACAACAACACATATCCAGTCTCAGCACTATTAGTATAACCACCAACAGCATTAATATAATCCTTAACACTAAACTTCTCATTATAATTAATAGCCATCGGCGCCATTACCTGACCACTAATTGTAACCACTTGATTCTGGTTAGGGATATTTATTACATCATTGTTCTGTAACGCTATATGCTCCCACTTAGTCTTAGAACCAACTATCACCTGCCCCTTAGGTTGAACCTGCTTCGCCTTCTCAACAAATGTCGATACCAATCCTGCATACTGCTGCTGCATCAACAAACCATCCTTTGTCAACGCACTCTTAGTATATGCTTGCTGTTCTAAATAATTCAAGCTAGCATCAATAGCAGCCTTCTGCGCCGCTGCCACACTCTTTCTAAACAACTGTAAATCATCAACATTTGCATTTGACCTAAATTTAAGCTTCTCTACCACATCTTCTAATGTAGTTCCTATCGGCACTACAAACTGATGTGGTCCTAATATAGCTCCTGTTACTGATACCGTAATCTGCTTAATATTCTGATCTGATGTTAAAGTAATCTGCTCTCCACCTTTAACTACCTGATCTCCTATCGCACTTAATGGAATATATTTGTTAGTAGGATTCAAACCTCTATTATCCTCTATAAGTACATAAGTAGCTTCAGGCAACACTCCCACCAACTTAAGCAAACCAGGCAAATCAAACTCTCCATTCTTAGGCTCATACATCGCCGGAGACTTAACCTGACCTATTACATTAACAGATGCCGCCTTTTGTCTAACTACTATACTATCACCCTGTTGTAATTGCGAAAATGGTATAACTCCATCAACCAAAAAATTATATAAATCAATATGCGAAATAACCTTGCCATTTCTAATCAAATCAACATGTCTAAAACTTCCCTTATCAGGCTGTATTCCACCAGCCTTACACAAAAAATACAACACAGAATCTGACGACATACCATCATACAATCCAGGCTTAGATACATATCCAGATACAAATATCTGTACAGGCTGAGCACTCATCAGGTTAGCATATACTGTTACGTTCTTCTCAAATGTCCTCTTGATCGCATCGCCTATAACTTTATTCAAATCTTTATTTGGTATATCAGCAACATGCACAGGTCCAACCTTTGGAATAAATATATTACCTTGACTATCCACCTCAGCTATAGCAGCATACTCAAACGCTCCCCATAATGTGATAGAAATCTTATCTCCTATACTTAGTAAATAATTAGGATTATACAAAGCTAACTGTGGCAAATTCTGACATTGACTACTAAATAAATTTGCTCCAAATACCTGCAAACTATTTAATTGTGGTACAAAATCATCATTTATAACCTTATTAGAGAACTGTGAACCTGCCTTGTCCTCCATTCCATTTCCCTGATTCATCGCAGTAACTGACGCTAAGCCAG
>NZ_WBSX01000173.1 GCF_009823375.1 Francisella noatunensis subsp. noatunensis | reverse complement strand
ATTATTACCCAAAATAGTTATACAAAAGTTTGCTGAAGGTTCATACTGTAGCAATCGTACTATATGATATTCTTTCCTTTTTTGAAACATCTTGGATAGTACTGTTAATAACACAGCGAAGTATATACTCTTCTAGACCTTTGGTTATTTTGCCTCCTTGTGCAACCCAATCATATTTCTCTGTAGTTGTGGATCCACAATGATCACATTGATAACGAATTGGCTTTATTTCCAATATAACTGGTTGATCAAAAACAGAGGTGTGTCTAATCTGCATTACACTGCTATAACAGAACCATTTTGTCGCGTCTTTCCCTCAATTATGGTACTTGGTTTTAGTGTGTCTACTTACTACTGTAAGTACCAGATTCCCTGTGTATCAATGCATTGAGAGATTATTTCTAATGACTTAATATCTAGAAGAAGTCTAAATTCTGGCATAAAAGACGAGACTTTTTGATTTACATGAATATAGTCTAACCTTTATTATATCTATCTTCTACTACAACAGCTTTTTTAAATGAGCCGGATAAAACCTTATTCAGCTGACTTGGTTTCTAAAGCTAATAGTCGCTGTTTCATATTACCTAGCGAATTTCTTAACCATATAGACCTTACTCCACTAGGAGAAACAAAAATGCCTCTTTTACGTAATTCATTACTCGCTCTTAGCTGGCCATGTGCAGGATATTCTATAGCATAGTCTGTAATAGCACTCTCTATAGCTTCATCAACTCTATTTTTGAAATTTGGAACTCGTTGAAATTTGGAACTCGCTTATTCTTATCTAATAAGGCTTCAACTCCCCCTTCAGATAAGGCTTTTTGATATCTGTAGAAAGTTTCTCTTGAGAAGCCCATTAGTTTACAGGCTCTTGATATATTTCCTAGCTCTTGTGCTAGGTTTAGTAAACCTACTTTGTTTTTTATGAGTTTATTGTTAGTATCTAACATAACTTAGCCTCTTTCAAGACCAGTGTCACATTATATCTAGACTAATCCATGAGCTTTATATTTTATGGGAAGTTAGGCGAGTTACGCAACAATAAAACCCAAGAACAAGGAATATCAATATTATGTTTACATTTATTGCAAGTTTGCATGTTTTACATAAATACATTAATTATTCAAAATATATTATATAAAAAAGATTGGAATGGAGTATTCACAGGTAATGATTATCGAGCCTTAACTCCTTTATTCTCAGGACATATAAATCCATATGGACTATTCCCTATAGACCTAAATCAACGCTTATATATAGGAGGTGGATATGGTAAATAGAACCCCTGTGTCTGAAAAAGCTAAGCAATTTATTAAGCTTTTTAAAAAAGAGGAAAATGTCGACTACAATTATCTTAGAGAAGTTTTTAGAACAGTAAGAAAAGAGCTTAATATTAAAGTTAATAGTAGTACACCTAAAAAGCTCCCTTATGTACCCACTGAAGATGAGCTTAATAAGTATTATGAAGTTGTTTGGAAATCTCGAAATATGCGGAATATGGTTATGATGAAAACTTTACTATATACTGGTGTTAGAGTTTCCGAGTTAATTAATATAAAGATATCTGAGATTGATTTAGACGAATGTAAAATAAAAGTAGTTAAAGGGAAAGGTTCAAAAGATAGAATAGTTCCGTTTCCTAAATCATTTAAGGAAATATTAGGGCTGCATATTGATAACTCTTTAAAGAAAAATGC
>NZ_WBSX01000172.1 GCF_009823375.1 Francisella noatunensis subsp. noatunensis | reverse complement strand
CAATATAAATACAAAAAAGAAGGTGACTCTAAACAAGTTAAGATAAAGGATAGAGCGAGTATTTCTGAAAGACCTAGCAGTGCTAATAGAAAAAATCTTTATCACTTTGAAGGTGACACTATTGTTGGTAAAGACCATAAAAGTGCTATTGTAACAATGGTCGATAGAGCTAGCAGATTTACTATTTTAGCCAAGTCTATAGATAGAACAGCTAATTCAATCAATAGAATATTGTACAAAGTATCTAATGGTCATAAAATATTAACAGCTACATTTGATAATGGTAAAGAGTTTGCTAAACATAAGAAGCTAACTAGCAAGACTGGCATCAAAGTATTCTTTGCTGATCCATACAGTCCTTGGCAAAGAGGTACTAATGAAAACATGAATAGGTATATCAGACAATTTATACCTAAAGGTACTAACTTTAACAATATATCTCATCAATACATTAGAAAGTTACAGATAGACTTGAATAATAGACCTAAGAAATGTTTAAATTACTTGACACCTAATGAAGTACATTTTGGTATCTCTATAAACATTGAGAATACAATCTAGCTTATTAAATATGAGTAGCCAAGATATCAACGCTAGAGATCTCAGAGAAGAAAAAAAAGTTTTAGCAATTACATCATTAGCAGAGTTTACTGAGCGTTATGGATATTATATAATCCAATCACTATTAATATTTTATTTGATAGATAAATTTCAAATTTCACAAGACTTATTACCATCTTTGGTTGGTACAACTCTTTCGATGGTATATATTTCAGCTATTTTAGGAGGTTTTATTGCTGAGAGATATTTTGGATATTACCGAGCTGGTCTGCTAGGTTCACTTTTCATGCTTAGTGGATTCTTTATATTGGCATATTCAACTAGTCAAAGTATGTTATATTTGGGTTTGAGTTTTATTTCTGTAAGTACAGGTCTCATAAAGTCAAATATGTCTGCCTTTATTGGGAGATTTATGACAAGTCTAGTTTGAATGATTCAAAAAGAGATTTTGGCTTTAATATTTTCTATATGAGTATTAATTTGGGAAGCTTCGGAGCGCTATTCATAGCTAGTTGGCTAAAAGATAATTATGGCTATGGAGCACCATTTTATAGTAATATGGCAGTTAGTGCATTTATGCTTTGTCTTTTAGTAGGCTTTAAGTTTTTAAAGCTAGATTGTATTCTCAATGTTTATAGAGATACCAAAATGTACTTCATTAGGTGTCAAGTAATTTAAACATTTCTTAGGTCTATTATTCAAGTCTATCTGTAACTTTCTAATGTATTGATGAGATATATTGTTAAAGTTAGTACCTTTAGGTATAAATTGTCTGATATACCTATTCATGTTTTCATTAGTACCTCTTTGCCAAGGACTGTATGGATCAGCAAAGAATACTTTGATGCCAGTCTTGCTAGTTAGCTTCTTATGTTTAGCAAACTCTTTACCATTATCAAATGTAGCTGTTAATATTTTATGACCATTAGATACTTTGTACAATATTCTATTGATTGAATTAGCTGTTCTATCTATAGACTTGGCTAAAATAGTAAATCTGCTAGCTCTATCGACCATTGTTACAATAGCACTTTTATGGTCTTTACCAACAATAGTGTCACCTTCAAAGTGATAAAGATTTTTTCTATTAGCACTGCTAGGTCTTTCAGAAATACTCGCTCTATCCTTTATCTTAACTTGTTTAGAGTCACCTTCTTTTTTGTATTTATATTG
>NZ_WBSX01000171.1 GCF_009823375.1 Francisella noatunensis subsp. noatunensis | reverse complement strand
AAGCTATATCAAAGCCGCAGAACTTCAAATAATCATAAGCTATCCTGTAAAGTTAAAAAGCTAATAATAGCTTTGTTAAAAAAGAAGATATCTCCGGAACTTATTTGTGGTAGATTAAAACATGAGGCATTGTTAATATAACTCACAAAGCAATTTACAACTTAATAAGCAAGTTAAAGCTTAGACACTTATTATTTTTCAAAGCTAGACAATATAAATACAAAAAAGAAGGTGACTCTAAACAAGTTAAGATAAAGGATAGAGCGAGTATTTCTGAAAGACCTAGCAGTGCTAATAGAAAAAATCTTTATCACTTTGAAGGTGACACTATTGTTGGTAAAGACCATAAAGGTGCTATTGTAACAATGGTCGATAGAGCTAGCAGATTTACTATTTTAGCCAAGTCTATAGATAGAACAGCTAATTCAATCAATAGAATATTGTACAAAGTATCTAATGGTCATAAAATATTAACAGCTACATTTGATAATGGTAAAGAGTTTGCTAAACATAAGAAGCAAACTAGCAAGACTGGCATCAAAGTATTCTTTGCTGATCCATACAGTCCTTGGCAAAGAGGTACTAATGAAAACATGAATAGGTATATCAGACAATTTATACCTAAAGGTACTAACTTTAACAATATATCTCATCAATACATTAGAAAGTTACAGATAGACTTGAATAATAGACCTAAGAAATGTTTAAATTACTTGACACCTAATGAAGTACATTTTGGTATCTCTATAAACATTGAGAATACAATCTAGCAAATAAAACTTCTTATATGGTTCAAGATTATCGGTATACTCAATAAAGTCTAGATATATTTTATTATTTTGTTCAAAAGCATTAACACTATGAAGGAAAAGACCATACTTGAAATATCCAATATGCTCACCTTATGTGTTTTTCGATTGATAAGCACTAATTTACATTTTGCATTTGGATCATGAGAGATCACTTCTGAAACAGGCTTAGTCAAAAAATCAAGTGGATTTGCTCTTAATGGACCTAAATATAAAACAACATAGCCCTCTGTAAGAAATAGCGTATGGTTATATATAAATTGATTATCATAGAACTCATATATTTTTGTTCTTTGTGAAGAGTTTTTCGCAATTTTATAAATAGTATATTTACATTTTTTTGATATATCGATGACAAAGTTAAACTGCTCTTTTGTTATAGGATCAAATTGAGGATGTGCACAGCTAAACTGCCCTTTGATTTTATCACCAAATCTAAACTCGTTTAATGTTTGCAGATCATCTTTATCAAACTCAATCATAGTAGTTACTTCACTAGTTGCCAATAAACTATCTTTCACTTTTAGGATATTTACATTACAACTTGGTTTTTCTACCTTAACTCCTAATATAGTTTTGATTAATGATCTTATTCTGGCAAATTTATAAGGCACAATTGTACCAAACTCATCGAACTTTATACGTCCTTTAGTAGCAGCTAGATATTGCTCAGATCTTAAATATCTATTTGAAAAATAAATTTCCCTATCATTACATCTAAAGCTATACAACATAGCCAGTCCATCAAACCAGTGATTCAATTTAATATTCCCATATTCAAATTTAGCTGGCCCGACTCTCAAAACCTTTCCATCAAACCAATCAGGTAAGTTTGATATTTCAGGTTTTAATATATATCTAGTAAATTCTGAGTTATTGTCAAATCTAGTGTATGGGAATTAAGCGGCATAATTTTTATCCTGTTTTATTTTGTCAACTTCATGCTCAGAAATGCCATCAATAAAAGTTACATTATTTAGCATTTCATTAATTCTCTTATAGCCAT
>NZ_WBSX01000170.1 GCF_009823375.1 Francisella noatunensis subsp. noatunensis | reverse complement strand
TCAAGAGATAGCTAATCAACTAAATATTTCACGTACAACTTTATATGATTACCTTAAGTTTAGAAAGGTTGTTGTTGGTAAGAATTATTAAAAAACCGAAAAAATGGAGGGCTCTGCAAACAACCCCTATTACGATGTCTATAAATCGTCTTAACAACTTTATATGATTACCTTAAGTTTAGAAAGGTTGTTGTTGGTAAGAATTATTAAAAAACCGAAAAAATGGAGGGCTCTGCAAACAACCCCTATTACGATGTCTATAAATCGTCTTATTATATAAACTGTAGCCTGCTTTAATTTTGTAGTGAATTTTAAGTTGTTGCCTAATATGATTAATTACTTCTTCAGGGACTTTATCTAGACCAACAAAATATCCTAGTATCTGAAAAGATTTTAGTTGTATAGCAAAATTAAGTTTTGATAATTCAGTCTTTGCTTTTTTATTGATAAAAATATGCTCATCTGAAGATATTGAGTAGCCTTGCTCTAATTCTTGTTTGTTAAGTTTTCTTCGTTTTGGGGATTTTGGATAATTAGTTCTTTCAATTATTGACATTATTTTTTTCTCTAGGGCGTTCCAAAAACACTTGTTTTTGAGACAATGATGTTTCGGAACATTTTAAATATGATAGAATACTTAAATAGTATCCCAAAACTAGTTCCAAAACAAAAAGACTAAAATACAGCCATTTTTTAGGTTTTTGGGACAGTAAAATAGGCAATTTATGAAATTTGGCTATGCTCGTGTTTCAAAAGAGCAACAATCTTTAGATATTCAGATTCAAAAATTAAAAGAAGCTGGCTGTGATGAGATTTTCTCAGAGAAAGCATCTGGAGCAAAAGATGATCGTGAGAAATTACAGGAATTATTAAATAAACTTAGACCTGGTGATATAGTATGTGTTGTTAGATTAGATAGGCTTGGTAGAAGAATGATAAAACTAGCCAGCTTAATTAATGAGCTTCATGAGAAAGATGTTCAATTTATATCATTAGAAAATAATATTGATACTACAACTCCAATGGGGATGCTACTATTCAATATATGTGCAGCATTTTCACAAATGGAAAGGGAATTAATAAAAGAGCGTGTTTCAGCAGGAGTAGCTGCTGCTAGAGCTAAGGGTCGTAAAGGTGGTAGACCGAAGAGTTTAGATAAAAAAGGATTAAACAAATTAATGAAGCTTAGAAACTCTGGTGAGTTTTCAGTTAAACAAATTTGTGAAATAATGAATATAACTAAATCCGTATATTATCGTGCAATAAATGCTAAAAAAGAGGAAAATAATTAAGTTTTAAAGACAATCCTCTGAAGCTATTGATACATATGGCTTTGAGGTGCTTAAAATTCACGATGTGACCGAATTTGACACGTATCCTTTTAAGCCCCCTATATACTCTTCTAGACCTTTGGTTATTTTGCCTCCTTGTGCAACCCAATCATATTTCTCTGTAGTTGTGGATCCACAATGATCACATTGATAACGAATTGGCTTTATTTCCAATATAACTGGTTGATCAAAAACAGAGGTGTGTCTAATCTGCATTACACTGCTATAACAGAACCATTTTGTCGCGTCTTTCCCTCAATTATGGTACTTGGTTTTAGTGTGTCTACTTACTACTGTAAGTACCAGATTCCCTTGTGTATCAATGCGTTGAGAGATTATTTCTAATGACTTAATATCTAGAAGAAGTCTAAATTCTGGCATAAAAGACGAGACTTTTTGATTTAGACGAATGTAAAATAAAAGTAGTTAAAGGGAAAGGTTCAAAAGATAGAATAGTTCCGTTTCCTAAATCATTTAAGGAAATATTAGGG
>NZ_WBSX01000017.1 GCF_009823375.1 Francisella noatunensis subsp. noatunensis | reverse complement strand
AAGTTAAAGCTTAGACACTTATTATTTTTCAAAGCTAGACAATATAAATACAAAAAAGAAGGTGACTCTAAACAAGTTAAGATAAAGGATAGAGCGAGTATTTCTGAAAGACCTAGCAGTGCTAATAATAGAAAAAATCTTTATCACTTTGAAGGTGACACTATTGTTGGTAAAGACCATAAAAGTGCTATTGTAACAATGGTCGATAGAGCTAGCAGATTTACTATTTTAGCCAAGTCTATAGATAGAACAGCTAATTCAATCAATAGAATATTGTACAAAGTATCTAATGGTCATAAAATATTAACAGCTACATTTGATAATGGTAAAGAGTTTGCTAAACATAAGAAGCTAACTAGCAAGACTGGCATCAAAGTATTCTTTGCTGATCCATACAGTCCTTGGCAAAGAGGTACTAATGAAAACATGAATAGGTATATCAGACAATTTATATCTAAAGGTACTAACTTTAACAATATATCTCATCAATACATTAGAAAGTTACAGATAGACTTGAATAATAGACCTAAGAAATGTTTAAATTACTTGACACCTAATGAAGTACATTTTGGTATCTCTATAAACATTGAGAATACAATCTAGCGTTTTATTTTTTATTATGATGCTACAATAAATGCCTAGGTGTTAGGTTTAGTAATGCATTTTACTCATAAAAAGGAGAACGGTTTTGAGAAGGTTTTTTATATTTGTTATATCTATGTTAAGTATCTTAGGCTTAATGTTATCTAGTTGCGCTAATCAACAAGTTAAGACTAAACCAGCTACTTCTGTAGATGATGTAATATTAACAAAAAATGAAGATACTAGATCGTATGCAGAAGTGATAGCAATTCCTATGGTAATGAGTAGTCTATTAGATGATGAATCAACTCCTAGAGTTGGTCCCAAAAATGCTAAAAAAGCGGTAGTTATATTCTTTGACTATGCATGTGGCAAATGTGCACAAATATCAAAAGAAATGAATAAACTAATTAAAGAGAATCCAGATGCAGAGTTTATCTTTAAGGCATATCCTTCATTGAAAAGAGATGCAAAAGTTGCAAATTATGCGACGTTAGTTGCTAATGAAGCGTATCTTCAAGGTGGATCAGAATTGTTTTTAGCATACAACAAAGCAGTTTTATCACAGCGTGAGAGTAGTTGTCGTTTGACAAATGCAGATGTCGCGAATGCTGCTAAACGACTTGGAATCAAAGTCGATGATAATAATCTTAAGCAGAAGGCGGCTACTGAAGAACTTGAAACAAGAAAGCTTGGTAAATTAATAGGATTTCGCGTGCCTCACGCATTTATAGTTCTTCCTACGGATTTGGCAAATATGAATGCGAAATAGCTTGAGAGTAATACAGATAAAATATATGTGATTTCTGACAAGCAAACAAACTCTGTAACAGATGATTATCAAGAGGCTGCAAAATGGTCAGCATCAAAAATTCAAACACAGCTTAAAAATATGAAGTAGAGATGTAATATTACTCAAATACTTCTAGAGCTTTCGGAAAAGTATCTACATTAGCATCTTTTTTAGTTGCATTTTCACTTAAATAGCGACGGAAGACTTTAGCATTAGGCAAACCATTAAATAAGTTTAATGTGTGTTTTGTTATATTGTTAAGTTTCATGTTAGGATCACTATTTAGCTGGATTTTTATGTATTCAGCCACTTCATAAGCTACTTCAAGTGGAGATATGTCATTGATCGGCTGATTATAAAACAAATTATCAAAATCCTTAAATAACATGGGGTTATGATAAGCCTCGCGACCAATCATCACACTATCTACATACTTTAAGTGTTCTTGAATATCTTCTATGGTGGTGACTCCACCATTGATACCCA
This sequence comes from Francisella noatunensis subsp. noatunensis, assembly GCF_009823375.1. GTDB lineage: Bacteria > Pseudomonadota > Gammaproteobacteria > Francisellales > Francisellaceae > Francisella > Francisella noatunensis. The sequence continues at coordinate 19,927 of NZ_WBSX01000017.1, read as the reverse complement.
GTTCTAGATTTGGGAAATCTTTTTTAATATTATAAACAATATCATATTTTAGTTCAGGAATTGTTCTATTTTCTTTGGGAGATAGACCACTAAGCCAACCTTTGCGAGCATGAATACAAAGATAATCAACACCAGCTTGTACTTGTTTGTTGACGAAGTTATAAAGTTCTTCATAACTGTCATTATTATCGTAGCCAATACGACATTTTACAGAAATGGGTATATCTAAATTATCCTTCATAGCTTTGACACAATCTGCTACAAGTTCAGGCTCAGCCATTAGTGATAAGCCAAAATTACCTTTTTTTACTCTTTCACTAGGGCAACCTACATTTATATTTATTTCATTGTAGCCAAGATTTTGTGCAAGTTTACCACATGTTATGAAATCTTCTGGAACACATCCTCCAAGCTGCAATGTAACAGGATTTTCTTTGGGATTATATTTTAATAAGAAATCTTTGTTGCCATGTATTATGGCATTCAAGGTAATCATTTCTGTATATAGCATAGTCCGCTTTGTTATCAGACGCATCATATAGCGATAGTGCTTATCTGTCCAATCTAACATTGGCGCAATACATATTTTTCTATCAGTAACTTTCATTTAATTGTGTAGCAAGAAATTGAATTATTGGTAATTATAATGGATCATCATCAAAAGTTAAGCGATGAATGATTCTATCTATTTGAGTACGATATTTTTCAGTGTCTTTTGAATATCTACTATATTGAGGATTTGATCTATCATATAGCCAGTTAGCTAAATCCCAACCATAAGTTGTTGTAAAACAAAGTTTACCGAATTCTGTTAGATTAAACTCTGCTTGAGTTTGAAGACACCCTGTCATAAAAACATCAGCATAAGTTTGCAAAATTGGATAATCTTTATTTGGGAATTCAGCATCTTTGAAGTCCTTAACATACATCCAATAGTTGCCTTTGGATAAGCTTTTGATGCCTAGTGGAACAATGTCTTTGTGTGGTATTTTTACGCGACAATATGATGCTTCTCTTAAATCTGTTGCCGAAATATCAGATGCGTTAGCTTGGTAATATATTGCATTCATTACATAGCCTTTATTTGGCACAGCCAATAAAAATGTAGCATGAGATTTATCACCACGTGATGCCCATAATCTTTCAAAACCACTAACAATTATAGGTGCCGTATAAGTCGCTTCAGGAACAGTTATTTGTCGAGAATCTTTATTCATCAAGCTTCCATAGCCAATAACATAGTTATTTCTTTTTGAACTGACCTCAGGACGACAATTTAAGCTGTTTTCAGGTGTTTGAGATAGTTTATTTTGTTCTAATATTCTAAGTTCACTTTGGTGAATTGATTCTGCTTTTTGTATGCCTGATTTCTTCCAGATCAGGAAACTAGAAGCAATTATAACAACTAATAATACTAGTACTAAAATATTTTTCTTTTTCAACGCTCTAAAAACTGCTTTATATCTAAAGTATAAGATTATATTAGCATTTCTATATTAAATGAAAACCCCTGAAGGATTATTAGAAGGTTACTGATCTAAATTAATATAAATGTTTATTTGTGTTATAATGTCATGTGATTGTAGATTTTAAATATAAATATATATTGGAGCTTGTTAATGTCTGAAAATAAAGTTTATGATTCGTCGAGTATTAAAGTACTCAAAGGCTTAGATGCAGTTAGAAAAAGACCAGGGATGTACATTGGTGATACGGATGATGGTAGTGGTTTGCATCATATGGTATTTGAGGTTGTCGATAATGCTATCGATGAAGCTTTGGCTGGTCATTGTGATGATATTAAAGTTATCATAAATAAAGATGGCTCAGTATCTGTGTCAGATAATGGACGTGGTATTCCAACAGATATTCATAAAGAAGAAGGTCGTTCAGCTGCTGAAGTAATTTTGACTGTACTTCATGCGGGTGGTAAGTTTGATGACAACTCATATAAGGTTTCTGGTGGTTTACATGGTGTGGGTGTCTCTGTGGTTAACGCTTTATCAGAACAGCTGAAACTTACAATATATCGTAATGGTATCGAGCACTATCAAGAATATGTTCATGGTGTTCCACAATTTCCACTTAAAGAAGTTGGATCTACCGATAAAAAAGGTACTGTTATCACTTTCAAGCCTAGTAAAGATACATTTTCTTTTGTCGATTTTGATTATGATATTCTGATGAAAAGAATTCGTGAATTATCTTTTTTAAATTCAGGTGTAAAAATTGAGCTTATCGATAGAATCAATAATAGATCAGAAATATTCAAGTATGATGGTGGTATTATAGCCTTTGTGAAATATTTGAATAATAGTAAGAAACCAATCCATGAAAATGTTATTGCTGTAAATGGTATCAAAGATGATATTCAGGTTGAGCTTGCATTGCAGTGGAATGATTCTTATAAAGAGTCTATTTTCTGCTTTACAAACAATATTCCTCAGCGCGATGGTGGTACTCACTTATCAGGTTTAAAGGCGGCTGTTACTCGTACTATGAATACATATATTGAGTCAGAAGGTTTAAACAAAAAGCTTAAGGTTACACTCACAGGTGAGGATACTCGAGAGGGCTTGGCTGCTGTATTATCTGTAAAAGTTCCAGATCCTAAATTCTCTTCTCAAACGAAGGATAAACTAGTATCGTCAGATGTCAAATCTGCTGTTGAGTCATTAGTAAATGAGAAGTTACAAGAGTTTCTTTTAGAGAACCCTAAAGAGGCTAAAATAGTATGTGAGAAGATTTTAGACTCTGCAAAAGCTCGTGAAGCAGCTCGTAAAGCTCGTGATATGACTCGTCGTAAAGGAGCTTTGGATATTGCAGGTCTTCCTGGTAAGTTAGCAGATTGTCAAGAAAAAGATCCTTCATTATCTGAAATCTATCTAGTGGAGGGAGATTCTGCAGGAGGTTCAGCTAAACAGGCTCGTGATCGTAAAACTCAAGCAATTCTACCTCTAAAAGGTAAGATTTTGAATGTAGAGAAAGCTCGTTTTGATAAAATGCTAGGTTCTCAAGAAGTTGCTACCCTTATCAAAGCACTAGGGTGTGGTATAGGTGCTGAAGACTATAATCCTGATAAAACTAGGTATCATAAGATTATTTTGATGACGGATGCTGATGTTGATGGATCTCACATTAGAACTCTTCTTTTAACATTCTTTTATAGACAAATGCCTGAACTCGTTGAGAGAGGTTATTTATACATTGCACAACCACCTTTATATAAGGTTAAAAAGGGTAAGCAAGAAACATACTTAAAAGATGAAGATGCTTTAGCAGTATATCTTGGTAATATTGGTTTAGAGGGCGCTATTATTTTCCTTGAAGGGGGTGATGCTATTTCTGGTCAAGTTTTGACTAATTATTATGAGCTCTATCAGAAGTCAGAAAAAGTAATTAAAAAGTATGCAAAAACATATCCTAAAAAATTACTTAGAGTGATGGCATATGGTGCTAAGTATGTAGATGAAAGTGCTGATATCAAACAATGGTGGGAAACTATTGTTGAGAAGTGTAATCAGAAGGCACTATCTTACGAAAGATTTAAGCTTATAGAAACTAAAGATGTAGATGAGGATGGTCAAGAAACTATTTCTTATGGTGTTAACCACTATATCAATGGTTATGATACAGACTATATTGTTAAAAATAGTTTCTTTACTACTAAAGATTATGAAGACCTTGTTACTTATGGTGATGTATTATCTGATATTTCTTTTAAAGGTGCTTATGTAGAAAGGGGTGCTAAAAAAGAATATATTGATGACTTTGAGTCAGCAATTGATTGGTTACTTAAAGAAGCAAGACGCGGCAATGATGTACAGCGTTACAAAGGTCTAGGTGAGATGAACCCAGGCCAGCTTTGGGAGACAACTATGGATCCTGATAATAGAGTGTTACTTCAGGTATCAATCAAAGACGCTGTAGAGGCAGATGCTTTATTTACTACTCTTATGGGTGATGAAGTTGAGCCTCGTAGGAATTTTATTGAGTCTAACGCACTTAATGTTGTTAATTTGGATGTTTAATCTAAGTTTTTCTTTTTAGTTCTAAATTTTTTTCAAATCTTAAAAAAAATAATTTATCTACAGCAATTTAAAAAACTATAATATTTCATAAATTTTAAAGTACGACAAATTTATTGGAGTTTATAGATGTCAGATATTAATTTGAAGATTGGTTTAGCCGAGATGTTAAAAGGTGGCGTTATTATGGATGTTGTTAATGCTGAGCAGGCAGAGATTGCTCAACAGGCAGGTGCAGTAGCTGTAATGGCTCTAGAAAGAGTGCCGGCAGATATCCGTAAAGATGGTGGCATCGCTAGAATGTCAGATCCAAAGCTGATTAAAGAAATTATGTCAGTAACCTCTATACCTGTGATGGCAAAAGCTCGTATAGGACATTTTGTTGAAGCACAGATTCTTGAGTCTTTGGGTGTTGATTTTATTGATGAAAGTGAGGTCTTAAGTCCTGCGGATGACCTTAATCATATAGCTAAAGATAACTTTAAAGTTCCTTTCGTATGTGGTTGTACAAATTTGGGTGAAGCTCTAAGAAGAGTTGGTGAGGGGGCTGCCTTAATTAGAACAAAAGGTGAAGCTGGGACTGGTAATATTGTTGAAGCTGTTAGGCAGTTAAGACAAGTTAATAAAGATATTAATTACATTAAAGGTGCTGATCAGTCAGAGCTTATGGCTATAGCAAAGAATATGCAAGCTCCCTATGATCTGGTTAAGTATGTACACAAAAATGGTAAGTTACCAGTACCAAACTTTTCTGCGGGAGGTGTGGCAACTCCAGCTGATGCAGCTCTTATGGTGCAACTAGGAGCTGAGTCAGTATTTGTAGGTTCTGGAATATTTAAATCAGCAGCTCCTCTAAAGAGAGCTAAAGCTATAGTCAGTGCTGTTACATATTATAATGATCCAAAAATTTTAGCTGAAGTTTCTGAAGATCTTGGTGAGCCTATGACCGGTATTAATTGTGATTTTGAGAAATTCTCACAAAGAGGTTGGTAAAAGATGTCTGTGAGCGTAGGCGTACTAGCGATTCAAGGAGGGTTCCAAAAACATGCTGAGATGCTTGAATCTTTGGGTGTAGAAGTTAAGTTAGTCAAATTTACAAATGATTTTGATGAAATTGATAGGCTTATTATTCCTGGAGGAGAAAGTACAGCATTATTAAATCTTTTAACTAAACACCAAATTCTCGATAAATTACAAGATTTTTGCTCACGGAATCCAGTCTTTGGAACTTGTGCAGGTAGTATAATTCTATCAAAAGGCTCTGAGTATTTAAGTCTTATAGATTTAGAGGTAGAGAGAAATGGCTATGGACGTCAAGTTGATAGTTTTGTCACAGACTTAGGTTTTATGGGTAATTCTATCAAAGCCGTATTTATTAGAGCTCCAAAATTTACTAGAGTGGGCGATAATATTGAAGTGTTGGCTAAAATTGATAATTCGCCTGTACTAGTTAGGCAAGGTAATATTTTAGTGAGTAGTTTTCATCCAGAATTAACTGAGGACTCTTCTGTGCATAAGTACTTTCTAAATATGTAGTTTTATCTTTGACACTTTTTACAAAAAAATGTGTTTCTTTGAGCTATTACTAAACTTTCGATTTTAGTGCTACAGATGTAACAGTTTTGATTGGCTCTACCATAAATATTGAGTTGTTGCGTGAAGTAGCCAGGCTTACCTTCTGTATTTTTATAGTCTTTGAGTGTTGTACCACCTTCAGCAATCGCTTTATCAAGTATTTTCCTAATTGAAGTTACAAGCCTCTCAGCTTCTTTTTTTGTGATGGTATTAGAAGCTCTTGTGGGTAAGATATTACTATCAAATAATGCTTCACTAGCATATATATTTCCTACGCCAACAACTATGCTATTATCCATGATAGTTTGTTTGATCTTTCTAGAGGTTTTCTTTAATTTAGATATCAAATATTCAGCATTAAAATCATCTGTTAAAGGTTCAACTCCATGAGTGGCTAAAACTCTATGTTCTAGTGGCATCTTATTGGTATTGACTAACCAATATCCAAATTTACGCGGGTCATTATAGACTAGATTTAAATCATCAGATAACTCTAAAATAATGTGGTCATGTTTGATCTTGTTGTATGTAGAAGTATTTACAATTTTAACGACACCTGACATGCCTAGATGAATAATTAACTGTAAGTTATCTTCCAGATAAATAATTAGATGTTTACCTCTTCTTTGAATATCTTTTACGACTTTGTTTTTTAGTGATAGAAGTTGGGCTTTATCTACGGGATAGCGAAGCTTATCCGTATTTATCTGTACACTTTTAATTTTTTTGTTAATAATATTTTTGGTTAAACCTCTTTTGACAGTCTCTACTTCAGGAAGTTCAGGCATAAATTTGATATTACTATAAAAATTAAGATTACTATATGATAACATAATAGGTTATCTATAAGCTTATTGTTACAATTAATACCGGTATAAAAATGCGCCTAAAACAGCTTAAATCTGCTATACATAAAAAACTAAATCAATCTTATATCTATGACTGCAATAAAGAAATTGACTTTAAGAGTTTTGTAAATGGTTCAATAATTATTGCTAATGATACCTCTATAATTACACTGTTAGCATTAAAGAAATATTTAAAAGATAAGGCTATCACTGTACTGGGATGTTTTGATGATAGAATCAGAGGTCTTGAAAATGCTGTAATTGATGCTGGTATAAATTATATTGATGATATTAGTTTTTGGAATCATCAAGATATACTTGTGGTAGATAAGAGCTACATTTCTCAGGTTGAGCAAAATTATAATAGATTCTTGTTGTTTATATGTGGGCCTGAAATGCCATATTTTTCAGATCGTAAGAACCTCGATAGGCAAGTATTTTTCGATATTGCTAAACTTAAAAATTTAAAAAGTTTGAATGAGGAGATGGACGATCTTTCTGTGAGGGCGTGGGAAGGGTACTTAACCTTGCTAAAAGCTCCTGCTGAAATTTGGTTTAGACAAATGTTAAATGCTAAAAAAAATTTAGTATTAACTGATACTACAGGTGTTGCTTTAGATGGTTATAAGTTTGCAACAGGTGCAGCATTGATGTCTAAAAAGCTTCAAGAAATTACTAAGCAAGAAGATAATGTGGGTGTTTGTTTGCCTACTAGCGCTGGAGGGTATTTGGCGATATTAGCATTAATGATGAGTGCAAAGGCAATAGTTAATCTAAATTATACAGCTTCAGAAGAAGCATTAAGACATGCTATTAATAATGCAACAATTAAAACAATAATTACCTCTAGAGCATTTGTTGAGAAGCTAACTCACAAAGGTTTTTTTGTTGAAGAGATTTTTTCGATGTGTAAGATTGTTTATCTAGAGGGTATCAAAGCAAAAATAACTAAAGCTGAATCAATAAAAACATTTTTACAAATCAAAATCTTACCTGTTAGATGGTTGGTTAAAAAATATCTTAAACCGACCAAACTAGATGGCTTAGCTTTTATAATATTTAGTAGTGGTAGTGAAGGGGTGCCTAAAGGTATTGCAATCAAGCATAAAAACCTTCTTGCAAATGTTTATCAAAGTACAAATGTTATCGAGTGCCAAGAGAATGATTCTGTGGCTGGAATTTTACCAATATTTCATGCTTTTGGTCTTACAATCTCATTAGTTTCTCTGTTTCAAGGTGGGTATATAGCATGCCATCCAGATCCAACAGATGCTAAAGGAGTTGCTAATTTAATCAAGAAAAATAAGACCACAGTATTGTGTGCAACACCAATGTTTTTAAGAATTTATACCAAAAATAAAGCAGTTAAAAAAGAAGATTTTGAAACTCTTAGGCTTATTATTACAGGTGCTGAAAAACTTTCTAAAGAAGTTCGTATGATGTTTGAAGATAAGTTTGATAAGGTTATTAATGAAGGTTATGGAATAACCGAGCTTTCACCAGTTGCTGCTGTTAATAGACCAACCAAATCGCCTAATAAAATAGGTACTGTAGGTTTAACAGTTCCTGGTGGCCAATTCAAAATCATTCACCCAGAATCTCATGAAGAGCTACCTATTGGTGTTGAGGGTATGATTATATATCGCGGGGTTAATAAGATGGATTACTATCTTAATGATCCCAAAAAGACGAACGAGGTGATGATAGAGAAGGGTGGTTATAAATGGTACATAACTGGGGATAAAGGCAAAATTGATGGCGAAGGTTACTTAACAGTAGTTGATAGGTACTCTAGATTTGCAAAAGTTGCTGGTGAAATGGTGAGTTTGGGACTTTTAGAGCAAAAAGTCTATGATACTTTGAGAGAAAAAGGTTATGACTCTCATGAAATTGATTTTGAGGTTTTAGCTGTGGCTACATCAGATACCAAAAGAGGTGAGATTATTAACTTACTATATACTCTAGAAGACTTAGAACCAACTGATTTGAAAGAGATTGTAAGACACTCCGGGATAGGGAATCTTTATAAACCAACCAATTATTTTAAAGTTATCTCTATACCTAAACTAGGCTCTGGGAAGATCGATTTATCTAAGGCTAAAAAACTTGCCAACGAACTGGTTAAGGCATAATTTGTATGCATTTTTCAGTTTTACTTCAAGAATCTATCGCTGATCTAAATATTAATCCAGAAGGTATCTATATAGATGCGACATTTGGTCGAGGAGGTCATTCAAAAGCAATATTGGATAAATTAACATCAGGAAGATTGATAGCTTTTGATAAAGATTTAGACGCTATAGATTATGCAATACATAATTTCCAGAATGATAATTTTGAAATGGTTCATGCAAGTTTTACCTATATTTATGATTATTGCTTACAGCACAATCTTTTGGGTAAAGTCGATGGTATCATTATGGATTTGGGTGTTTCTTCTCCTCAATTGGATAATGCTAATAGAGGTTTTAGCTTTGCTCATGATGGTCCATTAGATATGCGAATGGATATATCGAAAGGTCTAACAGCTAGTCAAGCACTAGAAGAGTTATCAGTAGATGAGTTGACTTATATTTTTAAGGTTTATGGTGAAGAGCGTTTTGCAAAAAAAATTGCTCTAAGAATTAAAGACCATATAGCTGAAAATGGGAGTATAACTACTACCCATCAGTTAGCGGAACTTATTCGAGCGACTATTGGTAAAAGAGAGAAAAAGAATCCTGCAACAAGGTGTTTTCAAGCATTGCGCATATATGTTAATGATGAGCTCAAAGACTTAGGAATTCTTTTGGAGAGTATTTTAGATGTTATCAAAAAAGGTGGTAGAGTTGCGGCTATTTCTTTTCATTCATTAGAGGATAGGATTGTTAAACAGAAATTTACTTCTTTAACTAATCCAAAGCAAGAAACTAATAGAATTGCAAAAATGTTACCACAAGACAATAGCCAAGTGAAAATGAAATGGATTACAAAAAAAGCTAAAGCAAATCAAGATGAGCTTAGTCAAAACGTTCGTTCTAGAAGTGCTGTTTTAAGGGTTGTTGAAAAGTTATGATGCTAACAAACCGTCAAATACGGATAAGATTATTTGAGTCATTAAAAAATAGTTTCCTAAAAAGGACTGTGGGCATTGCCTTTGTGCTTTTATTTGTGTTACTGCTTACAGCTTTTGCACTAATCGTAACTCGTTTTGAATTTAAGCTATTATTGAATGAGCGTAAGGATTTGATTGTTGAACAAACTCAGTTAGATGAGCAGTGGAGTCAGATTGTATTAGAGTACAGCTCATTGGCTACACCTACAGCAGTAGAGAAATTTGCTGAAAAAGAAAAAATGTCACTACCTACACAAAAAAGTATAGGTACTTTGAGTGATCAGAAGGAGAGCTCTACAAATGAGTAACTATAGACCAAAGTTGAGACATTTAGCTGTTATCTTATTACTTCTATCAAGTTTTATAGTTTTATTTGCTAAGCTAGTCTATATGGAAACTGTTCAGCATCAGAAACTTAAGCAAGAAGGTGATAATCGTAGTGACAGAAGTATAGATATAAAGTCTTACAGAGGTATAATTCTTGATAGAAATGGTAATCCTCTAGCTATAAGTACTCCAGTAGATACTATTTGGGTAGACCCGTATTATGTTGGTGCGGATAGTCCTGAACTCAAAGAAGTTATGAATATTCTAAATCTATCTAAAGAAAAAAGAGAAAAGATAGAAAGACAAGTTAAGGTCAGAGAGGGTAGAAGTGGCTTCGTTTATATCGAAAGAAAAGTTCAGCCGTACTCATCTCAAAAAGTTAAAGATCTTGATATTGCTGGTATTCATGTTATTCGAGAGTTTAAAAGATATTATCCAATGGCAGAAGTTGCTTCTCATATTGTTGGTTTTACTAATGTGGATGGCAAGGGTCAGGAAGGTTTAGAGCTTGAATTTAATCAATTCCTTACAGGGCAAGATGGTTACTTTGAGTACAAAAAAGATTTGCATGGTGGTGTTGCTAAGGTTGAAGATAATTTTATATTACCTAAAAATGGACACAACCTTCAAATAAGTATTGATTCTAGATTACAGTATGTTGCATATAAGTATTTAAAAAAAGGAGTTATTAAAACAAACTCTGAAGCTGGATCAGTCATTATTGAAAATATTCATACAGGCGAAATATTAGCTATGGCTAATTATCCGTCATATAATCCTAACAGTATGGCAGATGCTTACCCTGATAGACGAAGAAATAGGGCTATCACAGACGTGTATGAGTTGGGTTCTGTAATGAAAGTTTTTGCAGCAGTTACGGCGCTTATTTATGGTGATGATGTGACCCCAGAGCAACCTGTAATCAATTCGCACCCAGGTTTTTATCGTATTGGTAAAAATACTGTCAGAGATGAGAGGGATTATGGTGAAGAAGATTTAAGATATATTCTTATGAAATCTAGTAACGTAGGTATATCTAAAATGATATTGGGTTTGACTGATCCTACAATACTTGAACCATCATTAAGAAACTTTGGCTTTGGAGACAAAACAGGTATACAACTACCAGGTGAGCGTGATGGATTTGTTCCAGTTAAGGATAAGTGGGGCGATTTCCAACTAGCTACTCTATCTTTTGGATATGGTATGAATGCTACAGATCTTCAGTTAGTTGCTGGAGTATCAGCTATTGCTAATGATGGTAAGTACATTAAACCAACGATTCTTAAAAGAAAACCTGGAGAGGAGATTGACTCAAGAGTGGTAGCATCTAAGAAAGTTTCTGAGGAGATGATTAGCATGATGCAGTCTGTTGTTGAAGATTCTGGTGGAACAGGAGCTAATGCAAGAATACCTCTGTATCATGTTGCAGGTAAAACAGGTACTGCTAGGATGCTTGCGGGAGGAACCTATGGTGCAAAATATTTGGCAAGCTTTGTGGGTGTTGTGCCAGCTAGTGATCCGCAGTTAGCGATAGTTGTTACAATCAAAGATCCTAAAGGCGATAAGTATGGGGGTGGTTCTGTTGCGGCTCCAGTTTTTGCAGACGTAGCTCTTAATAGTTTACAAATATTAGGTATCAAACCAGATAAGATTGATAACTAAACTTTTGTTTTTTTGCTTTAATAGTATATAATCTCCAACTGGTAAACTGTTCCTTTGTGCGGTTTGTCGTGTGTTAATTAATAAGAAAACAAATGGAGAAATGTTATGTTAACAACTCAAGATAAGCAAAATATTATTAAAGAAAATCAACAGTCTGAGGGCGATACTGGTTCACCTGAAGTGCAAGTTGCTCTTTTAACTGCTAGAATCAATGATCTACAAGGTCATTTTGCAACTCATAAAAAAGACAATCATTCAAGAAGAGGTCTTTTAAGACTAGTAAGTCAACGTCGTAAATTATTGGATTACTTACATGGTAAAGATGTAGAAAGATACCGTGCACTAATCAAGAAACTAAATTTACGTAGGTAATAATTTCATCTTAATCGTTCTTACGTCATTCAATCAAATAATTATATAAGGTTAAACTGTGAAAATATTTAGAGAAGTCTTTGAACTAGGTAATAAAGAAATAGTTCTAGAAACAGGTGGAATGGCTCGTCAAGCAGATGGGTCTGTGACTGTAAGTTGTGGTAATAATGTTGTGTTGGTGACTACAGTAGTCAAAAAATCAGTAGCAGCAGGCGCTGACTTCTTTCCATTGTCAGTACACTATTTAGAAAAAACATATGCTGCTGGTAAGATACCTGGAGGTTTCTTAAGAAGAGAAGGAAGACCATCTGAAGAGCAAATTCTTATTTCTAGATTAATAGATAGATCTATAAGGCCATCATTCCCTGATGGATTTTTTAATGAGATTCAAATTGTAGCTACAGTCTTATCTTATGATGGGTCGTTTTCTCCGGATATGTTGGCTTTGATAGGAGCATCTGCTTCTTTAGCAATATCAGGGGCTCCTTATGATGATATTATTGCTGGTGTAAGAGTCGGTTATACTAATGGTAAGTATATTCTTAATCCTAATAAAGAGGATCTAAAAGAGTCTGATTTAGACTTAGTTGTTTCTGGTACGGGTGATGCAATATTAATGGTTGAATCAGAGGCTAATAGCTTACCAGAATCTGTAATGCTTGGTGGTATCTTATATGCGCATAAGCATCTTAAGACTATTATCAACTCTATTGGTAAACTTGCTAAAGTAGCATCTAAGCCTCGTATAGAATATACAATTTATCAAATTAATAAGTTATTAAAATCTCAAATTAAATCACATTTTTTTGGTAAGATTAAAAATGCTTATACAATACCATCTAAGCAAGAAAGAAACATTAAGCTTAATGAACTAAGAAAAAGTGTTTTAGAGTATATATTCTCAAGTGATGTTGATGGAAATGAGTACTCTGAGAAAGAAGTTTTAGAGGCTTTTCATGATATAGAAAAAGATCTTGTTAGATCAAATATCTTAGAAGGCAAGCCAAGAATTGATGGTAGATGCACAGAAACTATTAGACCAATAAATGTTAAAATAGGAGTGCTACCTGGAGTACATGGTTCAGCTCTATTTACAAGAGGTGAAACACAAGCTCTAGTGGTTACAACTCTTGGAAGTGATAGAGATGCACAGCTTGTTGAATCTTTAGACGGTATTGAAAAATCGCGTTATATGCTTCACTATAACTTTCCTCCATATTCTGTAGGCGAGTGTGGTATGGTAGGTATGGCTCCGAAGCGCCGTGAAATTGGTCATGCAAACTTAGCTAAGCGTGCTACTCAAGCAGTTTTTCCTAATGAAGAGGCATATCCATATGTGGTTAGAATAGTATCTGAGATATTAGAGTCAAATGGTTCTAGTTCTATGGCAACTGTTTGTGGCTCGTCATTATCTATGATGGATGCAGGTGTGCCTATAGCTGAGCCTGTAGCAGGTATTGCTATGGGGCTTATCAAGGATGGTGCTAAATACGCTGTATTATCGGATATTTTAGGTGATGAAGATCACTTAGGTGATATGGATTTTAAAGTTGCTGGTACTAGATATGGTGTTACAGCTCTTCAAATGGATATCAAAATTAAAGGGATATCTAGAGAAATTCTTGAGCAAGCTCTTGAACAAGCAAGAACTGGTAGACTACATATACTAGGAATTATGAATGAAGTGATCAGAGAGCATAAAGAATCTGTTTCTGACGTTGCTCCGCAAATACATGTTATGAATATAAACCCAGCTAAGATAAAGGACGTTGTTGGTCGTGGTGGCTCGGTAGTAAAAGGCATTGTAGAAAAAACAGGTGCGCAGATAGATACTAGTGACTCTGGTGAAGTTAAGATTTTTGCTAAAGATAAAAGATCCTTAGATTTTGCTAAATCTATGGTTGAAGAGATTGTTGCAGAAGTTGAAGAAGGACAGATTTATAAAGGTAAAATTGTTAAGCTTTTAGATTCTGGAGCATTTGTTAATCTTCTTGGGAACCAAGATGGATATTTACCATTCTCTGAAATTGAACAAGCTGGGATGAAAACTAATTCATTAGTAGAGGGTCAGGGCTTGGAAGTTTTGGTTCAAAATATTGATAGAGGTGGTAGAGTTAAACTTTCTCTTGTTGCGAGGTAATTATTATGAGTGAAGTAGTTCAAAGTGTTGATCCAATCAACTTTACAGAGTCAGCATCTTTAAAGGTTAAAGAACTAATTGAAGAAGAGGGTGATAATTCTCTAAGCCTTAGAGTCTATATAACTGGCGGTGGATGCTCAGGGTTTCAGTATGCTTTTGCATTTGATAATGAGATAAAAGAAGATGATGTGGTCATTACAAAAAATGGTGTTCGTCTTTTAGTTGATTCTATGAGCTTTCAGTATTTAGTTGGGGCCGATGTTGACTACAAAGATGATGTTGAAGGCGCCTATTTTGTAATAAGAAATCCAAATGCCAAAACTACTTGTGGTTGTGGTTCATCTTTTTCTGTATAATATTTAATCGTAATTAACTTATTTAAAGTAGAAGTATTTTTATGAAAATTGCTAATTTTGAAGTAGGAAATGGTAAGCCATTTTTCTTAATGTCTGGACCGTGCGTAATTGAATCAGAGCAAATGGCTATGGATACTGCTGGATATTTGACAGAAGTGACAAAAGATTTAGGTATCAATTTTGTTTATAAATCGTCTTTTGATAAAGCGAATCGTTCCTCTATTAACAGCTTTAGAGGTCTTGGAGTTGACAAAGGACTTGAGATTTTAGCTAAAGTTAAAAAAACATACAACGTCCCAATTGTTACAGATGTACACGAAGATACTCCATTTGCAGAGGTTGCAGAGGTTGTTGACGTGATGCAGACACCAGCTTTTCTATGTCGTCAGACAAACTTTATATTAGATGTATGTAAGCAAGGTAAGCCTGTGAATATTAAAAAAGGTCAATTTCTAGCGCCTTGGGATATGCAACATGTGGTTGCTAAGGCAAAATCTACTGGAAATGAGCAAATCATGGTTTGTGAAAGAGGTGTAAGTTTTGGCTATAATAATTTGGTTTCAGACATGCGCTCTCTTGAGATAATGAAATCTACTGGTTGTCCTGTAGTATTTGATGCTACTCATTCAGTGCAATTACCAGGTGGTCAAGGTAGCTCATCAGGTGGTCAAAGAGAATTTGTACCTGTTCTATCAAAGGCGGCTATGGCAGTAGGTATTGATGGTCTTTTTATGGAGACTCATCCAAAGCCAGCAGAAGCTTTAAGTGATGGTCCTAATTCTTTTCCAATGTATAAAATAAAAGAGTTTTTAAGTTTACTAAAAGAACTAGATCATTTAGTTAAGAGTCAACCAAAAATAGAGTTGTAAGGTATAAGTAATGGCTGGTAAAGGCGATGTTTTTATAATAGGTATTGTTGGAGGATCAGGCTCTGGTAAGACTTTATTTTCAAATGAGATTATCAAAAAATTAAAATCAAAACATTTAAACAAAATTGCAGTAATTTCTGAAGATAGATATTATAAAAACTGGGGAGAGATGGTTGGTTTTGAAGAAGCTAATAAAATCAATTATGATCATCCAGATGCTTTTGATCATAAGTTATTGAGAAAAGATTTAGCAGATTTGATTGAAGGTAATGATATTTATATACCTCATTATGACTATACTACTCATTCAAGAATAAAAGAGAAATCCGAAAAAATTACTGGTGGAGTAAGTGTAATTATCCTTGAAGGAATCATGTTGTTTAATGATCGTAAGTTATTAAAGATGATGGATTTTAAGGTATATATGGATACGCCATCAGACTTGTGTTTCATCAGAAGACTTATGCGTGACCAAAATGAAAGAGGTCGTAGTGTTGAAAGTGTTATAAATCAGTACCTAGAAACAGTAAGACCAATGCATATCAAGTTTATTGAGCCATCAAAGAGAAAAGCTGATATTATAGTTCCTGATGGAGCACAAAATAAAACTGTGATTGATATAATATATAATAAAGTAAAACAATTATTGAAGAAAAATGGAGTAAAAAATGGCTAGAGTAACAGTTGAAGATTGCCTTGATAAGGTAGAAACAAGATTTGATTTAGTAGTTTTGGCTTCTATGAGAGCAAATAATATACTTAAGAAAGGCTATTCAGAGTCTGCAGATAATGAGAAAAAAGAAAAGGCTACAGTAGTAGCTTTAAGAGAAATAGCGGAATCTGAAATTACCCCGGACCAAATTTTAAGAAATGAAATAGAAGGTTAATAAAAGTTTTATAAAAAGCTTGACTTGTTTTCACAAAGTTGTATAATTTTAATTTATCGGGTGCTTAGCTCAGCTGGGAGAGCATCGCCCTTACAAGGCGAGGGTCGGGGGTTCGAACCCCTCAGCACCCACCACGATTCAAAAAGCGATATTAGTCGCTTTTTTATATCTAATAATATAATTTATCTTTAAGAATATTCTACTTTTATATGTTAAAATCTCTCTAGAAGCTTTGTTAGGAGATTTATGAAGAAAGTATTATTAAGTTCGTTATTTTTATCTTTGAGTGTTTGTTCATTGTCTTACGCAGATGATACAGATACTTCGGTATGTCCAGCTGACTTGAAATATCAAACTATTAATATGAGAGATATGGCTTTTGAATATGCACAATATGAAGATCATATTTGTGCAGTTTTAAGTGTAGATATTAGTAAGAATAGTGACTGGCAAAAAGAGGGTAGTGGATGGTTTGCAGCTGGATTAGGTGCAGAAACTATGAAGGGTTCTAATATGTTTATATTTGTACCGGAAAAACTACAGGAAGGGATTAAGTATGATGTCTATGCAAATATTGGTGGAGCATATGGTCCAACTAAGCCTTTAGATACTAAGCCGACTACTGGACAAATAAAGCTTTTATCATCATCTTTAGGTAAGATCGAGTTTGCTATTTATCCTCAGAAAATATCAGGATTATCAAATAGTGGTAAAATTGATATGATTTTTTCTCATTCAAAAGCTGGAGTATATAAATTTGCTCCAGGACATATTGCTGCATATGATGATAAAGCAATGAATCTGAAGTAAATCCTTTGGTTGTATTTATAAATTTAATTAAATACAATTGTCGTACTATATTTTGTTAGAATTTTTTATGGGAAGATCTAGAAGACATAAGAAACCTCAAGAGGGTATTTTTGAAGCTGAAATTATAGCACTTAGTCATGATGGTAGAGGAATAGCAAAAGTTAATGGTAAAACGACTTTTATTCCATTTACATTACCTAGAGAAGTAGTCAAATTTGAGTATACATTTACAAAGGCTAAGTTTGATGAAGCAAAAGTAGTTGAATATATTAAAAAATCATCTAATAGAGTTAATCCTCCTTGTGAATATTTTGAAATTTGTGGAGGTTGTAGCTTACAACATATGTCTACAGATGCACAGATTGAGCATAAGCAACAAACCTTACTGAATCAACTTAAGTATATTGGCCAAGGAGTGGAACCTCTGAGTATTCTAGAATCATTACGTACGGCTAAAACCGAAGGATATCGTAATAAAGCACGTTTAGGTGTTAGACATGTTAACAAAAAAGGTAAAATTCTAGTAGGATTCAGAGAGCGTAATGGTAGATTTTTAGCTGATATAGATAAATGTATAGTATTAAATCCTTTAATAGGAGAAAAACTAACAGAAATAGCTTCCTTTATAGAAAAACTCTCTATATATCAGCATATAGCACAATTAGAGATTGCAATTGATGATATAAGACCAGCACTTATTGTGCGCCATCTTGAGCCGTTTATAAATGAAGATCTTGAAAAGCTAAAAGCTTTTGGTAAGCAGAATAATTATTGGATATACCTACAATCAAAAGGCCCTGATACTATCTTTAGACTGTATCCACAAGAAGATATTGAACCTAAAAAGTTAAGTTATCAGCCAGTTGCTGAGATAAATATTGGTTTTGAACCTAATGATTTTACTCAAGTTAATAATGATATTAATAAAAAGATGATTAAAAGAGCTATTGATCTTTTAGAAATATCAGAAAATGATTCTATTATCGATTTGTTTTGTGGTTTAGGAAACTTTACGTTGCCAATTTCTCAGTATGCAAAAACTGTAATTGGTGTAGAGGGAGAGCAGACAATGGTTAGTAGAGCTAAAGAAACAGCGGCTAATAATAATATCAGCAATGTTAAGTTTTATGCGGCCAACCTTTTTGAAAGCTTTGAAGATAAAGAATGGTTTAATAATTTTGAATATAACAAAATGCTATTGGATCCGCCGAGAGCTGGGGCTCAAGAAGTGTGTAGTAATATCGAAAAGTTTGATGTTGAGCGTATTGTTTATGTATCATGCGATACTGCTACCTTGGCAAGAGACGCTGGCATTTTAGTAAATGATAAAGGCTATAAACTAGTTAGTGCAGGTGTTATGGATATGTTCCCTCATACAATGCATGTTGAGTCAATAGCTGTTTTTGAAAAGGTTTAATTATGTATATAGGTTTAGATATTGGCGGTAGTAATATTTCAGCAGGAATTTTTGATGAACATAAAAATCTACTTAAGACAGCTAAGGTAAAATCAAAAGGGAAAAGTGATCCTGATACAATTTTGGGTCAAGTTTTTAAAGTTATTAATAATTACTTGATGATTCAACAAAAGGCAAAATAAAGGCTATAGGTATTGGTATAGCTGGGTTTGTTGATTCAAAAAATGGTATTTTAAATTTTAGTGCGAATATCAATCTCAACGGTATAAATATAGCTAAGGAAGTTAGTCAAAAATTTGATAATGTACCAGTATTTATTGAAAATGATGTCAATGTAGGTGTTATTGGTGAATGGAAATATGGAGTTGGGCAAGGCCATGAAAATATTGTTGGTATATTTGCAGGCACAGGGATTGGTGGTGGTCTAGTCATAAATAATCAGTTTTTATATGGAGTTACAGGTGGTGCCGGAGCTGTAGGACATGTTAGTATCAATACTCAAGGAGCTTATTGTCAAAGTTGTGGTTCACAGGGCTGTGTTGAGACTTATGCTGGTAAAGTAGGTATGGAAAAGAAAATTGAAAACTTAGCTAAAAAGAAAGTTAAAAGTACACTAATCGAATTAGTAACTGAAAATGATGGTAAGCTAAAGAGTAGTCATATTAAAAAAGCACTTGAAACAAATGATGAGATTGCTATGGATATTCTCAGTGAAGCAATGGAGTATCTAGGTACTGGATTAGGTAGTGCTTTAAATATTATAAATCCTTCGATGGTGATATTAGGTGGTGGCGTGATGGAAGCTATTGGTGAGCAATATTTATCACAAATTAAACGAGCTGCCATGAGAAATTCATTTGCTGATATTTATGCAGAATGTTAATTTAAATTAGCAAAACTCGGCGATCAGGCTGGGATTTATGGAGCTATGGAGTTAGTTGCTAAAGGAAAAATACTTAACTATTTTTTTGCTTTTGTAAATAATCTTACTTATGCGTATATTTGTTATACTCAGGGTATTTATGGACAGTTTCTACTTTTTGCATTTTTCTTTTTTCCGATGTAATTTTATGGATTGTATACTTGGACTAAGCCACAGAATATAACAGAAAATAGTGGTATTATCACAAAAACACTGTCCAACAAATATAGGATTTATCTTATTAGTGGAATTGTTATTGCTGCATTTTTGTATGGTTTTTTTATTAGCTAGATTGTATTCTGAAAGTTTTAAATAGTTGAAAGAGAGTTCCAAATATAGTTTATTAGGTTTTGACGAAACTAAAATAAACGATAAGGAACTAAAAAATGCCAAAGCACTTAACTCTTTCAAATAGATATTGTATAGAAGAATTACTTAAATTAGGATACCAAACATCTCAAATAGCCAATAAAATTGGCTATAGTGAAAGAGCTATAAAAAAGGAACTTAATCGCACTAGTATAAATAGTGACTATAATGCTGAGATAGCACAGAAGCTATATCAAAGCCGCAGAACTTCAAATAATCATAAGCTATCCTGTAAAGTTAAAAAGCTA
>NZ_WBSX01000169.1 GCF_009823375.1 Francisella noatunensis subsp. noatunensis | reverse complement strand
AGAGAATTAATGAAATGCTAAATAATGTAACTTTTATTGATGGCATTTCTGAGCATGAAGTTGACAAAATAAAACAGGATAAAAATTATGCCGCTTAATTCCCATACACTAGATTTGACAATAACTCTCATATGCTAGGGGATGCGGCAAGTGATTTCTTCAGTCTCAATGTAGATTATCCATACCCCTTTATGATTTCTGGAGTAACGGTGTTATTTTTCTTATGGATGGAGCATATTGGAGGATCTCTAGCGAAGAATAATAAAGGAAATTTATCCTTCATGGCTATAATGGCAACAATTATGTTATCAATTCATAGTTTCCTTGCGGGTTCGGCTTTAGGAGTATCTCATGAATTTAGTGTAGCAGGTAATAGTTTTATTAGCTATTATAGCTCATAAATGGGCAGCTAGTTTAGCACTATCAATAGTAATAAATAAGTCAAATTTACAATTTTTTATCAGATTCATATTATTTTTTGGTTTTGCTCTTATGGCTCCTTTAGGAGTATTATTTGGTGCAAATATTCAAGAGCATGTAACTAATCCATATATTGAACCAACAATAACCTCAATAGCTGCAGGTACATTTATTTATATGGGAACTCTACATGGATTAGAGAGATCGATACTTATAAAAGATTGTTGTAATACTAAAGAATATACATTTGTTATAATTGGTTTCACTCTTATGGCTATAGTAGCCATTTGGGCTTAAAATTAAACAAGCTTTTAGGTTCTATTAGCCCCTGTAGTATTTATTATCTTTGAAATTCTTACAATAATTAATTGTACCATGCTCTAATATTCCTGATTTAATTCTATCATAGCAACTTTGAGTAGGTGCTGTGACAGTCATCAACATACAATTGCTTGGGTTATCATAGTTATTTGGTACTATATTACTTTGGAATAGCTGATTTGGGAATTTGACTTTTAAACCACTATGAGAGCCGTACCAATCAGTCATTTGATCACCAATAGACATAAGCCAATATACGTTTCTTTGCTCTGATAATGCTTGCCTAAATGAATCTTTATAAGCAACTTTATCATTTGAAGCAGATGCACAAAGGCTATTTTCAATTGAGCCTGACAAAAAAACATATTTATCAATCTGATGATCTGTAAGATTAAGATTATCTTTTAGCCATTTTGCAGTAGTAGTTGCTGAGGCAGTATTACAATATCTGGCAGTTATAAAATAGCAATCAATTCCATCTTTAAAACATTGTTTTTTGACAAAGTCAGTAATATATGGAGCTGGTTTAGTACCTTTGCTATCGTAATCATCATTAAAAGAAGTTAACTCAAGAGTGTTATCAATATCGAACATAATAGCAGGGCGTTTACCACTTTTCTCTATAGCTTTAATAAAGCCAATATCTTTAAATTCATACATTAGATTATCTAAACTATCTACTAATTTTTTTGCGGTTTGGGCATATTGAGAGTTATCTGTATAATCATAACCTGTTTTGCTATCCATATACTTAAATACATCTGAGTTTTTGGTAATATTTGCAGTACATTGTTTAGCATTTTCTGGTAGTTTAAAAGTATCACCATATTGTTCATCAAAAGCAGCTTCAAGCTGTGTAACTTTGCTATAAAGTTCTAATGGATCAACATTGCTTTTGTCATCATTATTTGAACATGATGTCAATATTGTTATGCCTAATCCTAGTATTAACAATGCTTTCGATGTGGCTTTAAGTTTTTGCATAATAGTATATCTCCTTGGTTTAACTAAAATAAAAGCTAGATTGTATTCTCAATGTTTATAGAGATACCAAAATGTACTTCATTAGGTGTCAAGTAATTTAAACATTTCTTAGGTCTATTATTCAAGTCTATCTGTAACTTTCTAATGTATTGATGAGATATATTGTTAA
>NZ_WBSX01000168.1 GCF_009823375.1 Francisella noatunensis subsp. noatunensis | reverse complement strand
TAAATTGCTTTGTGAGTTATATTAACAATGCCCTCATGTTTTAATCTACCACAAATAAGTTCCGGAGATATCTTCTTTTTTAACAAAGCTATTATTAGCTTTTTAACTTTACAGGATAGCTTATGATTATTTGAAGTTCTGCGGCTTTGATATAGCTTCTGTGCTATCTCAGCATTATAGTCACTATTTATACTAGTGCGATTAAGTTCCTTTTTTATAGCTCTTTCACTATAGCCAATTTTATTGGCTATTTGAGATGTTTGGTATCCTAATTTAAGTAATTCTTCTATACAATATCTATTTGAAAGAGTTAAGTGCTTTGGCATTTTTTAGTTCCTTATCGTTTATTTTATTTTCGTCAAAACCTAATAAACTATATTTGGAACTCTCTTTCAACTATTTAAAACTTTCAGAATACAATCTAGCTTTTAAAAACACTAAAAATGTTATAATAGACTAAATTTTTATTAGAAGATTAAAGTATGATCGAGACAGATAGAATAATTTCAGCAAATACTGTACAAACTAAGGATGAAAATTCCATTGATAGAGCTATAAGACCAAAAACTTTAGCTGAATATGAAGGTCAGCCTGCAGTACGCGAACAAATGGAGATTTTCATTCAAGCTGCAAAATCTCGAAAGAATGCCCTTGATCATACTCTTATATTTGGGCCCCCAGGTTTAGGTAAAACAACATTATCAAATATTATTGCCAATGAAATGGAAGTGGAACTTAAGCAAACAAGTGGTCCAGTTTTAGAAAAAGCTGGAGATTTGGCAGCACTTTTGACTAACTTAGAAGAGAACGATGTATTATTTATCGATGAAATACATCGCTTAAGTCCTGTTATTGAAGAAATATTATATCCAGCTATGGAAGATTATCAGCTTGATATTATGATTGGTGAAGGTCCCGCAGCAAGATCAATCAAGATTGATTTACCTCCATTTACATTAGTAGGAGCTACAACTAGAGTAGGGCTTCTGACTTCACCCTTGAGAGATAGGTTCGGTATAATTCAAAGGCTAGAATTCTACTCAGTTGACGATTTAGCTAAGATAGTTTACCGTTCGGCTAAGCTTTTAGATCTAGATATTACAGACGATGGTGCCAACGAAATTGCTAAACGTTCAAGAGGTACACCAAGAATAGCAAATAGATTACTACGTAGAGTTAGAGATTATGCTCAAGTTAAAGCTTCTGGAGTTATATCTTATGATATTGCTGATAAAGCTCTTACAATGCTAAAAGTTGATCCTGTAGGATTTGATCATATGGATCATAAATATCTACTTACATTAATGGAAAAATTTGGTGGTGGTCCAGTAGGATTAGATACGATGGCAGCAGCACTCAGTGAAGAAAAGGGTACTATTGAAGATGTTATAGAACCTTATCTAATTCAGCAAGGATACATTATGCGTACAGCGAGAGGACGTATTGCTACTTTACTAGCATATAATCACTTCAAATTAAAAATACCTCATGTTTTAAATTCAGATCAGCAAAATTTATCTATTTAACTGAAGAGCTAGATTGTATTCTCAATGTTTATAGAGATACCAAAATGTACTTCATTAGGTGTCAAGTAATTTAAACATTTCTTAGGTCTATTATTCAAGTCTATCTGTAACTTCTAATGTATTGATGAGATATATTGTTAAAGTTAGTACCTTTAGGTATAAATTGTCTGATATACCTATTCATGTTTTCATTAGTACCTCTTTGCCAAGGACTGTATGGATCAGCAAAGAATACTTTGATGCCAGTCTTGCTAGTTAGCTTCTTATGTTTAGCAAACTCTTTACCATTATCAAATGTAGCTGTTAATATTTTATGACCATTAGATACTTTGTACAATATTCTATTGATTGAATTAGCTGTTCTATCTATAGACTTGGCTAAAATAGTAAATCTGCTAGCTCTATC
>NZ_WBSX01000167.1 GCF_009823375.1 Francisella noatunensis subsp. noatunensis | reverse complement strand
CAATATAAATACAAAAAAGAAGGTGACTCTAAACAAGTTAAGATAAAGGATAGAGCGAGTATTTCTGAAAGACCTAGCAGTGCTAATAGAAAAAATCTTTATCACTTTGAAGGTGACACTATTGTTGGTAAAGACCATAAAAGTGCTATTGTAACAATGGTCGATAGAGCTAGCAGATTTACTATTTTAGCCAAGTCTATAGATAGAACAGCTAATTCAATCAATAGAATATTGTACAAAGTATCTAATGGTCATAAAATATTAACAGCTACATTTGATAATGGTAAAGAGTTTGCTAAACATAAGAAGCTAACTAGCAAGACTGGCATCAAAGTATTCTTTGCTGATCCATACAGTCCTTGGCAAAGAGGTACTAATGAAAACATGAATAGGTATATCAGACAATTTATACCTAAAGGTACTAACTTTAACAATATATCTCATCAATACATTAGAAAGTTACAGATAGACTTGAATAATAGACCTAAGAAATGTTTAAATTACTTGACACCTAATGAAGTACATTTTGGTATCTCTATAAACATTGAGAATACAATCTAGCTTTTAATACTGAAAATAAATTCTTAGGATCTTTGATTGGTGGTACCATATCCATTTGGCTACCAATATCATATTTCTCAGCTAAATCTAAAGTCAATCGAAGTGCCGAGAAATCTTCGATTGCAAAACCTACTGAATCATAGATCGTAATTTCTTTATCATTTTCACGACCTTTTTTCTTACCAGTTAAAATCTCCCATACTTCAGCATGTAAAACCTGCTCAACATCTTGTGGTGATAAGTTTTGAATCTCTCCCTCAATCATTGATTGCTCTTTGTATTCAACAACTACTTTACCTCTAAAAAGAATATCCATATCAAGCTCAGTCTTACCAGGACAATCGCCACCTAAACCACTTATATGTACACCTTCTTTAACCCAATCATTTTCAATCACAATTGCATGAAGTTTACAAGCCGTACATACGACAATAATGTCCGCACCTTCACAAGCCTCTTTAGCACTATCACAAGCGATAATTTCAAGATCAACATCTTTCATATTGTTAGCATATTTTTTCATTGCTTCTGGATCTGTATCAAAATATCTAACTGTTTGAATAGGTCTAATTAGCTTATGAGCCAAGGTTTGAAATTCACTTTGAGCACCTGTACCTATTAACGCCATAGTCTTACTATCTTTGCGCGCTAAGTAGTCTGTTGCTAACACAGTCGCAGCTGCAGTTCTTAAAGCTGTAAGAACGGTCATTTCAGATATAAGTAGTGGATAACCATGTTTAATCTCATTTAACTGCCCTGTAGCTACAACTGTCTGCTTACCTTCGAATGGATTTGCAGGATGCCCATTTACACATTTATATGTAAATAATTCATTGTCAGCAGTTGGCATAAGCTCTAAAACACCTCCTGGAACATGAGCTGCATATCTTGGTGATTTATCAAACTCTTGCCATCTTATAAAATCCTGTTTTGTATATTCAACTAGGTCTCTAATAAAGTTATCAAAACCGTGCTTTTGCACTATTTTTGCCATATCTTGAACTGATAAGATTCTCATATCTTCTCCAATTTACTATTAAATAGTTTTATTTTTTTAAATAATTTAACTTACTAAATATATTCATAAGAATATGATTAATCAATAGAAACTTATGCAATTATTTATTTCTCGACAGAATATATCACTACAACAAAAAAATACTTTTGATCATTTTTAAAAAGCTAGATTGTATTCTGAAAGTTTTAAATAGTTGAAAGAGAGTTCCAAATATAGTTTATTAGGTTTTGACGAAACTAAAATAAACGATAAGGAACTAAAAAATGCCAAAGCACTTAACTCTTTCAAATAGATATTGTATAGAAGAATTACTTAAATTAGGATACCAAACATCTCAAATAGCCAATAAAATTGGCTATAGTGAAAGAGCTATAAAAAAGGAACTTAATCGCACTAGTATAAATAGTGACTATAATGCTGAGATAG
>NZ_WBSX01000166.1 GCF_009823375.1 Francisella noatunensis subsp. noatunensis | reverse complement strand
AAGGTGGAGATCAGATAATAGTTCCGAATGAAGGTATGTCAGAGGCATTACCTATCTTGGCTACGATATCACAGATTGTGTTCCAGATTGCCTTTGCAGCTAGAGTGTTTATAGCTCCGATGTAATTCTAAACTCTAAACACTTGGTATTTAATTCTTTGCTCTTTGGAGTGTCAAAATGTATCATCATGCTGAATCAAGTTCAGCACGGGCCTTGATTAAGTATCTTACCATAAGTTTTACAACGTAATGAGATTTCGGATCATGGTTCGGAATGACTGAACTTAGATCTTCACTCTGAGTATCTATCATTTTATTTTGTTATTGTCGAGAAAAGTCTAGTCAAGCTTGTCAAAAGTTTCTAGAAAAGTTGCTGTGGGTTAGATGATTGTGTAATCATTCAACTTCTTATATAATAGCTTCAAAAAAATATGTATGTACAAATGAAGTTTACAAAAATCTTGGTATTGTTGGGGTCGGTGTTTTTAGGTGTGATACTATCCTCTTGTCAGTCAGTAAAAGATGCATACGACTATACTTATAATTATGCCTATAATGGTTATAAGAGTTATACCAATAATTCACCATCTACAACTAAATCAACTTCCGAGTGTTCGCAAGATATAGTTGGTAGTATTATTAAAAATGGCTATATGAATAATTATACCTTAGTTGTTAGTGATATGTCTATAAGAGATGGTAGAGTTAGCAATCTTTTGCGTAAGGGTGAATCTTTTGACTACGACGGCCATATTATTAATCATATTTGTACATCTCATGTTACAGATATGGGTCATTTGTTTGATGGTGCAAAAGAAATTAAGTTATCAATATCAGATTTTGATACTTCAAATGTGCTTGATATGAGTTATATGTTTGCAAATACAAGAAGTTTTAATCAGCCTATTGGTGACTGGAACACCTCAAAGGTGAATAATATGAGCCATATGTTTTATAGGGCTAGATCATTTGATCAATCATTGAGTAATTGGAATGTCCTTAGCGTAATAGATATGAGTTATATGTTTGCAGGAGCTTATCATTATAATCAGCCGATGAATGCGTGGAATGTTTTAAATGTCGTTGATCACAGTCATTTTATATCAGCAACATCTGTTTTGGATCCAGAATTTATGCCAAATTTTGTTGAGCATGTTTTTTCTGTTAGTGTTGTAAGTGGCAAATAATAGCTCTAGATAAAATTTCAGGAAGTTGTTTGTTACGGCAGATTGTTCTTCAAGTTTATTGATAAACTATTTGCTAGGTTCCTTGGTCAGGTCTGACGGAATGGCATACTACTTTTGTATGCTTTTAGTATATTATGATTTAGGAATGTATGTGTGAAAAAAAGGATATTAGTTTCGTTTCTACATTTGTGTAGTGTGCTGATAAGCTTCGGTTATAGCGACGATAGTAAGTCCGCGCTAATTTTAAAAAAGAGCTAATTGAGATATTCTAGTTGTGTTGCTAATAAGGCTTAGAAATCTTTTTAGAACTTATTTAAGTTTGTATTTATTATTGTATTCATGTACTATTGGTTTAAAGTATTTGTGTTTAATGTTGGCACCTGATTGTTTTTGTTGACAAGTAATGTCTCTGATATATAAAAATTTCTAAAAATCGTTTATACAGCATTATATACACTATGCTTTTTTTCTAAGATGAATACCTTTCCCCGTGACCTACCAAGTAGATATCAGAATGTCTATTGTATGATTAGTATTCGCTAGATTGTATTCTGAAAGTTTTAAATAGTTGAAAGAGAGTTCCAAATATAGTTTATTAGGTTTTGACGAAACTAAAATAAACGATAAGGAACTAAAAAATGCCAAAGCACTTAACTCTTTCAAATAGATATTGCATAGAAGAATTACTTAAATTAGGATACCAAACATCTCAAATAGCCAATAAAATTGGCTATAGTGAAAGAGCTATAAAAAAGGAACTTAATCGCACTAGTATAAATAGTGACTATAATGCTGAGATAGCACAGAAGCTATATCAAAGCCGCAGAACTTCAAATAATCATAAGCTATCCTGTAAAGTTAAAAAGCTA
>NZ_WBSX01000165.1 GCF_009823375.1 Francisella noatunensis subsp. noatunensis | reverse complement strand
TAGCTTTTTAACTTTACAGGATAGCTTATGATTATTTGAAGTTCTGCGGCTTTGATATAGCTTCTGTGCTATCTCAGCATTATAGTCACTATTTATACTAGTGCGATTAAGTTCCTTTTTTATAGCTCTTTCACTATAGCCAATTTTATTGGCTATTTGAGATGTTTGGTATCCTAATTTAAGTAATTCTTCTATGCAATATCTATTTGAAAGAGTTAAGTGCTTTGGCATTTTTTAGTTCCTTATCGTTTATTTTAGTTTCGTCAAAACCTAATAAACTATATTTGGAACTCTCTTTCAACTATTTAAAACTTTCAGAATACAATCTAGCATAGATGAGTTTTTATCTCCTGATAAAGTTACTAACGTTTCGTTAAACTATAAGAACGATATTATAAATACTAATATTATAGTTTTGGCTCAGATGATAAAAGAGCTAATTTTTCAGCTGGATTTTTCTATACAGATTCTTGGACCGAAGATTTATCTGTTGGTTTTAATGCTGAGAATATACCTATGCCAACATCAAATGCATCTCCAACATTTGGCCTTACATTTTCAGGAATCAAAAATCAGATGATTGCATCGGCACAAAGGGCATATTTTGACAATAATGTTTTATTTGGTCCAGAATACTCATATCAGAGGTTATATAATGGCGAGCATATGAATACGTTAACCTTGGATTTATCGGTATATATCTAGAGTAAAAACTATAAATTATAGAGTGTTTTAGCCTATCAATATCATAGTATGTTTATGATAAAATACTGTTAATGTATGTTTCATTATTTTTATTTTTCAAAGGGATTTATTCCATGCGCACTAAGAATTATTTAATCACAGGAGCAAGCTCAGGTATAGGTAGAGCTGTTTTGAATCAGTTGACATTACAAGGATTTACTGTTTATAACATAGATATCGTTACTCCACAAAAAGTCTTTGAAAAAGAGATATTTATCAAGTTTGATTTGTCTAACTATAGGGTATTGATGTCGTTTTGCCAAAAGATATAGATTTTGATGGAGTATTTTTTAATGCTGGAATTCACCAAAGTGGGTCGATATTTTCTCAGTCTTTTGATGAAATAAATAACTGTATATCAATCAACCTAATGTCTAGTATCGTCATTTTGAAATCTTTGGCTGAGAGTATGAAATCAGGAGCTTCTATAGTTTTTAATGGTTCAGACCAATGCTTTGTTGGTAAGACCAATAATTTTGCTTATGGCTTAACTAAAGGAGCTGTTGCTCAGATTACAAAATCATTGGCACTAGATTTATCACCCAAAAATATAAGAGTAAATACTGTTTGCCCAAGTACTACAGATACTCCTTTATATAGAAAAGCTATAGAGAGGCACTCTTTAGTAAGTGGAGTTGATCTGGCTGATATTGAGAAAAGTGAAGCAGAGGAAATACCTATCAACAGGGTAGCTACTTCAGAAGAAATTGCTAATGTGGTGATTTTTCTTTTGAGTGATAAAAGTTCATTTATGACAGGTTCTTTAGTTCCTGTTGATGGGGCTATACAGCGAGGTAAACCTGATGCAAGGAATAATAGATTCACATATTCACTTTTGGGATATTGATAATAACTATAATAGATGGGTCAAGGATACGAATTTACCTACAAAAGTACTACCATCTGATTTTAAGATAGATAACTTTGTACATGTAGAAGCTCATACAGAAGATATTAATCATCTATGCGAGTATAAGTGGCTGGTTGATAATTTTAGTAATAAAAAGCTGATTGTATTCTGAAAGTTTTAAATAGTTGAAAGAGAGTTCCAAATATAGTTTATTAGGTTTTGACGAAACTAAAATAAACGATAAGGAACTAAAAAATGCCAAAGCACTTAACTCTTTCAAATAGATATTGCATAGAAGAATTACTTAAATTAGGATACCAAACATCTCAAATAGCCAATAAAATTGGCTATAGTGAAAGAGCTATAAAAAAGGAACTTAATCGCACTAGTATAAATAGTGACTATAATGCTGAGATAGCACAGAAGCTATATCAAAGCCGCAGAACTTCAAATAATCATAAGCTATCCTGTAAAGTTAAAAA
>NZ_WBSX01000164.1 GCF_009823375.1 Francisella noatunensis subsp. noatunensis | reverse complement strand
TAAATTGCTTTGTGAGTTATATTAACAATGCCCTCATGTTTTAATCTACCACAAATAAGTTCCGGAGATATCTTCTTTTTTAACAAAGCTATTATTAGCTTTTTAACTTTACAGGATAGCTTATGATTATTTGAAGTTCTGCGGCTTTGATATAGCTTCTGTGCTATCTCAGCATTATAGTCACTATTTATACTAGTGCGATTAAGTTCCTTTTTTATAGCTCTTTCACTATAGCCAATTTTATTGGCTATTTGAGATGTTTGGTATCCTAATTTAAGTAATTCTTCTATACAATATCTATTTGAAAGAGTTAAGTGCTTTGGCATTTTTTAGTTCCTTATCGTTTATTTTAGTTTCGTCAAAACCTAATAAACTATATTTGGAACTCTCTTTCAACTATTTAAAACTTTCAGAATACAATCTAGCTAATAAGCATAAAATTTATAATTATTTTGGTTGTAAAATATATATAAATACACCACATTCGAATATTTATAGTATTACTATTTACAAAATCAAAGTAATTAGACCTAAACTTAATGATATTTGATCGTAAAAAAAGTTTTTCTATATCCTATAAATATTGTTAGCTAATAATATGTATTGACTGATGAGGACTCAGAGATATAGTCTATTAATAGGGTGGGGTATCTGGATCGTGGCTGCGATCTTCTATGGTTTAGACTATTTTCAGCATACTGCACCAAGTGTTTTAATCAAGCCAATATCTACAGATATGGGAGTGGGCATAGAGGATATAGCTTATGTGATGAGTATATATTTTCCTATTTATGCTATATCTCAGGTTCCAGCTGGTATGATGTTAGATAGGTTTGGCTCTAGAATAATGTTATCAATATCATGTTTAGTCATGAGTTTGGGGATTTTACTATTTGTATATGATCCAAGCTTAGATACAATGCTAATAGGTAGGGTTTTGATTGCAGTAGGTTCAGCGGTAGCTTTTATAGGAACGCTAAAAGTGGCTGCTGATGTTTTACCCGAGAGGGTATTTCCTATCGCTGTAGGACTGACTAATACGATAGGAGTACTTGGAGGAATATTTGGTCAAGTATTACTAAATCATTTAGTGATCCTTCATGGTTGGCAATCAGCTTTAGCCTTAATAGGCTATTTTGGTATTTTTTGGAGCATAATAATTATTGTATTCTTAAAATCATCAATAAATATTGAAAATTCAACTAAGAATTTTAAGTATTTGAGCTTTGGTCAAAGTTTAAAATTGCTTCTAAATAAGAAGTTATGGTTATTAGCAATTTATGCAGGATTAATGGTTGGCATTGTTGTTAATTCGTCTTCAGAGCTTTATGATGTTTTATTTTTAGAGCAAGCTTATGATCTATCACAACACACAGCAGCACAAATAAGTGTAATGA
Source organism: Francisella noatunensis subsp. noatunensis (assembly GCF_009823375.1). Taxonomy (GTDB): domain Bacteria; phylum Pseudomonadota; class Gammaproteobacteria; order Francisellales; family Francisellaceae; genus Francisella; species Francisella noatunensis. The sequence continues at coordinate 730 of NZ_WBSX01000164.1, read as the reverse complement.
TGTTCGTAGGTATAGCGGTTGGAGGACCATCGCATGGTTTTATTGCTAGTCTATTTGGTGAAAAGAGAATGTGGATGCTAATCTGTAATTTAATTACTTTATTAGCATTTTCATCTGTAATTATATTTGCAAGTTCTATTACAGTTAGTTACTTATATATTATATTTTTTATAATAGGATTTTCGGTTTCGAGTATGCTTTTGGCATTTTCAGTAGTAGAAGAGATATTTCCGGCACAAATTAAAGCTACCGCATTAGCTATTGTTAATATGGTTATAGGACTGTGGAGCGATATTTCAATATAGCTAGATTGTATTCTGAAAGTTTTAAATAGTTGAAAGAGAGTTCCAAATATAGTTTATTAGGTTTTGACGAAACTAAAATAAACGATAAGGAACTAAAAAATGCCAAAGCACTTAACTCTTTCAAATAGATATTGTATAGAAGAATTACTTAAATTAGGATACCAAACATCTCAAATAGCCAATAAAATTGGCTATAGTGAAAGAGCTATAAAAAAGGAACTTAATCGCACTAGTATAAATAGTGACTATAATGCTGAGATAGCACAGAAGCTATATCAAAGCCGCAGAACTTCAAATAATCATAAGCTATCCTGTAAAGTTAAAAAGCTAATAATAGCTTTGTTAAAAAAGAAGATATCTCCGGAACTTATTTGTGGTAGATTAAAACATGAGGGCATTGTTAATATAACTCACAAAGCAATTTA
>NZ_WBSX01000163.1 GCF_009823375.1 Francisella noatunensis subsp. noatunensis | reverse complement strand
TGAAAGAGTTAAGTACTTTGGCATTTTTTAGTTCCTTATCGTTTATTTTAGTTTCGTCAAAACCTAATAAACTATATTTGGAACTCTCTTTCAACTATTTAAAACTTTCAGAATACAATCTAGCATAAAGTTACCATAATAGTCTATACGATTCATAGATTGAGCAACTTCTACACTACCACCACATTCTACACCACCATTAATGATTTGTGTAGTCACACCAAACCCAGGAGTTAGGTTGTTCGCTTTATCAGCAGCATTTGGTTGCCAAGTACCATCGATAACATGTAGCATAGATGGCTTTGGTGGCTGTGGATATACAAAGAAGAATACTGCAGATGCTAAATTTAACCATGTATCAGCAACCATATCCGGATTATCTAGTAATACTCTTACATCACCAAACATAGCTTGTGAGAAAGGTCCGTAGTTATAGTTATAACTTAATTGTTTTGCACCACGTCCGAAGTAAGATTTAAAATCACCATTTTCAAACTTACCACATGGCCAAGTTTGACCTTGCCATACATTTGGATTACACTCACCATTATAACCACCACGCATATTTTCATCCCATCCCATTTCACGTACATGGACTAAGCCTTGACGCCATTCTGCTACATCCCACCAACTAGTATGTCCGCCTGTTTCTTGAGTAAAGTGAGCAAACATGGTAGCTAGAGACTTACGACAAATAGCATCTGAATCTCTACCATCTGTGTAAGTACCACAGAATGCTGGGAATTTAGCCACTGCCTTTAGGAAGTTTTCATATGTATATTCTGGCGAACGTTCTGGGAACATATAATTCCATACACCTTCAGCAGATTTTGTTTCAATGGCATTATCTTTTATAGCTACTTCTGTGAATATTTTTTCAACTCTTTTAACATTATCATGATTATTTGGGTTACCTGCAGTTACAGCTTCAACCACACTGTTATCTCTTGTCTTAATAGACTCTTTCACTTGGCTTAAAACTGTTCCACTTGTTAATTCAGCTTCTTTTGCATCAAGTTTAGCTTGAGTCGTAACATATTTATCAGAAGTTGGCTCATCAGGATTGCTAGGATCGTATAAATCCCAAGCAGTCTCCCAAGCAGTACCAGAGCCTGGAGCATAAGCCCACCCAGCAGCACTTGAACATCAAGCAGCAACACCAGCTTTACATTTGTATAATTTACCATTAGCAGAGACTATAGTACCACTTTCATATTTTGTACCAGCAACATAGCTCTGATAATCTCCACTTGGAGGATCAATCGGATCTACTGGGTCAACAGGATCGACTGGATCAATTGGATCAATTGGATCAATCGGATCTACTGGGTCAACAGGGTCGACTGGATCAATTGGATCTGTCGGATCAACAGGGTCATCACTACCACCATTACCAACTGAAAAACTTTCGACATTAAATATGGGAGCGCTTGGAGAGAAGCTGAAGCTTGCAGTACTACCCGCTGTAACAATAGTTGGCTGACCACTCCATTGCTTAGAAGTAATCGATATAACTCCTCCATTTGACTGAGTTATACTAGCATTGCCGGATACCCCAAATACTGCCAACTTCTACACCATTGCTCAATTTAAATGAGATAGGATTTTCCTCTAGATTTGTATTTTTATCGCAGCTAAAAGTTATTTTACCTGTCCAACCTTTTTGTACATCTTCTAGTTTGCAATTAGCAAAAGCTAAAGATCCCATTAAAGTTAAGGTAAATGCTGATAAGATTTTTATCTTATTATTCATTTTTAGTTTCCTTATAATTTTTAAGATTATTTAATAATTATTAAGTAATTGTTATTACTTATTTAGCTCAAATATTTTTTATTTGAGTTGTGATTAATTATATATTAGGTATCATGTGTGTGGGTATATTAGAATTTGATAAGGCTTGTTAAAAATTGATAAATGAATTCTAATAATTTGATGATTTAAATCAAAAATCTACTGCTGTTCTCTGGTGTGAATTATCTATATTACGCGAAATATTCAGCTTATTATTTGATGTTTCTTAAATAGCTAGATTGTATTCTGAAAGTTTTAAATAGTTGAAAGAGAGTTCCAAATATAGTTTATTAGGTTTTGACGAAACTAAAATAAACGATAAGGAACTAAAAAATGCCAAAGTACTTAACTCTTTCAAAT
>NZ_WBSX01000162.1 GCF_009823375.1 Francisella noatunensis subsp. noatunensis | reverse complement strand
TAAATTGCTTTGTGAGTTATATTAACAATGCCCTCATGTTTTAATCTACCACAAATAAGTTCCGGAGATATCTTCTTTTTTAACAAAGCTATTATTAGCTTTTTAACTTTACAGGATAGCTTATGATTATTTGAAGTTCTGCGGCTTTGATATAGCTTCTGTGCTATCTCAGCATTATAGTCACTATTTATACTAGTGCGATTAAGTTCCTTTTTTATAGCTCTTTCACTATAGCCAATTTTATTGGCTATTTGAGATGTTTGGTATCCTAATTTAAGTAATTCTTCTATACAATATCTATTTGAAAGAGTTAAGTGCTTTGGCATTTTTTAGTTCCTTATCGTTTATTTTAGTTTCGTCAAAACCTAATAAACTATATTTGGAACTCTCTTTCAACTATTTAAAACTTTCAGAATACAATCTAGCTTTAAATTTATTTTAGAGCGAAAAAAAAGTACTTAGATTATTATTCATAAGTTTAAGCATATTTTGTAAGTCCTTTTATTTTATAAACTTTAAGCTTGATATTGCGAACTAATGATCGGTCTTGTATGTGTAAGACTTCTTTAGCATTGCGCGGATGTACTTTTTCAATATCAATAATAGATTTATTAAGCATCAGTCCATGTGTGTGAGTTAAAAGCTTATTTTTATTCGCAAAAGGGTTGTGATATAAAACAGATGAGAGTTCTTGATTGATTTGCTCTAATTTCTTATCGTCCGGATTACTTACTACACCCATGATAGCAAAGTTTACATCTGTGTCTTCATATTTTTTCTCATCATAATAATTTTGACTATTAGTAAAGATATTTTACTATTTATAGGTGTTCTAGTTATAGCTTCTGCATTCACTTGTGAAAACTGAACGCATCCTACAATAGCAAAAGGAGATTTAAGTTGAGTATAAATTTGTTTATAGATATCTGCAAGAGTATTTTCTGTATCAAATGATAAATATTTTGCTATATAGCTTACAGGGGTGTTTTTGGGAATAATGAATATGCCTGTCGTCACAAATTCAGGTCCCCACATTATTGGGTCTCTTTCTGATCTACTAACATCTGTTCTTGATGAATAAATCATGTTGTTGAGCAAAATACATTCACCAAGATTATAAATGCTTTGTGGTGATCCTAGCTCAAAGCCATAATCAAAATCGCTAGCAAGAAAACGTCTGTATTTTAGCTCTTCTGGTACAATACTATGAATTACATTATCAACATGACCAATATATGCTAAAGTTTCTGCATTATCATTTTGTTTTTCTAAAAAAATCATATAGTTACCTAAATTTGTCTCATGAGTTATCGTAAATTCTGGTATATCAACTTTTCTAAGTTAGTATAGAATCTTTGTTTATATTCAATTTCTTTTTTAGAAATAATTGAATAATATGTAATAAGATATCTCAAAATAAATATATATACCATATACTAAAAGGAAGTTTACTTTTAAATTTAATGAGATGTGTTATATGTTTAGATATAGTTTTCTTGATGATTATAGTGAAGGATGTCATCCTAAGATAATTAAAGCATTAGAGCATACAAATTTAATTCAACAGTTAGCTTATGGGAATGATGAATATTCTAGTCAGGCAAGGGAGTTAATCTGCAAACACCTTAATAAAGATAATGTAGAGGTATATTTTGTTGCTGGAGGAACTCTTGCTAACCTGATATGTATTTCAAGTATTTTGAGCCATATGAGGCTGTAATTTCTGCTAATAGTGGGCATATCGCTTTACGAGAGGCTGGTGCAATTGAGGCTACAGAACATAAGATTATTTCAGTTTTTTCTGATAATGGTAAATTAACATCTAATGATATCAAAGAAGTGATTAAAAATAACTCTCATGCTCCTCATATGGCAAAACCTAAATTAGTATATATTTCTAATTCAATAGAATTAGAAATATATATACAAAAGAAGAATTACAGAAGCTATCAGAAGTTTGTAAACAAAATAATTTATTAGCTAGATTGTATTCTGAAAGTTTTAAATAGTTGAAAGAGAGTTCCAAATATAGTTTATTAGGTTTTGACGAAACTAAAATAAACGATAAGGAACTAAAAAATGCCAAAGCACTTAACTCTTTCAAATAGATATTGCATAGAAGAATTACTTAAATTAGGATACCAAACATCTCAAATAGCCAATAAAATTGGCTATAGTGAAAGAGCTATAAAAAAGGAACTTAATCGCACTAGTATAAATAGTGACTATAATGCTGAGATAGCACAGAAGCTATATCAAAGCCGCAGAACTTCAAATAATCATAAGCTATCCTGTAAAGTTAAAAAGCTA
>NZ_WBSX01000161.1 GCF_009823375.1 Francisella noatunensis subsp. noatunensis | reverse complement strand
ATGAGATTTTAATGAAACAAGAGATGTTGCTGTTGATGTACAGATTATTGCTACTAGAGATGCTCCAATAGCATAATGAATAGGGACATCTAATAGGGTTGATAGTAAAGGAGTTATTAATAACGCGCCTCCAATACCTATGATAGCACCTATGCCACCACCTAAAATGGCTACCATGAAGATTACTAGCTCAAAGAAAAAGTACTTTTCCACTATGAGAATACTTAAAAATTAGGGTTTTGATAGTGAATTATAACCTTTTAATAACTATTTTTTTCAAAAGATTTGAGTTTTTAATTAATTCCTTTTAAAATAGATGCTGTTTTATGTAATTATTAAAAACTAAGCTAGATTGTATTCTCAATGTTTATAGAGATACCAAAATGTACTTCATTAGGTGTCAAGTAATTTGAACATTTCTTAGGTCTATTATTCAAGTCTATCTGTAACTTTCTAATGTATTGATAATAAATATTTAGAAGTTTTGAAAAGATGTAGTTCTTTTGTAGTTGTTCCTGAGCAAATCTACTGTTGTGGATTTGCAGGAGATAAAGGCTTTACAACTCCGGAGTTAAATGCTTCAAGTTTAGAATCTCTTGAGTCACAAGTTAAGGATTGTGAAATTGGAGTTAGCTTTAACCGTAGCTGCCAAATAGGTTTGTCATATCATGGACATTTAGAGTATATATCTTTTACAGAGTTATTATTAGAATGTTTAGATTAGAGAGCTTATTTAAGTTGATTAAAGATGTCTTGAGAGACTTTATCAACAGCTTGGTCGCCATCTATTTTTATATATTTTGGCGTTTTTGTATTTGTAGATGAAAAGTTTCTATAAAAATCGATTAACTTAGAGGTTTGAGCATGGTATACAGAAAGTCTTTCTCTAACTGTGTCTTCATTGTCATCTGTACGAGTTATTAAATCCTCTCCAGTAATGTCATCTTTACCCTCAACTTTGGGAGGGTTAAACTTAGTATGATATGTTCTACCAGATGAAGGATGAACTCTTCTGCCTGTTATTCTTTCGATTAGAAGATTATCTTTGACATCTACTTCAACAATATAATCGATATTTACACGTAACTTGTCTAGCTCTTCAGCTTGGATTATTGTTCTAGGTACACCATCTAACAAAAATCCATTTTTGCAATCATCTTTAGATATTCTATCTTTGACGATTTTGATAATAAATTCATCTGAAACTAGTTGCCCAGCATCAAGTACTTTTTTTAACTCTTTACCTATTTCACTACCTGATTTGATAGTTTCTCTTATCATATCTCCAGTAGATATGTGAGCAATATTATATTTATCTTCGATTATCTTTGCTTGAGTTCCTTTACCAGCTCCTGGAGCACCTAAAAGTATTATACGCATAGTTAATTTAGCCTTAATGTTTTAAAACTATAGTTTACTTAATGTGGTTTTAATTATAAAATAAACAAACTTATATATCTAGAAATAGAGTATCTAATTTTAGGCTATAGTTTTTATAAGAAATTTTATGATATCGTTACTACTTGAAAAAAGACGAAAAAAAGCACAAAAGACAGTTTTAGGTATTGAATATGATAGATGTTCATTAGCTAGCGTGAAGCTCGATAAAAAAGGAGATAGTTACACATTAGTAAGTTGTAATAGTCACGTATTTGCTCCAGAAGCTTATTTTGAAGGTGAACTGACGAATGAGTATGTTGGTAACGTTGTTGCAGAAATCATAAAGGAAAATAAGCTTGGTCGCTTTGTTAAACTAGGATTTATTAGTTACAATGAAATTGATGTCACTAAAGAAGAAATTAATTGTGATAAAAGAGCATTGGAAATTATCAAAAAAGAGGGTGTATTCTTTTATATAAATGAGTATTTCTTAAAGAGACGTTTTCCAATACGTATATAGACATGGCGTATGACTACTACGATAAATCAGAAAGTAATGGTACTTTGATTATATTACCATATTTCAGATATTGAAAAAATTAAAAGCTAGATTGTATTCTGAAAGTTTTAAATAGTTGAAAGAGAGTTCCAAATATAGTTTATTAGGTTTTGACGAAACTAAAATAAACGATAAGGAACTAAAAAATGCCAAAGCACTTAACTCTTTCAAATAGATATTGTATAGAAGAATTACTTAAATTAGGATACCAAACATCTCAAATAGCCAATAAAATTGGCTATAGTGAAACAGCTATAAAAAAGGAACTTAATCGCACTAGTATAAATAGTGACTATAATGCTGAGATAGCACAGAAGCTATATCAAAGCCGCAGAACTTCAAATAATCATAAGCTATCCTGTAAAGTTAAAAAGCTAATAATAGCTTTGTTAAAAAAGAAGATATCTCCGGAACTTATTTGTGGTAGATTAAAACATGAGGGCATTGTTAATATAACTCACAAAGCAATTTA
>NZ_WBSX01000160.1 GCF_009823375.1 Francisella noatunensis subsp. noatunensis | reverse complement strand
AGAGAATTAATGAAATGCTAAATAATGTAACTTTTATTGATGGCATTTCTGAGCATGAAGTTGACAAAATAAAACAGGATAAAAATTATGCCGCTTAATTCCCATACACTAGATTTGACAATAACTCTTAAATCAGATCGATGATCTTCGATGATATTCGCTATTTTTTCTAGAACAGCGTCACTAATTTTGACAGATGGAGGATTGCTTGGATTTACTAAGCAAAGGATTTTGATAGTAGGGTCTAATAGTTTTTCTAGCTCTTTGTCAGTAACTTGCCAGTCTGCTTGTTCATCAGTATAGATGTGAACTATAGTATTGTTATATTCTGGAAGTTCTGGAATTTCTAGATATGGTGAAAAAATAGGGCTAATCATTGCTATTTTATCACTAGTATTAAGCAATCTATTTATTTTCGCGGATTGAAAAGTGTATGTCATGGCAGCAGTGCCACCTTCTGTCGCAAAAATATCAAACTCTAGTGGAATATCTGTATTTTTATAGAGCTCTTCGCGTAGGTAGTGCATTACAATTTTTTCAGTGATAGAAAGCATCCTTGGTGGCGAAGGGTAGTTACATCCGAGATATGCATTAGTCATTTCATATAAAAAGTCTTCTTTATTAATGCCTAAGTGATCATCAACAAAAGAGATTGCAGCTTTAAGAAAACTAATTCCATCTAGCTTATCGTTAGCCATACAGTAGAAATCAAATCTTTCTAACATACCTTTTTTTTCAGGTAGGCCACCAAAGATGTTATCAAGATAGGAATAAGATCTTTCAGATTCTTTGAGTGCAAAGTCTCCAAGACATAAGAAAGCATGTCTTGGAACGGTTGCCAAAAAATTAGGATTACCACGACCAGCATTCAACATTAATCTATCGGCTTTACTTGTTGCTAATTTTATTAATTCATCTTTAAATTCAAATGGACTTAAATCTTGTTGACTCATAAAAATATCCTTTTAATTAGGTATGATTGTGACTAATGCAACTATAATAGGACCCCATAGTGTCAGCCATATATTTGCTAAAGCATAAGATGATGTACAGGGGTAGCGTTGCCTGCTCGTTCTAATAGAGCTGCAAAACCAGGATTTGCGCTTCTACCACCAGCAATAGTTGCTAATAATACAATAGGATTTTTGATTTTAAGTAGATAGTGCGATATATAAAAAGAAATTACTTGAGGTATGATAGTTACACCAATACCCAAGAAAAACAGTGTAAGTCCGTGCTCCTTGATGGCGATTATGGCTTAAGGTCCAGCAGTAATTCCAACACTAGCTACAAATATTGCTAAACCTAAGTCTCTGATAAAATTAGAAGCCCCTAATGGTAGATTGCTAAATTGAGGCTTCACTGATCTGATCCAACCAAAAATCAAGCCTGATAGTAAGCAACCAACACCGGCGCCTAAAGTTATTGAAATACCAAAGATATTGAAACTTATTAGACCCAAAATATAGCCTAAAACCATTCCTAAACCAAAGAAAATAAAATCAGTAATCGGAGCTTCAGAAATATAAGTCTCTATCTTGTCGCTAATTTTGTCAAGATCTTCTGGTTTGCCTACTAGGATAATTTCATCGCCTCTTCTTAGTTTTAGATTGTCAGAAATAGGAAGCTTCTGATCAGAACGAATAATTTTTTGTAAAAAGCCTCCGTAGTAATTTTTGTTTTGAATTATAGTTTTGATTTCTTGGATAGTTTTTATTGAAAAGATTCTTGTTTGTTAAGATCAAAGATCTTTTTTCTTCAATGAAATTGAATTGCTGAGGTTTGGTAATTTCATCATCATTTGAAATGATAGATTGTATGTCTAAATCTTCGTAGAAGGTTATGGCTACGATATCATTAGTATTTAGGGTGGTTTCAGGGGTTATAGTTAGTAGTTGATTATCGCGAATGATATTTTCTATCACGACTTTATACTCATATGCTTTATATATTTCTACAACTGATCTATTTAGTAGTTCTGAGTTGTGATTAATTCTATATGCTCGAGTAGTGTATTCGCTAAAAGCAGAGAATTGACCAGCTTCTAAATCCAAGCTGCCATCTGATTGTTCGATCGCTAGTTTAATAGCTTCTTTTCTGATATCCCATTTCACTATAAGAGGGAAGATTGTAGCTAATAGAATAATTGACCCAAAAGATCCAAAAATATAGCATACGGCATATCCAACAGCGACGTTAGCTGCATTGTATGAATAATTGATTCTGGTAGTGAGCTTATTGCAGCTATTGCATTATTTGCTGAGCCTATCATGGCTGATTGAGTTAGTCCTCCTGCACCTAGTCCAGCTGCCGTACCTTTATCTAACTGAAATATCCAAGCAAAAGCTAATACACATATTAACCCTAGTAAGCATGTTATAGTTGAGGAAGTTAATAACAAAATAGTACTTTTGTTTAGTGATCTAAAAAATTGTGCACCTCCTTGATAGCCAACAGCATAGCTAGATTGTATTCTGAAAGTTTTAAATAGTTGAAAGAGAGTTCCAAATATAGTTTATTAGGTTTTGACGAAACTAAAATAAACGATAAGGAACTAAAAAATGCCAAAGTACTTAACTCTTTCAAAT
>NZ_WBSX01000016.1 GCF_009823375.1 Francisella noatunensis subsp. noatunensis | reverse complement strand
AAGTTAAAGCTTAGACACTTATTATTTTTCAAAGCTAGACAATATAAATACAAAAAAGAAGGTGACTCTAAACAAGTTAAGATAAAGGATAGAGCGAGTATTTCTGAAAGACCTAGCAGTGCTAATAATAGAAAAAATCTTTATCACTTTGAAGGTGACACTATTGTTGGTAAAGACCATAAAAGTGCTATTGTAACAATGGTCGATAGAGCTAGCAGATTTACTATTTTAGCCAAGTCTATAGATAGAACAGCTAATTCAATCAATAGAATATTGTACAAAGTATCTAATGGTCATAAAATATTAACAGCTACATTTGATAATGGTAAAGAGTTTGCTAAACATAAGAAGCTAACTAGCAAGACTGGCATCAAAGTATTCTTTGCTGATCCATACAGTCCTTGGCAAAGAGGTACTAATGAAAACATGAATAGGTATATCAGACAATTTATATCTAAAGGTACTAACTTTAACAATATATCTCATCAATACATTAGAAAGTTACAGATAGACTTGAATAATAGACCTAAGAAATGTTTAAATTACTTGACACCTAATGAAGTACATTTTGGTATCTCTATAAACATTGAGAATACAATCTAGCCTTTGTTGGTTTACTGAGCCATTGAAGAGCTACTTCTTGTAAAATCTTTTCTGACGGTAAAGAAAAATTATAAAATGTTGGTAACATCTTTGATAATTGATCAATTAAAACGCTAGCTATTTTTTGGTTTTCATAATTCAATTGTTCTAAAACTGTCTGTTGCGATAAGTATAGAATCAACTCTTTTATTAAAGGAGATATGTATAATACACAAGCTTTCTTCGGCATATTAACAAGCATTAACTTATCTACGAAAGTCATACACATTTCACCACCTTTCGTAATTAGATTACTATGATAAACATAGCTAGGAATCCATAATGCACTGCCTAAAGGTACTGCCCAAATCTTAGCCTCGACATTTGACTGAATAAGTCCTTTAGTTGGCAATATTAACTGAGCTTCAGAATGACTATGATATTCAGACTCTTCATTACAGTCTTTAATTTGAGATTTTAATACAATTAAAGCATTTGGATAACTTGATAGATCAAAATCAGTAGTTAAAGTATCTTGCATAAATATTTAACCAAATTTACAAAGGAGCTTTAAAGATTCTATTATTAAATCTAAATATCATGTTTCCATAGCTCTAACATCTTATTTGCTACAACCCTATTAGCCTTTGCAGTTGGATGGCAATAATCCCAGCATAAGTACTTTTCAGGATCACCAAGAACTTCGATATCATATTGAATATTGCCTAAAGAATCAGCTCCACCATAGCTATCAACACAGGCATCAGTAACATTCTCAAACCCATATTTTCTTGGAGAATCAATACAATCATTTAATAGTGTAAAAAAGTCAAAAAGCTTAAGATTAACACTTGGAAAAAGCATTTGAAGCTCTACTACACGATTTCTTAATAATCCATTTTGCAAATTTACATTAGTTTTCAAATATGACTTAAAAAATTTACCAACCCAGCTAGAAAGATACTCTTTGTATCCTGGTGCTCTAGTTACATCTGGAATATTCCACAAGATTATATTTTTAGCACCCATTTTTATAACTTTACGGACAATTTTATTTAAGTCTCTAGCTACTCTAAATTTTGGCATTAGATTTATATATGGTATTTCATTATATACCATAAACATGAAGTTATTTGCTCCACCATTGACAATAACCAAATCATCAGCAGCAAAACGACCTTCTTCATTCTCAAATCTAGCAACTTGATCAGATACTGCAAACGAATGATAACGCAATAGAGATGAAGGATTAGCTCCATGGGTCAATGCCCCACCTATTGCATAATTTTTATGTTTAATTTCTTGCACTTTTTGATCTTTAGCTAAAATATCGGCCAAAACCTCTGTTGAAACAAGCCCATTTGAGAACCTACCGTCATGGTATGGTTTACCTGGTATATCTAATGTCTTCATAATATTACCATTATCTAAAAGGCTATCTCCAAAGACTATAATTCTACCTATTTGTCGCATACCTAATCCTTATACTCAAAAAAATTAGCCATCCAGTGGGCTATTATTAAACTATTATCTCTAATTCTCAAACTTTCTAAAGCGTGATGAAATTCATTTTTTATATCATCTTGATATTCTTTTATAAGAGCATGATTGTGTACTTTTAACATTTCAGGATGGGCTTGTATTCCTAAAATATAATTATTGATACAAAACATTTGAACTTTGCAATAATCACTTGTACTTATTAGCTCCGCATTCTTAGGGAGCTCTACTATCATATCTTGATGATAAAATAATAAGCTCAGATAGTTATGAAACGGATTCATCCATGGTTTCTTTATTAGAACCTCAACATTACGCACCCCTACTGCAACCCCCTTAGGACCTCTTTCTACTCTCCCACCAAGTGCTTGAGCTAAAATTTGATGTCCAAAACAGATACCTATAATCTTTCTGTTTTGCTCATAAAGTTTCTTTATTTCTGCTTTTAGCTTAACTATCCATCCAAGATTATCAAAAGCCGTAGCTTTACTTACCTGTAATAATAAAACCATCATAAATATCATAATTTTCTGGATATTCTTGAATAGTTACATCATAAATATCAAAATCAACAACTACAGACAACTTAAAAAAAAGATTAGCAAACATCTCAGGATAATTACCACCTGCAACCCCACGTCGATGCTCTGGAATATGGTCTGTTTGTAATATTGCCATTTTCATCTTAATTTTATTAACTTATTAATGCATCAAATAATATTTTTTTAAATTCTTCTGTTATCTCAAAAGTATAGCTATGATTCTTTGAATACCCTCTGGCACCCTTTATTATCAGAAGATTACCATCTTTAGAAATATTCTTGATATTAATCACATTGATCTTTTCACTATCTAATATCTCAGCCTTACGCTTCCAGTTATCTCTATATCTAGTGATAGCACTACGATATGATCCTGATATTTTATTTTCTAAAGCTTTTTGAACAAACTGTTGAGCACCTTCGGGTATCTCTTCTGCGAACTTTTTAAGTTCATATAAAGTTCTTACATCTTCAATAATGCCTTTATTTGATAATTCACGAATGTTATCTTCAGCATCTGCTATTTTTAGACGCATAGATATCCAACTATTATCCCGACCTAGGACTTTGGCTATATCAGACTTTTTAACATTCTTATTTTCAATCAAATCTCTTAATGCATCAGCCTCTTCAAACGGTGATACATTCTCTCTTTGATCATTTTCTAAAAGCTGTAATAAAATAATACTAGCATCAGACTCTTCTTGTCTTACAATACACGGTATAGTTGTCAAACCTGCTTTTTGACTTGCTAAATACCTTCTTTCTCCAGCAATTATATGATGCACTCCATCATCTTTTTTAGCAGTAACAATAATTGGCTGAATAATACCATTTTCTCGAATACTTTCCGCAAGAGAATCAATATTCTTAAATGTTTTTCTTGGCTGATTAGCATCAGGTTTAACAAGATTCAAAGGCAATTCAAAAAGTTGACCTACTTTGCTTACTTGATCACTGAGCTCCTGTAATTGCATAGCTCTAAGAATATCTTTTTTTTCTTGGGCTACTGCGTCATAAATTTTAGGATTAGTTTTACGGTTCATTAAAGAAACTTTCTTAACCATTATTTTTCTTCTCCAAAAAACTCTATTATTTCTCTAGCTAATTTTTTAACTTGAATATGTACTTTGCTTTGTTTCGCATAATCACCAACATATACTCCTTCAGCTTCAGCCTCAATGAACTTAACACTTTGAGAGACATAAGCTTCAAAGAAATTTCCATCTTCTTCAAAAAACTCTAGTAAGCTCTTTGCCATATTTGATTGCATTTGCACTCTATTAGCAAAAAACTTGTATGGCTTCTCAGCTGTTAAAGCCAAATCTTTAGCTTCTATCAAACCTGACAAATCCATACCACTTGGAGAACACGGTATAACTACTAAGTCAGATAACAGTGCTGACTTCAGAGCCGCTGTTTGAAAATTAGGTGGCGTATCAATAACAACAAAATCTAAATTCTGTTTTAATTCCATAACCTTTTCTCTTACATTTTTCTCGTCAAGGTTATAAACAAAATCACTAGCATCACTGTTTTTTGTCATCCACATGTATGCATCTGGTTTATCTTTATCCATATCAACTATAGCAACTTTGTAGCCTTGCTCTTTTAGGCCACACGCAATATTAATTGCCGTTGTTGTTTTTCCTGAGCCACCTTTTTGTTGCAACAAAGACACAACTTTTGCACATTTTTGATTCATTTTAAAAAAACCTTAAAATATATAAATTAACTTATTATATAGAGTACTCAAGAAATTATAGTCTATATTTGCTTGCTATAAAACCAACTTTTATACATTAACTATTGATAAGCTGACGGTTTTCTTATATTTTATTAATTCACTTGCGAGTATTCATAGAAATACTCTTTTTATACAAAATTATTTCAAAGGTTAAAAATGGCAAAAAATTTAGTAATTGTAGAGTCACCAGCCAAAACGAAGACTATAAAAAAATATCTTGGTAACGATTTTGATATTTTAGCATCATTTGGACATGTTAGAGAAATACCTTCTAAAGATACCTCTATTGATGTAAATGATGACTTTAAAATCAAGTTTACAACAAGTGAAAAAAGCAAGAAACATTTAGATGCTATCAAAAAATCTGCAAAAAATGCCGAAAACATATATCTTGCTACCGACCCAGATAGGGAAGGAGAAGCCATATCTTGGCATGTACAAGAAGTACTCAAAAATGCGCGCTTACTAAAAGATAAAAATGTTTATCGTGTCACATTTAATGAGATTACAAAATCAGCAGTAACAAATGCTATAGAGAATCCAAAAAAACTTTCTATGGATTTAGTTAATGCTCAAAAAGCTCGTCAAGCATTAGACTTTCTAGTTGGTTTTAATTTATCGCCTTTGCTATGGCGCAAAATAACTAGTAGATTATCAGCAGGAAGAGTCCAAAGCCCAGCTTTGAGAATGATCGTTGAGCGTGAAATAGAGCGTGAAAACTTCATCAAACAAGACTATTGGAGTCTAACTGCAGATCTCTTTAAGCAAAAACAAATATTTGCAAATTTGATAGAGTTTAATAACTCTAAAGTAGAACAATTTACTTTTACTACTGAAAAAGATGCTGACAAAACTAAATCTACCATTATTAAAGATGCAAACGGATTTTTGATAGTTGAAGGAATCGCAGAAAAGAAAACTAGAAGAAACCCTTATCCTCCCTTTATAACATCGACACTTCAACAAGAAGCTTCAAAGAAATTAGGCTTCACTGCTAAAAGAACAATGTCTACAGCTCAGAAACTTTATGAAGGTATTGATCTTGGTAATGGTGAATCTGTGGGTCTTATATCTTATATGAGAACAGACTCAACCAACCTATCTAATGATGCTCTAAATGACATAAGAAACTTTATTGAGTCTAAATTTGATAATGACATGCTACCATCTAAGCCTAGAATTTTTGGCAAAAAGTCACAAAATGCTCAAGAAGCTCATGAAGCTATCCGTGTAACAGCTGCAAATAGAACTCCTGAATCAATAAAGCAACACTTAACCTCAGACGAGTTTAAACTGTATAGCCTAATATATAATAGAACTATTGCTTGCCAAATGAAGCATGCAACATTAAATAGCACATCTGTTGATTTAATAACAGAAAACACAAAGCACAAATTCAGAGTTACAGGAACTGTCATTGTCGATGCAGGATTTTTAAAAATCTATAATGTTGAAAAAGATGAAGATGAAAAAGATTCTGATGATGAGCAAACTTTACCGAAGTTTGAAAAAGGTGAAAAAATACCATTAAGTGATATCATAATAAAGGCTCACTCAACTGAACCTCCTCCTCGTTACACCGAAGCATCTTTAGTTAAAGCTTTAGAAAAACATGGTATTGGCAGACCATCGACATACGCCACTATCATTTCAACATTACAACAAAGAGACTATGTAGAGGTTGATAAACGTCGCTTTATATCTACTGACAAAGGTCGTATTGTAAATAAATTCTTAACCGAGTATTTCAAAAAATATGTTGAGTATTCTTATACTGCAGGACTAGAAAAAGAACTTGATGAAATCGCTAATCATAAAAATGACTATCTAACCGTATTAAATAGCTTCTGGAAGCCTTTCATTGAGAGAATCAACAAAATTTCTGAAGATGTATCTCGTAAAGATGTAGTCCAAGAGGAACTTGATGAAGACTGCCCTGAATGTGGTAGTAAATTATCATCTCGCTTAGGCAAAAATGGTAGATTTATTGGTTGTACAAACTACCCTACCTGTAAATACACTCGTCGCATTGATAATGATGGTAAAGAAATAGAAAAAGAAGAACCTAATATTGTCGAAGGTAGAAAATGCCCAGAGTGCGAATCTGATCTACACATCAAGCAAGGACGTTATGGTAAGTTTATTGGCTGTTCTAATTACCCAACATGTAAACACATGGAACCTCTCGAAAAACTTAAAGATACCGGTGTAGTATGCCCTAAGTGCAATAAAAATCACATTGTTGAGAAAAAATCTCGCAAAGGCAAAGTATTTTATGCTTGCTCAGGCTTCCCTAAATGTAAAAATGCTTACTGGCATCCACCAATAAAAGAAGAATGTCCAAAATGTAAATCACCAATACTTTTACATAAAACAACTAAAAAAGATGGTGAACAAAAAACATGCCCAAATACAGAATGTGATTACGCTGTACCTTGGGAAGAAAATAATTAATAATTTGTATAAATAAAACCCCTTAAATAGAAAATATTGTTAGCCTATTATGTATAAGCAGTATACCTTGCCATCTTGAATTTATTTCAACATGATAAAAACAATTAATCCTTTTAAATTTTAAAATATAGTTTCAATAATATTAATTAAGCCAAGACCTAGATCCACATAGGTGGAAATATAAGAGGTAATATTGTTATACAAAATATACTAGCAAATATTAATGTCCCAACTACTATATAGCTTACAACTGACACATCAGTATTCTGCTTAGATTGTTTTACAAAAATAGATACGCAAAAGCCAAATACAAACACACAACCAAATAATCCTAGCGATGTTTTAAACATAGCATTTAACATGCCATCTATCATTCCAGCTGTTAGCATCATCACAAATATACAGTGATAAGGGTTAACACAAATATCTATACGTTTTTTAAGTAAATTTTTAACCGCTGTAATAATAACTATAATCGCAGCAATAAAAGCTGGAATACCCCATTGCGACCATATTTCTAGTAGTAAATTATGAGGATATCAATCTGGTCGCTTAGTAATTGCAAGGTAATTCCATTGCCCTACTCCAGTAAGAGGATGTTCTACACCTATCCAGAATGCTTCATTCCATAGAGAAATCCTACCACTAAAACCTCCTCTAATAAGATCTGCTGATGACTTAATATTAGTATTATCAACCGCTGATATAAAATGAGTATAGAACAAGTCTAGTAAACCTCCACAAACCAAAGTTAAGCTAAGTATCAAGACAACTATCTTAAAATACTTACGAGCAAAAATAAAAAGCAAAGGTATTATTACAATATACTCAACGAATATTGTTCTAAAAGCATGATTTATCAACACAAACCAAACTATAGTTAATGCTATAAAAGAACCTATCTTGTAAATAGGTCTTAAATCAATAAACCATGGTAATAATAACAAAGGCAGAACCAGCTAAAGTAATTATCCAAAAATCTTGGATTTAGACAGTTATATATGAACAATAAAACTTTTTGGATGTTACCTGCAACCACAGCTCCATAGACCGAATAATTAGCTAATGATAGCTGTAGAAATAACGCTCCTCCGAAGAAAATTAAAGAGAGCAATATAGTCACATAAAAATATTGTATAGACTTAAAATTATCTCTCACATAACCTGCAATAAACAATACGCAGATAAATTGTAAAAATGTTATACTAACTCCTTTAAATGCAATTGATGGTGAAATTGCAAAAACTGAAGATACAATACCAAACATAAAAAACATGAAGATTGAATATCTTACTAGATTGCCAAAGCTCAAGAATACTTGTATAAGTTTAGAAAGACTTTGCTTATTTAGCAAAATAGCGACACTAGCAATACAAAGCGTATAGAAAAAATATAATATCTATCTAAAAACAGATAAATATTCGCACTAAAAGTATCATTAAAATAATGAGTAATCTTACCCCCTGATAACACTGGCACTAAATTTAGTGGGGTATATTTCATAAAAGGCATTAAAAATACCAAAAATAGTGAAATAGCAAGAAAGTAAAATATACAGTCGTTAAAATTAATCTTTTTGACAAAGTTTTTCACAATTAATTCTCGTATTAGGAATTTATGTTAGTAAGAAATATTGTAGTATCTGAAAGTACTAGAAAAATTATTTAATCTCAACTGAAGACTTAGCTAATTCTGAATTGTCAGATTTATTAACAACAGTAGCAGTCCAAGTACCAGCACAAACCTTATCATGACTAAGAACACTCTGATTGTCCACAGTATAGTCTTGAGCATCTTTAAACTTTGTAATAGGGAAAGATGTGCTATAGCAGTTAGTATCTTTAGGTGCTCTCCATGTTAAATAAATAGTGCCTTGTGGTGCACCATTCCAATTGGTTATTATCTTTGCCTCAATTTCATGAGACTCTGGTTGATAGTTCAAGTTCAAAGTAGCTGTTGGCTTATCTTCTGAACTATCTTGAAGATCTTCTTGATCAGGATTATCAAGATTATCATCAGGATTAACTTGTATTGAATCATCGGAACTATACAGCTTATCAACAAATGAGTTGTATGTACTACATCCAGCTAAACCAGCAGTTATTAAAGTTAATAGTAAAATCTTTTTCATTATATTCTTATCCATTACTTTTTAGTTTCCTTTTTGCTCAACAACTATCTTATCTTTAAGTTGTTGAATTTCTTGATTCGTTTGCTCAAGATTATCTTGAGTTTGTTTTGTTTGTTCTTCTAACTTCTGAGATTTTTCTCTATAAATAGATGCTTTTTTAGTATAGTGTTTAAGTCTTTTTTGAATATGTACAGAATCTTGGGCAGATTTCATTAATTGTGCTTTTAATTCTTGTTTTTTAGCTAATGCTTCAGCTGCATTCTCTTTACTAAGTTTAGCATGCTGAGCCTCCATCTTATCAATCTCTTGCTGTTGCTTATCCAATAAACTCTTATATTTATTAGATAGCTTCTCATATTTATCAGCTTTCTGCTGAACCTTAGCTATTTCCTCTTGGAGGACCACAGTCTGCTGCTGTATTTGTTGCTGATTTTTTTGTAGCTCAGTTAATTTTTCTGTATCAGAAGCATAAGCTGTTAACATCAAAGTTATTAAAGAAATTAAGCAAATTAACAAAGCTGATAGATTTTTTTTCATATATTAAGTTTATCTGTATAGTCTTATAAACATATATTTTATCAGCTAGACACCTTAAGTAAAGAAGATTCTCTGTACACGATAAAAAATATTGAAAGGACTGATTAAAGCCTTATATACTCATTATTTGCGAAAGATGAAAAAGTACTTTAATCAGCTAACAGGAAGTCTATCTGAAATATTTAATTGGCACAAGTCAAGAATAGATTGCCTTAGCAATCTATTACTTGGATTAATATCATCACAAACGGTCAATCTATCAAAAATAGCTGTCCACTTTAAAAACAATAATAAAATATCTTCAAACTATAGAAGAATTCAAAATTTCTTTAAAGATGTAGGTTTTGACTTTGATGATGTAGCTAGATTTAACACTCTTCAGCTATTATCAACAAAAAAGAAATGGAATTTGATTTTAGATAGGACAAACTGGAAGTTTGGTAAAACAGATATAAACATTTTGGTATTATCAATTGCTTATGAAAGCATAGCAATCCCTTTATACTATGAGTTGCTAGATCATAAAGGTAATAGTGATTCTCAAATAAGAATAAAACTTATGCAAAAGTTTATTTCTAATTTTGGTAAAAATCGTATAGGTTGTCTATTGGGAGATAGAGAATTTATAGGCGGTGATTGGTTAAGTTGGTTAGATAATCAGCAGATTAGCTATGCTATACGAGTTCGTAATAATTTACTAGCTACAGCTTCAAATGGTGGAGAAACTAAAGTTTCAAACTTGTTTCGTAATATTGGTGTACATGAACATAAGACTCTTAAGTCTAAACAAAAACTTAGAAACTCAAGTGTTTATTTATCTGGAACTAGAAGTAGTGATGAAGAGCTACTTATTGTCGCTAGTAATTCTAATAATATCGCAGATTTAGTGTCAATGTATGGTCTTAGGTGGGAGATTGAAAATCTATTTCAAGCACTAAAAACAAGAGGTTTTAACTTTGAAGATACTCATTTAACAGATAAGAATAAGATAGCTAAGCTTATGGCTTTGCTATCTATTGCTTTTGTCTGGGCTTATAAGGTTGGTGAGTATAGGAATGCTAAAATACAAAAAATTATACGTAAAAAGCATGGGAGACCTCAAAACTCTTACTTCAGATATGGACTGGACATGATTGTAAATGCTATTCAAAAAATTGGATTTTATAACAATGATTTCTCCTTGCGCCTCAAAATATTCAATAAAACCACTAAGGAACCTAAAATATGAAAAAATTATCGTGTACAGAGAAGAAGATTAACAACTCAAGATAACAAATATACATATTATTTTGATTTAGACTGAAGCTCTACAATTTGTTGAGCTATTTTAGATGCTTGGTTAGCTTGAGTTTGTGAAGTAGCTTTTAAATTGTTTATCTGCGATTGATATCCATTTGCAAGAGTTCGATACTCATTTATTTTCTCATCAATTTTAGCTTTTTGAAGAGTCTTTTGCACTAGTTCTTTATTAACAGCTATTGCACTATCATTATTTGGATCACTAAAGTTACTATACGCTTTCTTGAAATCATCAATATCACTACCCAATTTATCTGATTCTTTTTGTAAATCATCTGCTTGTAACCTATACTTGGCTATTTTAGTTTGTAAACTATCGATATTAGCAAGATTCTGAGATGCTTGCTCGCTCAATTGTTTTTGTGTCTGCTGAAGCTGTTGGATTTGTTCTGCAGTACTAGATCCACAAGAACTAAGACTTAATACTGCCGACAATACCACAGATGTTATTAAAACCTTTTTCATAAAATTTATTACCGTTATTATTCCTGAGTAATAAAGTATAGCAAAAAGTGCTATTTAATAATAATCTGATTTTCTAAATTAAAGAGTAGATATTTAAAAGAATTCAGTCAATTTTCAGGATGACTATACATTGATTGAATCAGAAGCAATTACTTGCTTATCAAAAAGAACGTTTGCTGTCCACTTACCGCTACAATACTTATTACTCTGTTTGATTTCTACAGTAGCCCAAGTTTTATCGTTCTTTTCAGCATACTTAGTTATAGAGAAACTAGTGTCATGACACTTAGATCCTTCCGGTGCTTGCCATTGTAATCTTACACTTCCTTGAGGGTTATTATTGTAAGTAGTATAGATAGTAGCTTTGATATCATCTTGGTTAGTTTTCTTTAGCTTTATCTTAGCCGTAGGTGCTGTGCTTGCAGTAGAAGCTTGAACAGCTGTCGCATCTGAAGCTTGCGTTGCTTGGTCCTGAGCAGCAGGCTTATCACCTGATACTATAGAACAACTAGCAAGACCTGCGATTGACAAAGATAAAAGACTAAGTTTAATTATTTTTTCATACATATTACTCTTTTTAAGTTTATATACTCAAAATCGATTATAACACTAATTACTGTTAAATAAATAGCTGTTTATCAAATGATTATACAACTGACACTACGATTTTCATTAACAAGTAAATTATATGTCTTACAAGCAATATCACTTGCCATAAAATCAACACTTCTACCAGCTTTTGCTAGCTCATTAATTATTTCTATTGGTGGTAATAATTGTTTTTTCCCTGTACCAATAATGATAATTTCTGGACTAGTTGATAGCACAAGATCAAGATGGCTCTTATTAATACTATTTATATCACTAATTTTGTCTTGGTATTCTAGCACTTCAGTAGAAGATAAAATTAAGGGCTGATTATATTCGCCAATATTAAGAATAATTTGCCCATCTATGTATTCTTTGAAAAAAACTGGGGCTTGAATTTTTTCTTCTTGTAAAGTCATCATAGCAAAAAAACCTTGATTATAATAATATAGTTAACATATATAAATTATAACTTATCAATATTATATCTAAACATTATTTTGAGGCTACCATGAATTCAATACTAGAAGAATCTAATTTACCTAAACTTGCTGAGTTTAAAACTGATGAAGTCAAGCCAGCAATAGACCATCTTTTTGAGCATGCTGAAACTAATCTACAAAAGGCACTGCAAGAGCAAAATCCTAGCTGGCAAACTCTCCTACAACTAGAAGTAGATGATGAGAGAATAAGCCAAGCGTTTTCTACAATTGCTCATATGAATGCTGTTTGTAACTCTAAAGAGTTACGCGAGAGCTACGAATACGCTGTAACAAAACTTACAGATTACTATACCAAGCTTGGACAAAATAAAGATTTATACAATCTATATAAACAAATTCAAAATCACGAGCTTAATGCTGAACAAGCCCAAGCCATAAAAAAAGCTATTGTCGGATTTGAGCAATCAGGCGTAAATCTTGACGAATCAAAAAGAAAAAGATTGCAAGAGATCTCGCAAGAGTTAGCTCAGCTAACTACAAAATTTGAAAATAATGTCTTAGATGCTACTATGGACTGGCTCTACACCACAAATGATGAGAAAGAGCTAAAAGGTATGTCTCAAAATACTATTGAATCAGCAATAAATAAAGCTAAACAAAAAAATATTTCTGAAAAATATGCATTAGGAATAGATATTCCGACATACCTAGCAATATTGCAACAAGCTGACAATCGCAATTTACGTGAGAAATTCTATAAAGCATACTGTACTAGGGCATCAAAAGAGGCAGACAGCAAAAACTTCGATAATGATGACAATATTGAAAAAATCCTAAAACTACGTGCTGAAAAATCGCAAATACTTGGCTTTGATAATTATGCAGAGAACTCTCTATTTACCAAAATGGCAGAATCTCCAAACCAAGTACTTGAGTTACTTAATAATCTTCTTGAGAAGTCATTGCCTCAAGCAAAGAAAGAACTTAATGAATTACGTAGATTTGCTGAAGATGCAGGACTAGTAGATGCTCTTCAACCATGGGATACAGCATATTATTCTGAGAAGCTCAAAAAAGCTAAATTTGATTTTACTGAAGAAGAGCTTAGAGAATATTTCCCATTAGAGAGAGTTTTAGAAGGACTATTCAAGATACTTAATAAAATCTATAATTTAGAAATCACAGAAAATACAAACTATACAAAATATGTTGCAGAGCAACAAACTTTCGATTTTTTCAAAGATGGGGAATATATCGGTAGTATAATTTGTGATTTTTTTGCTCGTGATAATAAGCGCGGTGGGGCATGGATGGATGGTTCACGTACTGCATTTATCAAATTAGATGGCTTAGTTCAAAAACCAGTCGCTTATGTTAATTGCAATTTTTTGCCACCATCCAAAAATGGTGCAAACTTAACTCATAGCGATGTAGTAACACTATTTCACGAGTTTGGACATGCCCTTCATCATATCTTATCACGTGTAACTATTGCTTCAATTTCTGGAACTAATGGAGTTGAATGGGATGCTGTGGAATTACCTAGCCAATTCATGGAGAATTTCTGCTGGTGTGAAGAAGGACTAGCTATCATATCTGGATCACGAGATGGTAAAGTCCTTAGTGATAAACAAATTGATAAACTTGTAGGCACTAGACATTTTCAATCTGCATTGATGATGGTTAGACAACTTGAGTTTGGTATATTTGATATGAATATCCACTATAAGAAATTAACTACCGCGACTGAAGTCCAAAATGAGCTAGATAATATCAGAGAAAAAGTAAGCTTGCTTAAAACTCCTAGCTACAATAGATTCCAAAATGGATTTTCGCATATTTTTGCTGGTGGTTATGCTGCTGGATACTATAGCTACAAATGGGCTGAAATACTTTCTTCAGATGTGTTTTCACGTTTTGAAAATGAAGGAATCCTTAGTAACGAAGCTGGTAATGACTTATTAGAAAACATAATTTCAAAGGGCTCTTCACGTGATGCTATGGATAACTTTGTAGCATTTATGGGGCGTAAACCAAATGAAGAAGCCCTGCTTCGACATAGTGGAATTAATTAAAGTAACAAAGCTAAATGTGACTATAGATCTTTAATCTACCAATAACATTTATTCGTACAATATATATCACAGTTATAAAAACTTCTAAAAATATGAAAACAATTGAAATAGGTAATAAAGCTGAAGAACAAGCCTCTAAATTTTTACAAACTAAAAACTTACAAATTCTAGCTCAAAACTTCAGAGCCTTACCTTATGGTGAAATTGATATTATTGCTTTAGAGCAAAATACTCTTGTATTTATCGAAGTAAAATATCGTAGCAAAACAAAATTTGCTAAAGCAGAAGAAACGCTAACTTACAGTAAACAGCAAAAACTTATTAATGCAGCAAATATTTTCTTACAACAGAATCCTAAGTTTGAAAACTACGAATGTAGATTCGATTTAATAGCAATTAACAAAGAAGATATTAACTGGATAAAAAATGCTTTTATCTTAAATTAAAGCTCTTGAGAAAGTTCTATAAGCTTTTTAGCTTGTAATAACTGATAAGCATCAGTTTCATCATTTAGATTGAGATTAAGATGCCCTACTTTTCTGCCTTTACGTGGTTCTTTGTTATAACTGTGAATCTTAACTCTATCAAGTGCTGCTAAATCTTTTGTAGCTGGCATACCACCAATACAATTCAACATCACTGTTTTACGACTAGTTGTATCACCCAAAATTAATCCAGTAATAGCTCTAACATGATTTTCGAACTGTGAGGTAATTGAACCATCAATACTCCAGTGTCCACTGTTATGAACTCTAGGAGCTATCTCATTGACTATTAACTCATCACCTTTGACAAAGAACTCTATAGCTAAAGTACCTACATAGGCAAACTCTTTGACTAATGTTTTAGCTATCTGCTGTGCTTTTTCAGCTAATACTAGATTTTCAAAAGGCGCTTCTGATTCCACTATAATACCTTGTTTATGAATATTTTTAGCTAATGGATAAAAAGCTATATTTCCTTTAATATCAGCCGTACATATCTGCGAAACTTCATAATCAAAATCAACAAAAGCCTCATAAATAAGACCATCTGGAGCATTTTTAAGAGTATCCCAAGCTTTTGATACATCTTCTTGAGATTTCATCACAAATTGACCTTTGCCATCATAGCCAAATCTACGTATTTTGACTATAGCCGGTATTCCATAATCTTGTACAGCTTTTTCAAGCTTGTCTAGACTATCAATATTTACAAATTTAGCAGTAGCTATACCATGATCTTGCATAAAAGATTTCTCAAGTAATCTATCTTGAGAGATAGCAATAGCTTTCGCAGATGGATATACATTCACATTATGGTTAATTGCTTTGATAAGCTCATGAGATATATTTTCATTCTCAAAAGTTATTACATCAAACTGTTTTGCCCATGTAACTACATCATTAATTTGTTCTAAATCAATATCTGTTACACTTTTTACAACCTCTTCGGCGCAATCACCTGTTTTACCAAGACAGTAAAACTCTAGACCTAAAGGCGTACCAGCTATACTTAGCATCCTTGCAAGTTGACCTACTCCAATAATACCTATTTTCATATTACTGTTCCCTCGGATTAGGATTATCTAGTACTGATTGAGTTTGATCTGCTCTAAACTTAGCTAATGCTTGACCAACTTTTGAATCTACAAGTTGTAATATACTTGCCGCAAAAAGAGCAGCATTTTTAGCCCCTGCCACACCAATCGCAAAAGTAGCAACTGGAATACCTGCTGGCATCTGTACGATAGATAGTAAGCTATCTTTGCCACTTAACGTGCTAGACTTCACAGGTACACCTAATACTGGTAGATCTGTTTTAGCAGCAACCATCCCCGGTAGATGAGCAGCACCTCCAGCACCTGCAATTATTACTTTTAGGCCTCTAGATTTAGCTGTCTCAGCATAATGGAACATTTTGTCAGGAGTTCTATGAGCTGAAACAACATCACACTCATAACTGATACCTAGATTTTCTAAAATATCACAACACTCTTTCATTGTACTCCAATCAGATTTAGAGCCCATGATTACACCAACATCTATACTCATCTCTTTGTCTCCATTTAGATAACCTGAAATGTCATCAACTATATTGCTAAAATTATCATAAAATAGTTGTCATTCCCACGCAGGTGGGAATCTTTTTAATATAAACCAAAAAGCTAAGAGATACCCGCTTTCGCGGGTATGACTATTTGGTTGTTTTAGCTTGATTTTTTTATCATATAAATACTAAAAAATTACTCACCCCAACTCTTAATAACCTCTATCCAAGCTTTACTCTCGAGAGCTTGTACTTTTTCTTTTAAGCTTTCAGCAGTATCTTCTTTTGTTACATCACATTTTAGCTGTAAAACAATATCACCGCCATCAACCTCTTCACTTACTTGATGAATAGTGCATCCAGATATACTATCTCTAGCATCTATGACTGACTGGTGTACTGACAAATCCATTAATCCTGCATGCTTTGGCAATAACGATGGATGAATATTTAGAATTTTACCCTCAAAAGCCTTTATAAATACTGGACTTAAAATACGCATAAAGCCAATTAGTAAAATCAAATTGGGATTGTATTTTTGTATTTCTTCAAAAAGAAGCTTATCATAGACATCTCTTGATAAACCTTTCGAAGGTATGGATTTATTAGCTATATTATGATCTTTTGTTCTTTGTAGAATATAGGAATCTGGCTTATTAGAGATAACCAAACTTATTTCAGCATCTATTTGCTTATTCGCTATAGCATCTATTATAGCTTGCATATTAGTCCCTCGTGTAGAACCTAATACAACAATTTTAAGCTTAGACATTTCTATAGCTCCTGATACTTATCACCACGCAGTAAGTTCATATGCTTAATACGCTTATTGATAAGCTCTTTAGTACCAATATCAGGACGATGAAATAACTTACCGTAGATATTTTTGACAGCGTTTTCTGCTTTTTGCTCAGCTTCAGCTATTGTATCACCTAGACCTAATACTGCTATTGCCCTAGAGCCCGTACCAATTAATTTACCATCTCTAAAATCTACAGCTCCTAAGAAAATTTCAATATTATCAGGGCATTTTGAAATATCTATTTCAAAATTTTTGACTGATTGATTTGGATATCCTAGTGGTACTAGATATTTACATACACTAGCTTGATTTTTAAATTCAGCTCTTACCTTATCAAGAGTACCGTTAGTTATTGCTTGTACTATCTCAACAAAATCTGTTTCTAGTAAAGTTAGCAAATTCATAGCCTCAGGATCCCCAAAACGAGCATTATACTCAATAACTTTGGTATCATCTTTAGTAGCCATAAAACCACCATATAAAATACCTTGATAAGGTTCGCCGAATTTATCAGCTAAAGCTTTTGCAGCTTTCTCATTTATCTCTTTTGCTCTAGCTATATCAGAATCTGATAAAAATGGTAAGCTATGGTTAGCATCTGAGTAAGTGCCCATACCACCAGTATTTGGGCCTTTATCGTCTTCATGTGCACGTTTGTGATCTTGTACAGCTGGCATATGAATAAAATGCTCACCATCAGTGAAAGATATCAAAGAGAACTCTTGACCGACAAGCTTCTCTTCAATCACAAATTCCTTGCCTGAATCTATCAATGACTGACAATGTTTAAGAGCATCACTCATTGCATGCAAGTGATCTCCCCATACAAGAACCCCTTTACCCCCCATTAGACCGTCTGCTTTTATGACAAACTGATTTCTATACTCCTTGAGAGTTTCTTCTACACCATCCATAGTTGAGAACTTTCTAAAGAAAGGATTTGCACCTATATCATAGTCACGGATTAGGTCTCTTGTAAAACCTTTTGATGTTTCAAGTTGAGCAAGCTTCTTAGTTGGGCCAACTACACCTATACCATTTGCTTTAAGAGTATCAGCAAGACCAACTTCAAGTGGTGCCTCTGGACCAATGATAGCTATATCAATACTCTCTGCTTTTGCATACTCAAGAACTGCCTCACAATCACAGATATTACCAACTTTATATCCTTGAGCTATTCTATCAATACCAGGATTTACCGCTGTGCTTATATAAAAAAGCTGATTCTTAATAGTACTTCTTTTAACTGCTTCGGCTATTGCATGCTCTCTACTTCCTGAACCTACTAGAAGAATATTCACTTGACTCTCCGTATTTAAATAATCTGTAACATTTTTTGCGATTCTATGATTAATATTTTCTATATCCTCTGGTACTTCAAACTTCTGCCCAGTTATCATCTCAAAGAGAGTTATATATTTTTGTGATAGCTCTACAACTAGCTCCTGTGGTGCTTGAGGTAAGATATCATCATTGTATGGATCACAGTTTTTTGCAAACCATAATCTAAAAAATTCTTTGTCAATATTTTCTGGCTCTTCACCATTTTCAAATCTCTCAGCATAGCTATCTTTTAGCCAAAATCTTGAGCTATCAGGTGTATGAATCTCATCTATTAAAATAAATTCGCCAGTCTTTTCATCAACTCCAAACTCATACTTTGTATCAGCTAATATCAAACCATGTTCTAGGGCTTTTTGCTGACCAAATTCAAATAACTCTAAGGCTTTTTGTGAAGCATAATCCCATTGCTCTTGAGTTAACCAACCCTCCTTGACGATATCTTCGGCAGAAATTGGTCTATCACGGTCTTGTTCTTTTGTTGTTGGTGTTAGAATATTTTGTGGTAGCCTTTGATTCTTTTTCAAATCTTCTGGAAGAATATTACCACAGTAGTTACGACTGCCATTTTTGTAATGAGTCCACAACGATGTTGAAGTTGAACCAGTTATATAGCCTCTAACCACAAACTCAATTGGTAGCACTTTTGCTTTTCTTGCTATTACGACATTTGCATCTGGAGATGCTATAAAATGATTTTTAACAATATGAGCAGTTTCTTTGAACCACCAAACCGATGATTGAGCAAGAATCTGACCCTTAAATGGAATAAACCCTAACGATCTATCAAAAGCTGACTGTCTATCGGTTGATATCAAAATACTTTTATCATCAGTAAAGTACATATCTCTAACTTTACCAGTGTATTTATCTTTGATATCAAGATCTGTTGATTTTAAAACATTTTGTATATTATTGATGATGATTTGTTTATCAATCATTAGATAATTTCCACCTTGCCTGTATTTGTAATCTTACCTATTTGATATAGTTTTGTATTTGTATGCTTTTGGGCTAACTCTTTCATCTTATCAAATTGATCTTGACTGGCAATTATAGCCATACCTATACCCATATTGAATGAGCGATACATCTCAAACTCACTAATATCGCCAATTCTTTGCATAACTCTAAAGATAGCAGGAGTTTCAAAGCTATCTTTAGAGATATTTGCACCTAACCCTTGAGGTAATACTCTTGGGATATTCTCTATAAATCCACCACCTGTAATATGTGCCATACCTTTGATATCAACACCATTATCCAAGAAATCGTGGATAATATTAGTATAATTAATATGTGGCTCTAGCAATACATCACCAATAGTTTTGCCATCTAGCTCTGGATATGTATCAGTGTGCTTGTTGCCAGCGACATCAAAGAATAATTTACGTGCAAATGAGTATCCGTTTGTATGTAATCCTGATGAACTAAGACCAAATACAACATCGCCTTCTTTGATATTCTCACCATTGATAACTTTATTCTTATCAACAATACCTGTGATGACACCTACCATGTCAATCTCACCAGCTTGATATACCCCTGGCATTTCAGCAGTTTCACCACCAACTAGAGATACGCCACACTCAACACACGCCTTAGACATACCTTTGACAAGCTCTTCCATAATCACAGGATCAAGCTTATCGTGAGCAACATAATCCAAAAAAGTGATTGGTTTAGCGCCCATCACAACAATATCATTTGTCGTAGCTGAGAAAAGATCATAACCAAGATTCTCAAACTTGCCACACATTACAGCAACTTTAGTTTTAGTTCCAACACCATCTATCGATTGTACTAAAACAGGATCATCATAGTTACTGATGATATCTTTTAATGAATAAAGAGACCCAAAACTCCCCAAACCTGTCAAAACATTCTTTGTAAATGTCTTTTTGACATGTTCTTTCATTCTATTAACAGCTTCATTACCTGCTTCAATATTTACGCCAGCATCTTCATATTTTAAGCTTGCCATGTTATTTCCTTTCTACATAAATTAGTATACCCGAGCAAGCGGGAATCTTTTTAATCTTATCCATTAGCCTAGAGATATCCGCCCAAGAGGATATAACTTGCCATAACAAATTCACTACCTACTTAACTCCTGAGCACACTGAAAAGTATTATAAAGAAGCTCTGTAATAGTCATAGGACCAACACCGCCCGGTACTGGAGTAATCGCAGCAACCTTATCTTTGACAGCTTCAAAATCAACATCACCAACTATTTTACCATCAACATGATTAATACCAACGTCTATAACCACAGCACCATCTTTGACCATATCTGCTGTGATAAAACCTGGCTTACCTACAGCTACTACCAAAATATCTGCTTTAGTTGTATGGGATTTGAGATCTTTAGTAAACCTATGACACGTTGTGACAGTTGCTTTGGCATTTAATAATAACTGAGAAACAGGTTTGCCGACTACATTACTAGCTCCAACTACTACTGCATGAGCGCCTTCTGTCTGTATACCATACTCTTTAAGCATAGTCAGGATACCTTTGGGTGTACAAGACTCTAGACACTTTTTGTCTCTAAGCTGTAGTCTACCAACATTTGCTGGATGAAAACCATCCACGTCTTTTTCTGGCTTGATAGCATAGATAACTTTTTGTTTATTAATATGAGTTGGTAACGGTAATTGCACTAGAATAGCATGTACGCTAGAGTCGTTGTTTAGTTTGTCAATCAATTCTAACAACTCTTGCTCAGTTGTTGCTTCAGGAAGTGTTATAACTTCTGAGTTTATAGCAACTTTTTCACAGGCTTTTTCTTTTGAGCCTACGTAAGTCTTACTAGCAGGATCATCGCCAACAATTATTGCTACTAATTTAGGAACTATACCAGTTTGTTCTTTGTATTCTCGAAGTTGATCGGTCAATCTTTCTTTTAGATCTATAGAAAGCTTTTTGCCATCGATTAAAGTCATTTTTTGATTACTTAATTTAATGAATAAAAAAGATATTAGATATAATATCAAATTTAATAGAATCTTTGGAGTTTTTTTAGAAATCTTTTTATAAAAATAAATTAAGATATAATTAAATATTTTTAGAGTTTTATTTTTCCGGAAGCAATTCTCTATTTAACATCCAACAATATATATATGCGGTACAATAACAACCCAAAGCCACTCCAAAAATCACATCACTAGGATAATGAGAACCAACTATAATTCTACTACCAGCGAATACAACTATAAGTACGTACCACAAATATCTAAATTTTGGAAAGATATAAAAAAACGCTATAAACATCGCACCGACTGTGATCGAGTGTCCTGAAGGCATACTTGCAAAATCATAACCTAGGGCATGAAAATGCTGAAAATAATGCGATCCATATTCTAAGAAAAATTTCGGTCTAGCTCTGCCTATTATAATTTTGAGAACCTGGCCTACAATACCACTTATTGCTACAGTTGCTAGAATAAATCCTGAATATATACAAATCTTATTAAAAGCAATTTTGGTACTCTCAGAAAGCTTATCAATATTGATAAATAGTCTAACTATAACTATCACTCCACATATTATTAGGATATATTCGGCTTTACCAACATCAGTAATATATCTAAAAGTATTACCAACAGCTTCAGGCATTGAATGTTTGATATAGTTCTCAACAGGTGTATCAAGATTATAAAATGCAAATACAACCAAAATTAATATTGGCACAAATGTATATTTAAGTTGTAAATATTTAGGTAAATAATAGTTGTGTTGCTTAGGTTTTTTAAAGATTTCTTTGAAGTCTTTAAAATTAGTTTTTAGTACATTTTTAAGCATAGTTGCTCAGCAGTTAATATTTTATTAGAACTTTATATTATAGCAGAATATTACCCACTCTACAGAGTTTATAAAAGCTAGATTGTATTCTGAAAGTTTTAAATAGTTGAAAGAGAGTTCCAAATATAGTTTATTAGGTTTTAACGAAACTAAAATAAACGATAAGGAACTAAAAAATGCCAAAGCACTTAACTCTTTCAAATAGATATTGTATAGAAGAATTACTTAAATTAGGATACCAAACATCTCAAATAGCCAATAAAATTGGCTATAGTGAAAGAGCTATAAAAAAGGAACTTAATCGCACTAGTATAAATAGTGACTATAATGCTGAGATAGCACAGAAGCTATATCAAAGCCGCAGAACTTCAAATAATCATAAGCTATCCTGTAAAGTTAAAAAGCTA
>NZ_WBSX01000159.1 GCF_009823375.1 Francisella noatunensis subsp. noatunensis | reverse complement strand
AAGTTAAAGCTTAGACACTTATTATTTTTCAAAGCTAGACAATATAAATACAAAAAAGAAGGTGACTCTAAACAAGTTAAGATAAAGGATAGAGCGAGTATTTCTGAAAGACCTAGCAGTGCTAATAATAGAAAAAATCTTTATCACTTTGAAGGTGACACTATTGTTGGTAAAGACCATAAAAGTGCTATTGTAACAATGGTCGATAGAGCTAGCAGATTTACTATTTTAGCCAAGTCTATAGATAGAACAGCTAATTCAATCAATAGAATATTGTACAAAGTATCTAATGGTCATAAAATATTAACAGCTACATTTGATAATGGTAAAGAGTTTGCTAAACATAAGAAGCTAACTAGCAAGACTGGCATCAAAGTATTCTTTGCTGATCCATACAGTCCTTGGCAAAGAGGTACTAATGAAAACATGAATAGGTATATCAGACAATTTATATCTAAAGGTACTAACTTTAACAATATATCTCATCAATACATTAGAAAGTTACAGATAGACTTGAATAATAGACCTAAGAAATGTTTAAATTACTTGACACCTAATGAAGTACATTTTGGTATCTCTATAAACATTGAGAATACAATCTAGCAATAAAAAGGAATTATTTTAATAATGTTTTTTGATGTATAATTCGAGTCGAAGTTTAATAATCTTTTTTAACGTATGCGTGTAGATAAATATATTTCTCATAGAGGTGCTAATAGTGATGCTGTTGAGAATACAATAGAAGCTTTTCAAATTGCTAAGAGTGCTGGTTTTAGGTGGTTTGAAACAGATGTGCAAATGAGTTCTGATGGAGAATTATTTTTATTTCATGATGATACTCCACAAAGATTTTCTAGTACTTCTGAAAATGTCACAAATATGTCATGGTCTGAACTAGAAGCTATAGAACTTATTCATCCTGTAGTCAAATCAAAGGCAAAGGTATTAGCTTTGAAAGAGTATCTTGACTGGGCAGAGCATAATAATGTTTTTTTGAATCTAGAAATTAAAGTAAGTAATGAAAACATAAATTATCAAAAGATCTTGGTCAATAAAGTTATTGGACTTCTTGGAGCTTATCCAAATATTAAATCAAAGATTCTATTATCAAGCTTCTCAAAAGTGGTAATGAGAGAATTAAGGAGACATAAAGATTTTACTCAAGGCAAACTTTTTTATACCACTAACTGG
Organism: Francisella noatunensis subsp. noatunensis; assembly: GCF_009823375.1. GTDB lineage: Bacteria > Pseudomonadota > Gammaproteobacteria > Francisellales > Francisellaceae > Francisella > Francisella noatunensis. Next base: position 1,415 of record NZ_WBSX01000159.1, on the reverse strand, counting down.
GTTAGGGATTTTGAGTATATTGATGGTAAGCTTTATAGAGACTTTATTAAAAACAGATATATAGCAGTCATAATAAATTATAGTTGCTTAACTCATTCAAGAGTTAAATATTTAAAACGCAAATTTGGTAAAGTTTTTGTTTATTCTGTTTACACAGATGATGAAATTAAACAATTACTTGAATGGCAAGTTGATGCTATATTCATTGATAAAAAAGAACAGTTAAACCTTGGTATTTAGATGCTCTTTTAAAAGGTGCTCCACATTTATGATAATATCTTCACTATATGGACAGCCTTCAGGGTAAAAATATTTCAGCTCTATAAATCCTTCAGCAATTCTATATTTAAAAGTAACAAATGAATATTTTTCTTTTATAGTTTCAAGCTTTTCGGCAAGCAGGCTTTCACCTATATTATGAATATTCCATCGTTTACGGATTATTTTTCTGTTTTTTGATTTATTGGTTAAACTTAAGGCTTCAAGCATCGGTATACATTCTTTAGGAGGTCCTGGGAAAGCAAATATAAATCTATTAGAATCGAACTCTAGTTTGAATCCATTAGCGGTACCATTTTGATTTATTATAATCTTTGCAGCAGTAGGGAACATAGCTTGTTTTTTAGTTCCCAGAGTGACTTTCCCATATTTAGCCAGCATTCTTTTTTCTAATTTATGCCATGATGAATCATCCAAAAGCATATCTTTTTTGAAGTATTTTGCTATGGAATCTGTGGTTAAATCATCTTCAGTTGGTCCTAAACCACCGATAGTAATAATATTTTTATGATTAGATCTTAGAAAATCAATGCTAGAAATAATATCTTCATAACTATCTTTGCAACTGATATGAAATCCTATTTCAAACCCATTACTTACTAGATATTTAGCAAAGTTACTTGAGTTTGTATTAATAATATCACCGTCAACAATCTCATCACCAATAGCTATAAAGCCAAAGTCATATCTCATATTCTTCCTTATGATTAGCTAGATTGTATTCTGAAAGTTTTAAATAGTTGAAAGAGAGTTCCAAATATAGTTTATTAGGTTTTGACGAAACTAAAATAAACGATAAGGAACTAAAAAATGCCAAAGCACTTAACTCTTTCAAATAGATATTGTATAGAAGAATTACTTAAATTAGGATACCAAACATCTCAAATAGCCAATAAAATTGGCTATAGTGAAAGAGCTATAAAAAAGGAACTTAATCGCACTAGTATAAATAGTGACTATAATGCTGAGATAGCACAGAAGCTATATCAAAGCCGCAGAACTTCAAATAATCATAAGCTATCCTGTAAAGTTAAAAAGCTAATAATAGCTTTGTTAAAAAAGAAGATATCTCCGGAACTTATTTGTGGTAGATTAAAACATGAGGGCATTGTTAATATAACTCACAAAGCAATTTA
>NZ_WBSX01000158.1 GCF_009823375.1 Francisella noatunensis subsp. noatunensis | reverse complement strand
CAATATAAATACAAAAAAGAAGGTGACTCTAAACAAGTTAAGATAAAGGATAGAGCGAGTATTTCTGAAAGACCTAGCAGTGCTAATAGAAAAAATCTTTATCACTTTGAAGGTGACACTATTGTTGGTAAAGACCATAAAAGTGCTATTGTAACAATGGTCGATAGAGCTAGCAGATTTACTATTTTAGCCAAGTCTATAGATAGAACAGCTAATTCAATCAATAGAATATTGTACAAAGTATCTAATGGTCATAAAATATTAACAGCTACATTTGATAATGGTAAAGAGTTTGCTAAACATAAGAAGCTAACTAGCAAGACTGGCATCAAAGTATTCTTTGCTGATCCATACAGTCCTTGGCAAAGAGGTACTAATGAAAACATGAATAGGTATATCAGACAATTTATACCTAAAGGTACTAACTTTAACAATATATCTCATCAATACATTAGAAAGTTACAGATAGACTTGAATAATAGACCTAAGAAATGTTTAAATTACTTGACACCTAATGAAGTACATTTTGGTATCTCTATAAACATTGAGAATACAATCTAGCAATTTAAACTTAACGAATATCGTCTAATTAATTACGGCTGACTTATAAGACCAAAATAGTCTATTTGCATCATCACCAGGACTAAATTCTACTTGTCTATTGTCTATATACTCACCATATCTTGAGTTAATAAACTCTCTATCAGGTGGTACATAAGCAGCACCTTGTGCTCTCTCTTGCTCAACTTCTGGACCATAATACATTGTGTATGGATTAGCTGGTCGCATATAGGCATAGCTCATCGCAACACCCAGCAAACCTGCAGTAATTAAAATTATTTTTTCATTTGTTTACATCTCCTTTAAAAGGCCTTTAGCCCAAAATTAATTATAACCTTTTTTAGTTAGTTATATGAAAAAAATTTAACTTTAGACTATGATATTTTGCTACAATTATCCTTAGGTTAAATGTGTACACAAAAGATATGCAACAATACAGTACTAAATATAATAAAAAAGCTATTTTATTAGTTAATCTAGGTACTCCTGATAACTATGATACAAAATCTATTAAAAAATATCTTAGAGAATTTTTATCTGATCGTAGAGTCATAGAAGCTAATCCTTCATTATGGAAACTAATCTTAAATTTAATTATTCTACCAATTCGTTCAAAAAAGAATGTTCATACTTATGAAGCCGTATGGAATAAAGAGCATAATAAATCGCCCTTGCTCTTATACACTGAAAATCTAGCAAAAAAACTAGATCAAAGACGCGATAATTACATAGTAGATTGTGCGATGCGTTATGGTAATCCAAGCATTGAAAGTAAGATTAAAAGCTTACAAGATCAAGGAGTAACTGAGATAATAGTATTTCCACTATATCCTCAGTATTCTGCGACTACTACTGCAACTGTGTATGATGAGGTTTATAGAGTCTTATCAAAGCTAAGATGGCAACCCACTATCAAAGCAATAAATCCTTACTATGATAATAAGTTTCATATTCAAACTATTAGTCAACAAATTAGAAATTATCTGCAAGCTACAGACTCATATCCGCATATAATTTTATTTTCTTTCCACGGCTTACCAAAGGAATATTTTGATAAAGGTGATCCCTACTATTGCCATTGTCACAAAACTTATCGCTTGGTCAAAGAAAACCTGCAAAATGAATATCCTGATATAGATTTTGAATTATCATTTCAATCTCGTTTTGGTCCTAAAAAATGGTTAGAACCATATACAACTGTCAAACTAGAAGAATTTGCAAAGCAAAATAAAAAAGTTGTAGTTATAGCCCCAGGATTTAGTGCCGATTGCCTAGAAACATTGGAAGAGCTAGCAATCACTGAAAAAGAAAACTTTATTGAAAAAGGTGGTAAAGAATTTGTTTTAATTCCATGTTTAAATGACTCTGATGAACATGTCGAAATGTTATATAATATTATAAATGAGGAAATATGCCTAAAAAAATAGCTATACATTGGTTTCGTCAAGACTTACGCCTTGCGGATAACCCTGCGCTACATCAGGCTAGTCAAGCAGATGAGACAATTACAATATTTATACTAGATGAGAATCAAGAGATTGGTGGAGCTAGCAAACTTTGGCTTCATCACTCTTTGAGCAGTCTAAGTAAATCTCTAAATAATAAGCTCAACTTTTTTAGTGGTAATCCCCTAGAAATCATAAAAAAACTTGTCAAAGAAAATAATATCACGGATTTTTATTGGAATAGATGTTATGACAAGTACAGTATTGATAGAGATACTCAGATTAAACAATTTCTGCAAAAACAAGATATAAATGTAAATAGTTTTAATGGAAGTCTACTTATCGAACCATGGCAATGTAAAAAAGATGATGGCACACACTATAAAGTATACACTCCGTTCTACAAGGAGCTTATCAAAATTAGAAAATATCGCTCAAATATTGTCAAACCAAGTTTTAATTCCCTAAAAAAACTATGAGTTATACTCGAATCTAGTGTATGATGAAAATCTAATATAGAAATAAGCGGTGTATTCGCAGCAGAATGATAGAATTATTTTGCAAAATATAAACTCTTAACTGAGGAATACACACATGACAAAAAGTAACATAATAG
>NZ_WBSX01000157.1 GCF_009823375.1 Francisella noatunensis subsp. noatunensis | reverse complement strand
GCTTTGAAAAATAATAAGTGTCTAAGCTTTAAATTGCTTTGTGAGTTATATTAACAATGCCCTCATGTTTTAATCTACCACAAATAAGTTCCGGAGATATCTTCTTTTTTAACAAAGCTATTATTAGCTTTTTAACTTTACAGGATAGCTTATGATTATTTGAAGTTCTGCGGCTTTGATATAGCTTCTGTGCTATCTCAGCATTATAGTCACTATTTATACTAGTGCGATTAAGTTCCTTTTTTATAGCTCTTTCACTATAGCCAATTTTATTGGCTATTTGAGATGTTTGGTATCCTAATTTAAGTAATTCTTCTATACAATATCTATTTGAAAGAGTTAAGTGCTTTGGCATTTTTTAGTTCCTTATCGTTTATTTTAGTTTCGTCAAAACCTAATAAACTATATTTGGAACTCTCTTTCAACTATTTAAAACTTTCAGAATACAATCTAGCATTTAATGAAAATCTCTAGTATTCCAATATTCTTGATTATGTTAATAGTAATGGTTGTAACAGCTTTAAATAAAGATGCTATTATACTTGTGCCTTTAGATATTATTTTGAGCGTTATAATCCTTAGTATATTTGCTAATGTGTTTGGATATTTAATAGGTAAAGTTTTGGGTCTAGATTTTGATAGTAGATTAGCTTTGCTATTTGAGTTTAGTATATTAGATGTTGGTTTAGGGATTGTAATAGCTTTGACCTTCTTTGGTAATCAAGCAGCTATTGCTGCAACTTTTTATGCAATTTGGCAGAATATTATTGGACCTATAATTGTTAACTTTGTAAATATATGTCGCAGTACTAAGTTTAAATCTTCTTAAAACATTTTGTTGACAAAAAGCCTAAAATAGACTAGTATATCTAAAAATGTGGTTTTAGATATCAAAATGAATCTTGAGTTAGAAAAATTTATAAATGTCGCGGAGGCTATAAGTAGGCTTTTGCATCCTTTTGCAGAAGTTGTAATTCATGATTTATCTAAGAACAAGATAGTAGCAATTTTTAATCCTATCTCTAAAAGAGAAATTGGAGATATATCATATTTAGACCATATAGATTTAGATGCATATAATGATTTTGTAATAGGGGGCCGTATGACAAAATAAATTATGATGGGCGCAAAATGAAATGCATTATCACTGTAATTAAAAACGCAACAAATGATGTTATATGGACATTATGCATAAATTTAGATGTTTCTGTGTTTGATAGATATCAAAGCTTAATAAACGTATTTCTAAATAATAACAATATGCAAATGTCTCAGCAGCAACAGAGCCTTTTTAGAGATACTTTTTATGAAAAAATTAACAATTTTGTGCAGAGATATTGTATAGACAATAATTTATCAGTCGATAATTTAACAAGGGATCAAAAGAAAAATTTGATTTTAGAACTTAAACAACAAGGCGCACTAGATGGTAAGAATGCAAGTAAATACATTGCAAACGCACTAAATATTAGTCGAGCTACTGTCTATAACTATCTTAAATAATCATAGGGAAAAATAATGTTAATCATATTAGGAGCAATTGTTGGTTTTGTAGCTAGTTTTATTTCTACACTACTTGGTGGAGGAGCAGGTTTGATAGCGGTTCCAGCTTTTTATTTTATAATTGTACATACTTATGGAGCGGACTTTGCTATGCAAATAGCTATAGCGACTTGTTGTGGGATGTCTATATTTTTAAGTTCTATAGCAACATACAAACACTATCGTAAGGGTAATATATACTTAGGAGAATTAAAGTATTATTTAGTATATTTATCTATAGGGGCGCTAGTAGGCTCAATAGTTGCAAAACATATAAATACAGATCTTTTGAAAATAGTATTTGCAATATTATTATTTGGAAGTGGTATCTGGATGATATTGCACAATGATAATAAGGTTGTCAAATTACCTAGGAGTGCCAGATATAGTATTTTTAGTTTTTGTGGTGTGTTGAGTGTTTTAGCAAGCTCAACAACATTTGCAACAATGTTTTTTATAAAGATTGGTACAGATATCAAAAAAGCCATAGCTATAACTAGTATCTGTGTACTCATAAACTCATTAATTGCAGCATTTGTACTTACTTATGGAATTAGTGTTAATGTACCATCAACACTTGGTTATCTAAATATTCCATTGTTAGTATCATCGGGTATATTTGCATTGGCAGGTAGTCTTTTGGCAGTTAATTATTTAGGGATAATTTCTCCAAAGCTTCTAAAGAATTTATTCATAGTTTTGATGTTTGTTTCTGGTGGTGTGATGATTATCTAAAAGTTGAAAATATAAGCTTTTGCTGTATACTTAATATCTCTTTGGAGAGGTGTCCGAGTGGTTGAAGGAGCACGCCTGGAAAGCGTGTATAGTTTAACGACTATCGAGGGTTCGAATCCCTTTCTCTCCGCCAGTTTTAAATAAAAAGCCAGATTGTATTCTGAAAGTTTTAAATAGTTGAAAGAGAGTTCCAAATATAGTTTATTAGGTTTTGACGAAACTAAAATAAACGATAAGGAACTAAAAAATGCCAAAGCACTTAACTCTTTCAAATAGATATTGCATAGAAGAATTACTTAAATTAGGATACCAAACATCTCAAATAGCCAATAAAATTGGCTATAGTGAAAGAGCTATAAAAAAGGAACTTAATCGCACTAGTATAAATAGTGACTATAATGCTGAGATAG
>NZ_WBSX01000156.1 GCF_009823375.1 Francisella noatunensis subsp. noatunensis | reverse complement strand
TAAATTGCTTTGTGAGTTATATTAACAATGCCCTCATGTTTTAATCTACCACAAATAAGTTCCGGAGATATCTTCTTTTTTAACAAAGCTATTATTAGCTTTTTAACTTTACAGGATAGCTTATGATTATTTGAAGTTCTGCGGCTTTGATATAGCTTCTGTGCTATCTCAGCATTATAGTCACTATTTATACTAGTGCGATTAAGTTCCTTTTTTATAGCTCTTTCACTATAGCCAATTTTATTGGCTATTTGAGATGTTTGGTATCCTAATTTAAGTAATTCTTCTATACAATATCTATTTGAAAGAGTTAAGTGCTTTGGCATTTTTTAGTTCCTTATCGTTTATTTTAGTTTCGTCAAAACCTAATAAACTATATTTGGAACTCTCTTTCAACTATTTAAAACTTTCAGAATACAATCTAGCCATTTATTCATAATTTTAACTGCTATTTTCTTTATAATTAGCCTAATAAATAACAGTATATCTTTGATTATTATTGCTACTATGGCTGTTTATTTCACATGTGGATCAATCTTTCCACTATCGATGGGAAAAGGTATCTCAATGTTTCGACATGTCCCTGGAACTGCAGCAGCAATTATGTATTTTGTGAATATCTCAATGACTAGTTTAACATCATTTTTACAAAGCTATGTGCATGCTCATAATGTTACAAACATTATAAGTATTTACTTGGTTTTAATGTTTATAATTGTTGGGTTATACTGGTATAAACTAAAGGATCTTTAAATCTTATGTCTATCAAAAATTATGATGTAATAATAATCGGTGCCGGTGCAGCTGGGCTTATGTGTGCTATAGAAGCAGCCAAAAGATCTCGTGATGTACTAGTATTAGACCATGCCAATAAAGTAGGCAAAAAGATTCTAATGTCTGGTGGAGGAAGATGTAATTTCACAAACTATAATATCGCAGCTGATAGATACTTAGCTGATAATCAGCATTTTATGAAATCTGCACTATCAAGATATACTCAATGGGACTTTATTAGTCTAGTTAGTGAATATAATATTCCTTATCATGAGAAGACTCTAGGCCAACTTTTTTGTGATAACAAAGCTAAAGATATCGTTAATATTCTGTTAGATGAATGCCAGAAATATCAAGCTAATATACAGTTGCATACAACTATTGATAATATTACAAAAAAAGAAGACATATTTTATCTAACAACCAGCACTGGTGAATATATATGTCAATCACTAGTAATTGCTACTGGTGGGTTATCTATACCTACTATGGGGGCAACTGGATTTGGTTATAAAATCGCCAAAAAATTTGGCTTAAAAGTTAACCCTCGAAGAGCTGGTCTAGTACCTTTTATTTTCAACTCCGAAGATCAACAAAAATTTGGACAGTTACGTGGGGTATCAACTTACTGTAGAGTCTCAAACAATCGAGCAAGTTTTGATGAGAATATCCTTTTTACACATAAAGGATTAAGTGGTCCAGCCATTTTACAAATATCATCTTATTGGCACTCAGGAGAGAGTGTTGAAATCAACCTTTCCCCAAATGCAAATATTAGTGATTTTTTAACTTCAAAAAAAGAGCAAGGCTCAAAAGTCACACTAAAAAACACTTTATCAGAATTACTGACTAAAAATCTTATTAATACATTTTTTGAGAACTCTCTACTTGAAAAAAGAATATGTGATTTATCTGCAGAACAGATAAATAAAATTGACCAACAGCTCCATCAATGGATAATATATCCACAGACAACTGAAGGCTATCGTACCGCAGAAGTTACATTAGGTGGTGTTAGCTGTGATGAATTATCATCTAAAACCTTAGAAGCTAACAAAGTCAAAGGATTATATTTTATCGGTGAAGTTATCGATGTAACCGGATGGCTAGGTGGATATAATTTTCAGTGGGCTTGGGCTTCTGGTTGGGCCTCAGGACAAGTTGTATAAATTTAATCGCTAAGCTATAATTAACTAAATATTTTTCGGGTCAAATATTTTAATATGAAAATACCTAACGAGAAAGAATTCGCTATAAAAAAAGCTATTCTAAAAGCTATTGAGCAAGGCTATAGTGTTGCTCAGTTAGCAGATGGTTTTGGAGTCTCTAGAAGCCTAATATACAAATATCGTAGAGTACTTAGAGATCAAGGTTTCATCAGAAAAAATGAAAATGATATGTATGTCATAACCGAGAATAAATTTTCAATGAAACCCGAAGCTCCGAAGACTGCTAGTCTTGATCTAAAATACGCTGATTTAAATGACCCTAATACTTATTATGAACAAAATCAACCTATTGAAACTGTAGATAATGAAACTTTTTCTGATGAAAGCCATCAGCAAGATAATAGTTTAGCAACTGTAGAGTCGATTCAAGATTCTGTAGAACAAATGCAAAGACTCAATGAAATAAAAAAAGCTAATAAATTACGAGCAAAAAAAGGGTTTCTAAATAAGGTATTTGGAAAAATTAAAAAAATTATTAGCTAGATTGTATTCTCAATGTTTATAGAGATACCAAAATGTACTTCATTAGGTGTCAAGTAATTTAAACATTTCTTAGGTCTATTATTCAAGTCTATCTGTAACTTTCTAATGTATTGATGAGATATATTGTTAAAGTTAGTACCTTTAGGTATAAATTGTCTGATATACCTATTCATGTTTTCATTAGTACCTCTTTGCCAAGGACTGTATGGATCAGCAAAGAATACTTTGATGCCAGTCTTGCTAGTTAGCTTCTTATGTTTAGCAAACTCTTTACCATTATCAAATGTAGCTGTTAATATTTTATGACCATTAGATACTTTGTACAATATTCTATTGATTGAATTAGCTGTTCTATCTATAGACTTGGCTAAAATAGTAAATCTGCTAGCTCTATCGACCATTGTTACAATAGCACTTTTATGGTCTTTACCAACAATAGTGTCACCTTCAAAGTGATAAAGATTTTTTCTATTAGCACTGCTAGGTCTTTCAGAAATACTCGCTCTATCCTTTATCTTAACTTGTTTAGAGTCACCTTCTTTTTTGTATTTATATTG
>NZ_WBSX01000155.1 GCF_009823375.1 Francisella noatunensis subsp. noatunensis | reverse complement strand
ATTTGAAAGAGTTAAGTACTTTGGCATTTTTTAGTTCCTTATCGTTTATTTTAGTTTCGTCAAAACCTAATAAACTATATTTGGAACTCTCTTTCAACTATTTAAAACTTTCAGAATACAATCTAGCTTTTAAATAGCTTTTGCTGAATACTAAGAACTATAGAGTTTAAAAATTTGGTTTGAAACCAAAATAGTGCCACACCAATTATATTCTTTATCCAAAAAGCTAAGATCAATAAAGCTATGCTCATAAGCACTATTTGAAAATGGCTAAAACCATTTAAGAATATCATATTATCAAATTGACTTGGATTAACTAACACACTTACAAAAGGAATAACTGCTCCAACACCTAACATTGAAGATGTGGAACCTAAAAATAATAAAACAAGATATAAAAAAATCTTTTTTTCTGAGTGGTATCTAAAATACCAAAAAAATATTTAAAAAATTGTTTCACTTAATACTGCTCTCTATAACTTTATCATAAACCGACTTATAACTGACTACCATTTTTTCTAGACTAAAGATATCATCAAATCTAGCTTTAGCATTAGCTCCATACTCTTGAGCTTTTTGTTCATCTTGCCAAAGCTCTTTGAGCTTGTTAGCTAGGTCTTGATTATCATCTGGCTTTGCTACCAATCCTGTTTGTTTATCAATATTTACAAAGGTTGTACCTGTGCCAATTTCACAAGTTATCATTGGTTTAGCAAACATGCTAGCCTCTAGCAAGACTAATCCAAAAGCTTCTGTTCTTATATTTGATGGTAACACCAAAGCATAACTTAATTTTAGTAATGATAATTTATCTTTATCATCCAAAGCACCGACAAATTTTACATTTTGTAGATTATTTTGATTAACTTTTGCTCAAGCAACTCCCTTTGATCACCATCGCCAACTATAACAAGTGGATAATCTGGCTCTTTCATAACATCGATCAAGACATCTAAACCCTTATAATATCTCAACCCACCGATATAAATAAAAAACTTTTCAAAGCCAATATTTCTTTTCCAATACTGATAATTATCTTCATCAATATCATAATCTGACTTATTCAAGCTTATTGGAATAACTCTTTTACAAGCTTTAACTTGTTTGAGTATTTGACTACTTTCAAGATAATTAGGGGATGTTGGTAAAATATATTTTGCACTATTAAGAAACTTTCTCATCAAAGGTTTATACAATATGATCAACTTTTTTTGTTTGATAATATCTGAATGGTACGTGACTATATATGGCTTATTTGGCTTACAAATAGTCTGCAGCAAATCAGCATACGGATATGGGAAATGATAATGGATAAGATCAACCTTCTTAGCTAATTCTTTGAATTTCTTAATTGCCGAGAATGAAAAAGTTGTTGAGGCTATACTTAAATTTGTTTTAGCAAAATGCAATGTATAAAAATCTTTGTGTATAGTTTGATTTTCTTTATCCATAGCTAGAATATGTATATCCAAATCATATTTTTTATCCATAGCGACTGATAGCTCATGAATGAACTTCTCTATACCACCATAGGTATACGGATAAAATGACTTAAATACATGTAGGATCTTCATTTTTTTAGATATCATTCTCTTTGGCGTAATTTTGCCACCTAACAATATCAATACATATATCATCTATAGTTTTTTTTGTTTCAAAACCAAGCTCTTGTTTTGCCTTTGTAGCATTTGCATACATCTCAGCAATATCACCAGCTCTTCTATCAACTATTTGATATGGAATCTTTTTGCCCAAAGCTTTCTCATACGCTGTGACAATATCTAATACACTGCAGCCATTACCTGAGCCTAAATTATATGTTCGCCAATCAGGATTAGTTTTTGAGACATGCTCAAGTGCTAATATATGCCCTATCGCCAAATCTACAACATGGATATAGTCTCTAATACAAGTACCATCTCGAGTGTCATAATCACCACCAAATATACTAAGCTTAGATAATTTGCCAGAGCCAACTTGCCCAACAAAAGGCATTAGATTATTTGGGATACCCTGAGGATCTTCGCCAATTATCCCACTGCTATGAGCTCCTACAGGATTGAAATATCTAAGACATGTGATATTAAAGTTATTATCAGCTTTTTGTAGGTCTGCTAATATATTTTCTATCATTAACTTAGTCGCACCATAAGGGTTGGTTGTACTAAGAGGTAGATCCTCTGCAAATGGTGGTATATTAGACATACCATATACAGTCGCTGATGAACTAAATACAAAATCATAAACTTGGTACTCTTGCATTAACTCAAGTAAATTTAGTGTACTTAATAGATTATTATGATAATAAGCCAAAGGCTTCTGCACACTCTCACCAACAGCTTTGAGACCAACAAAGTGAATCACCGCATCTATATTATGCTCTTGAAAGATTTTCTCTAACTTATCTTTGTCTAAAAGATCTATCTCATAAAAATCAAAATCTTTGCCTGTGATTGTCTTAACTCTATCAACTACAGATAGTTTGCTATTTGAAAGATTGTCAACCACAACAACTTGATATCCTCTATCAAGAAGCTCAACAACTGTGTGACTACCTATGTAGCCTGTACCACCTGTTACTAATATTATTTTATTCATATTTGTACTCTATATAATTTGTATCTATTTGATTTAATACTTTACTATCTATAACCTCTTTTTTTGATAGAAATATACTAAAAATCTTCATAAAAATAACTCTAACTGTCTCGATAATAATAAGTAAATCAAAAACAAAACTCCATCTTCTAATATATACAAGATCGAGCTTAAGCTTATTTTCCGGCAAAGTTGCATAGCTTGTCAAAACTTGAGCATATCCTGTAATTCCAGCTTTAACTTTGGTTCTATACAAGAATTAAGGAGTCTCTTTTGCAAACTCATCGATTAACTCTTGTCTTTCAGGTCTTGGCCCTACTATTGACATGCTAGATAGTATTCTCAATGTTTATAGAGATACCAAAATGTACTTCATTAGGTGTCAAGTAATTTAAACATTTCTTAGGTCTATTATTCAAGTCTATCTGTAACTTTCTAATGTATTGATGAGATATATTGTTAAAGTTAGTACCTTTAGGTATAAATTGTCTGATATACCTATTCATGTTTTCATTAGTACCTCTTTGCCAAGGACTGTATGGATCAGCAAAGAATACTTTGATGCCAGTCTTGCTAGTT
>NZ_WBSX01000154.1 GCF_009823375.1 Francisella noatunensis subsp. noatunensis | reverse complement strand
GTAGATTAAAACATGAGGCATTGTTAATATAACTCACAAAGCAATTTACAACTTAATAAGCAAGTTAAAGCTTAGACACTTATTATTTTTCAAAGCTAGACAATATAAATACAAAAAAGAAGGTGACTCTAAACAAGTTAAGATAAAGGATAGAGCGAGTATTTCTGAAAGACCTAGCAGTGCTAATAGAAAAAATCTTTATCACTTTGAAGGTGACACTATTGTTGGTAAAGACCATAAAGGTGCTATTGTAACAATGGTCGATAGAGCTAGCAGATTTACTATTTTAGCCAAGTCTATAGATAGAACAGCTAATTCAATCAATAGAATATTGTACAAAGTATCTAATGGTCATAAAATATTAACAGCTACATTTGATAATGGTAAAGAGTTTGCTAAACATAAGAAGCAAACTAGCAAGACTGGCATCAAAGTATTCTTTGCTGATCCATACAGTCCTTGGCAAAGAGGTACTAATGAAAACATGAATAGGTATATCAGACAATTTATACCTAAAGGTACTAACTTTAACAATATATCTCATCAATACATTAGAAAGTTACAGATAGACTTGAATAATAGACCTAAGAAATGTTTAAATTACTTGACACCTAATGAAGTACATTTTGGTATCTCTATAAACATTGAGAATACAATCTAGCAACTTAAAGAATTGGATATATGAAAACTCTTTAGATATAGGATGTAATGGAGTATTCAATATCATGATTTTATAGTTATAAGTATTTCATTTATGGTGTTGTTACATTTTTTTAAAGATAAATATAATTTACTAAAACTCTCCAATGCTGAAAGATTAGTCCTAAAAAAAGTCGTTAATAAAATGCAATTATAGTAATATTATTTGGTAAATTTAAAAATAAAATAAGGTGATTGGGAATGTTTGATTACATATTTAATAAGATTAAATCGACTATTTTTTCTAAACTCACGCCTGCACAATTGTTAATTACATCAGTATTAGCGTTTGTGTTTGGTTTTATTCCGGGAATCTCATACTCACCATTACTCTTTGTAGCAGTAATAACATTGGGGGTGATTCTTAGGATAAATATTGGTGTGTTTGTATTTATTGCGATTATCGCAAAAGCACTTTCATTTTTGCTTGAGATTGTTAGCTTCTCATTCGGACAATTCTTGCTAGATGGTTTTACACAACCTATTTTCAAGGCTATGGTTAATACGCTAGTCTTAGCCTATGCTGGATTTGATTATTATCTCGTCGCAGGAGGGTTTGTTCTAGCAATAATCTTAGGTGTTATATTTGGTCTTATTATCGCAAAGATATACAAAAAGATAATTGCAAAAATGTCATCTATTCAGTCAGGTATAGAACTATATAACAAAATCACCAAGAATTTTTTTGTTAAGATAGCTAGTAGGATTTTCTTGGGCAAGAATATTGCAAAGGTTGACTGGGTTGAAATGCAAAATCGTAAGTTTAGACAGCCATTTAGATTAACAGGAATTGTTCTTGTAGCTTTAATTATTGCGGCTTTGATATATTCTCCTAAGCTCTTAGAAACATCAATGGTATCAAATATCATTAAGCAACAGTTGACTAAAGCAAATGGAGCAACAGTAGACTATCAATCTTTAAGCTTAGATTTCACAAATGCAAGTCTTGATATTAAAGGTTTAGGCGTGGCAGATCCAAAAAATCTTGATAAGGATAGATTCTATGCTGAAAATGTGAGTGCGAGTCTAAATATTTCAAATTTACTTACTAGACAATTAACGCTAAAAAATGTTTTAGTTACTGGTGTATCTTTAGATAAACAAAGAGCTGAAAAAGCTAGCTTATATATCAATACTAAAGCAGCATCTAAAGATGAAACTAATCTAAATTCAGCAGCACTTAAGCAAAAAGCTATAGAAAGTATTGGTAAAGCAAGTCAAAATTTACAACAAGTAGATCTTCAAAAGTTAGAAGCTAATGCAAAGCAAACTAAAGAAGTTGTTGATGGTATTAAGCAAGCAGCAGAGTTTTTATCAAACTTTAGTTCTAGTAATGATGATGCAACTGGTACTAAACAGACAGAATCAATTACACCGAAGCAACAAGCTAAAGTATATGATTATGCGAATGTAAAAAATGAAATGCTTCGTGATAAGTATCCTAGTTTTGCAATTCAAAATATTGATATAAAAGGTTATCAAAATGCCGGTACTACCTACGATGCTAATATAACTAACATATCAACAAACCCTGTCTTATTAGGTCAGCCAACAGCAATTAATGTTAAGTCTGTAAATAATAGTGATGTTGATCTTAGCGTAGTTGTTTCAAATGAGCTAAATGTTGATAATACTGTCAAATTTAATTTGCAAAATGTAGCTGGAAAAGCAATTAAGGGCTTAAATATTCAAGGGGTTAATATAGATGCTAATAGCTTAACAATATCTGGTCAAGGAACTTGGCAGTTTAGTGGAGTAAGAAATATAATGTTCAATATTCCTTTGCAGCTAGAATTTGATATTGTAAGTGTTAGCTTTAACCAGTTTACTCAGAAAATACCTAGCTTAACATTAAATGGTGTTATCACTGGTGATTTGAATAAACTTAACTTTAGTGTTGATGTGTCTTCTTTGAAGAACTTATTGAGTGCTGATACTGTCAAAAATGTTGTTAGTCAAGTCGTTAAGCAGGCAGGGTTAGATAAGAAAGCGCAACAAATTATCAACAATACTAAAATTAATGGTAAGTCTATTCAAGATTTAAATGCGAATGACATCAAAAAGATCAATAAAAAAGATGTTCAAAATATAGCTTCTCAGTTTGGAATCAAAATTAATTGATAAATTTATTTATAGGCAACTTTCTATTAGAATCTATTTAGCAAATTACTTATATGATATTAGCATATTTATATAGTGTGCTTTGTTAGAGTATTTATTTATAGTTGCTAGATTGTATTCTGAAAGTTTTAAATAGTTGAAAGAGAGTTCCAAATATAGTTTATTAGGTTTTGACGAAACTAAAATAAACGATAAGGAACTAAAAAATGCCAAAGCACTTAACTCTTTCAAATAGATATTGTATAGAAGAATTACTTAAATTAGGATACCAAACATCTCAAATAGCCAATAAAATTGGCTATAGTGAAAGAGCTATAAAAAAGGAACTTAATCGCACTAGTATAAATAGTGACTATAATGCTGAGATAGCACAGAAGCTATATCAAAGCCGCAGAACTTCAAATAATCATAAGCTATCCTGTAAAGTTAAAAAGCTAATAATAGCTTTGTTAAAAAAGAAGATATCTCCGGAACTTATTTGTGGTAGATTAAAACATGAGG
>NZ_WBSX01000153.1 GCF_009823375.1 Francisella noatunensis subsp. noatunensis | reverse complement strand
AACTAGCAAGACTGGCATCAAAGTATTCTTTGCTGATCCATACAGTCCTTGGCAAAGAGGTACTAATGAAAACATGAATAGGTATATCAGACAATTTATATCTAAAGGTACTAACTTTAACAATATATCTCATCAATACATTAGAAAGTTACAGATAGACTTGAATAATAGACCTAAGAAATGTTTAAATTACTTGACACCTAATGAAGTACATTTTGGTATCTCTATAAACATTGAGAATACAATCTAACTTTTATATTAAATATTTTGTTTTTTAATAATTATCTTAATCATGATATAATTTTGATTAATTTTGTGATTTATTTTAGTATAAATGATTGACAGTCCGTATATTAATAAGAAGCTGGCTTCTTTATTACTACATCGTAAACTCATAACAAGACAGCAGCTTGAAGAAATAAGCTTAGATAAGTCACTGGCTAAACAAGACTTTTTAGACTACTTAATAGATCATGAATTAATTGATAGTAGATCATTTATGATTGAGTCAGCGACTTTACTGCGCTTACAGTATATTGACTTAACTGCTATAAACGTAAAATTTTTACCTCAAGATTATTTTGATACCGAATTTTGTAATGAAAATAAATGCTTACCTCTATTCAAAAGAAAAAAAGTGTGTATGTAGCAATAGCAAACCCTATCGATAGTCAAAAAATATTAAAAAAACTTCGTAGTAAATATGATTACTTTTTTACTTTAGTAGTTGGAGAAATAAATCTTATTCGAGAGAAAATTGAAGAATATGATCAATATCTGAAAGATGAAGGACATGTCGAGAGCGAGTCAAAACTTGAAGAGCAGATGAATGCAGGTGGAGAACTTGATATCGATTTTGTTGATGAAAGTGAACGCGAAGGCGATGCTATAATAGGAAGCGGTAAAGATGAAGAAGCTCCTATTATCAGATTTATTAATAATACAATTGTTGATGCAATACAAAAAGGAGCATCAGATATACACTTTGAACCATATGAGAAAAACTTCCGTATAAGATATAGAGTAGATGGTTTATTAATAGAAACTTTTAATACTAAAAAAAATCTCGGTCCCAAAGTCATATCGAGACTAAAAATCATGTCTAGTTTAGATATTTCAGAGAAGAGGATTCCTCAAGATGGTAAATTTAAAATCTCACTTTCACGAGAAAAAGCCATCGATTTTCGTGTTAGTACATGTCCAATAAGTTTTGGTGAAAAAGTTGTACTTCGTATCCTTGACTCTAGCTCAACTCAAATACCTATTGAACAATTAGGTTTCTCAGAAACTCAAAAAGAGACATACTTAAAGTACATCAAACAGCCTCAAGGCATGGTATTAGTAACAGGTCCGACGGGTTCAGGTAAAACAGTTACGCTATATACAGGGATTAACATTCTTAATAAACCTGAGAAAAATATTTCTACAGCTGAGGATCCTGTTGAGCTTTTTGTAAAAGGTATCAACCAAGTTAATGTTAATAATAAACAAGGCCTAACATTTGCCGCAGCTCTTAAATCATTCTTACGTCAAGATCCCGATATAATCATGGTTGGTGAGATCAGGGATATTGAAACAGGCTCAATTGCGATTAAAGCATCTCAGACAGGTCACTTAGTTATGTCAACTCTACATACCAATAGTGCTCCAGAAACACTAAATAGATTAGTAGACATGGGATTGCCTAGATATAATATTGCTACCTCTGTAACATTAATTATTGCACAGCGTCTAACTAGAAAACTTTGTTCAAAATGTAAACTAGAAGATACAGAAACTGAATTTAAATTACTTGTTCAAGATAGTGGTCTTAATGATGAAATTTTAATGAAAACTTTTGGCACAACACTTGAAAAAGTGCAAAATTCAAAGATATATAAGCCCAATCCCAAAGGTTATCCAAGATGTTTCAAAGGATACAAAGGAAGACTTGGTTTATATGAGGTGATGCCTGTTTCTAGAGAAATTGCCAGAATGATACTAGAAGATAAAAACACTATGGATCTAGCAACACAAGCACAAAAAGAAGGTATTGCTACAGTAAGACAATCTGCCCTTGTGAGAGTTTCGGAAGGGTTAACATCTATGGAAGAGGCTTACAGAGTAAGTTAAAGGAATAAATATGCTATTTGGAAATAAAAACAAGAATAAAATAACTATTATATCTTGGAGTTTTAAGGCCAAACTTAAAAATGGTAAAACGATAAAAGGAGTTATTGATGCTGATACTAAGGAAAAAGCAAAAATTCAAATAAGGCAAAAAGGTTACTCCGATATAAAAATAAAAAAACAACCCAAGGACTTATTCCCTAAGAAAATATCTTACAAAGATATTACTGAAATGACTCGTCAGCTAGCTACAATGACTAAAGCTGGTATTCCTATTATTAAATCATTTGAAGTATTTATAATGGGTATAAGTAAGCATCCTCGTCTAAAAATACTAGCTATTCAAATTAAACAAGCAATTGAAGGTGGAGAATCATTTTCAAAAGCATTGAGTAATTTCCCAAAAGTATTTGATAAACTATACGTCGGACCTTATCACTGCTGGTGAAGAGTCAGGTAATTTAGATTTGATGCTTAATAAAATTGCAGATCAACGTGAAGCGCATTAGAAATGCATAAAAAAGAAAGTTAAAAAAGCCCTCTCTTATCCTATTGTTGTGTGTGTCATTGCTGCTGGGGTAACAGGAATACTTTTAACTTTCGCAGTTCCAGCATTCTCAGCAATGTTTATAAACTCAGGTAAACCACTCCCTGCAATTACACAAATTACAGTCAATGCATCAAACTTTATGCAAGATTCATGGTGGAAGATTATCCTTGTAATATTTGTATCTATATCAGTATTTAAAAGCTAGATTGTATTCTCAATGTTTATAGAGATACCAAAATGTACTTCATTAGGTGTCAAGTAATTTAAACATTTCTTAGGTCTATTATTCAAGTCTATCTGTAACTTTCTAATGTATTGATGAGATATATTGTTAAAGTTAGTACCTTTAGGTATAAATTGTCTGATATACCTATTCATGTTTTCATTAGTACCTCTTTGCCAAGGACTGTATGGATCAGCAAAGAATACTTTGATGCCAGTCTTGCTAGTTAGCTTCTTATGTTTAGCAAACTCTTTACCATTATCAAATGTAGCTGTTAATATTTTATGACCATTAGATACTTTGTACAATATTCTATTGATTGAATTAGCTGTTCTATCTATAGACTTGGCTAAAATAGTAAATCTGCTAGCTCTATCGACCATTGTTACAATAGCACTTTTATGGTCTTTACCAACAATAGTGTCACCTTCAAAGTGATAAAGATTTTTTCTATTAGCACTGCTAGGTCTTTCAGAAATACTCGCTCTATCCTTTATCTTAACTTGTTTAGAGTCACCTTCTTTTTTGTATTTATATTG
>NZ_WBSX01000152.1 GCF_009823375.1 Francisella noatunensis subsp. noatunensis | reverse complement strand
AAGTTAAAGCTTAGACACTTATTATTTTTCAAAGCTAGACAATATAAATACAAAAAAGAAGGTGACTCTAAACAAGTTAAGATAAAGGATAGAGCGAGTATTTCTGAAAGACCTAGCAGTGCTAATAATAGAAAAAATCTTTATCACTTTGAAGGTGACACTATTGTTGGTAAAGACCATAAAAGTGCTATTGTAACAATGGTCGATAGAGCTAGCAGATTTACTATTTTAGCCAAGTCTATAGATAGAACAGCTAATTCAATCAATAGAATATTGTACAAAGTATCTAATGGTCATAAAATATTAACAGCTACATTTGATAATGGTAAAGAGTTTGCTAAACATAAGAAGCTAACTAGCAAGACTGGCATCAAAGTATTCTTTGCTGATCCATACAGTCCTTGGCAAAGAGGTACTAATGAAAACATGAATAGGTATATCAGACAATTTATATCTAAAGGTACTAACTTTAACAATATATCTCATCAATACATTAGAAGTTACAGATAGACTTGAATAATAGACCTAAGAAATGTTTAAATTACTTGACACCTAATGAAGTACATTTTGGTATCTCTATAAACATTGAGAATACAATCTAGCATTCTAACTAAGAAAAGACTTATTGCAAAACTGGCATACAGAAACTATAATCTACACAATTATTGATAATAATTATCATTTATGGAATAAATAAATGTTAAAGTACAAGACTAAAACACAATATTTAATTAGAGGATATCTTCATAATTGTCCTGTCGCATACAGAAATAGACTTTTATCTTTAGGGTTATTACCTGGTAAAATCCTTGATATCAAGCGCAAAGCTATTTTTGGTGGCCCATGCCAAGTCAGTGTGAGAAATGCTGATATTTCAATACGTATAAAAGAGCTAGATTTATTAGATCTAGAGGAGATCAAATCATGAGATATGCCTTAGTAGGTAATCCGAATTGTGGTAAGACAACAATATTTAATGTCCTTACAGGGCTTAACCAAAAAGTTGGAAACTGGTCTGGTGTTACAGTCGATAAAAAAGTAGGATATTTTAAAGTTGACAATCAACAAGTTGAAATTGTTGATATTCCTGGCATATACAGTCTATCCGCATCAGATAATAGCTCTATAGATGAGCAAATAGCTTTTAACTATGTTATTCAAGAAAAACCCGATGCTATCATAAATGTGCTAGATGCATCTAATCTTGAAAGAAGCATGTATCTGACTATTCAGCTATTAGAGCTAAATGTACCTATGATTTTAGCTATCAACATGGTTGATGTTGCTAACAAAAATGGCGTCGTAATTAACTTTGATGGCTTGTCGAAACTCTTAGGGATAAATGTTTTTCCTGTGATAGGATCAAAAGGTGTTGGTATAAATGAGCTTAAAAATGCTCTTGTAAAGCCACAATTAACCCCACATTATGACTTAAGATCTCACTACTCCAAAGATATATTAGCATTAGATAATCAATTACAACAACTACGCCAATCTGATATTGCAAATCTATGGTTAGCAGGAGAGCTCTATGAGGGTAGAACTATTCAGTTAGAACATGACTCTCCGGATATTGATATTAATGCTCTACTTACTGAACATGCCAAGCTAATAACAAACTCAGGACATAAGATACCTGAAATTCGTTATAGTATTGTTGATGACATTATTGAAAAAACTGTAAATTATACAACTTCAAAATCTCGTAGAAATATAACTCAAATATTAGATTCTGTGTGTATGAATCGTTTTTTAGGTATACCCGTGTTTCTTATGATGATGTATCTAATGTTCTTTTTCTCAATTACGTTTGGATCTGCTGTTCAACCATTATTTGATGACTTTACAGCATCGGTATTTATAGATGGTGTAGCATACTACTCAAATGCTATTGGTCTACCTGAACAGTTGACTATGATACTCTCTCAAGGCTTAGGTACAGGTATTAATACTGTTCTTGCTTTTATTCCACAAATAGGATTCTTGTTTATATTCCTATCTTTACTTGAAGACTCCGGATATATGTCAAGAGCTGCATTTGTTATCGATAGATTTATGCAATCTATAGGATTATCTGGCAAAGCTTTTGTACCCATGATCGTTGGATTTGGGTGTAATGTTGCTTCAATAATGGCATCTAGAACATTAGAAACACGAGAAGATCGTCTAATGACTATTATGATGGCACCATTTATGTCATGTGGAGCTAGACTTGCTATCTTCTCGGTATTCGCAACAGCATTTTTTCCAGAGCATGGAGCATCTGTAATATTTTTATTATATTTACTAGGAATTATCGCTGCAATTTTAACTGGATATGTTATTAAGTTTACATTCCTAAAAAATGAAGCAACTCCTTTTGTACTAGATATACCAAAATATCACTTACCACACTTTAGTACAATTATGCTTTATAGCTGGAATCGCTTAAAATCATTCCTACTTAAAGCTGGTAAAGTTATTGTCCCAATAGCTATTATTATTGGTAGCCTAAACAGTATTAATGTTACTAAAAACGAATCAGCTCTTAGCTACGCAGGCAAAGAAATAACTCCAATATTTGCACCTATCGGAGTTAGTGATGATAACTGGCAAGCTACTGTTGGTTTGATGACAGGAGTACTTGCAAAAGAGGTTGTAGTAGGTACGTTAAACACTCTTTATACGCAAGATGATAGTCAAGGTATTCCCGATAGCTATAGCATTACAGACAACTTCAAAAATGCTATTTACACAACTTGGGATAACCTTTTCAACATGGATCTAAACCCAATCACAAGTAATGAGGCAGATGCTAATATGAGTAGCTCTGCTATGGGTAATATGACAAGTAAATTTAGCTCTGGGCTAGCTGCATTTTCATATTTACTATTCGTTCTATTATATATACCTTGTATATCTGTAATTGGTGCCACAGTTAGAGAATCTACTCGAAGCTGGGCAATATTATCTATATTATGGAGCTCAACTATTGCCTACACTTCTGCTGTAGTTGTATATCAACTTGGCAATATATTCAACACACCAGTCAAATCAATTATATATAGCACAATTGCCATAATTGGATTAGGTATTGTAATTGCTATAATGAGATATCTCTCAACTAGAACCAAGTTTGTAGCAAATTTAACTGGTTGCTCAACTTGCCAAGTTAGAAAATAAAAACACCTACTTTATTCTTAGCATTTATACATAAACTATAAGCAAAAATAAGCGATGGAAGGTATCTAATAATCCATAATAGTGCTAAAATTCAGATGTAAATCTAAGTTTAAGGCTTGCATGCTTAATAATAATTGCTAGATTGTATTCTGAAAGTTTTAAATAGTTGAAAGAGAGTTCCAAATATAGTTTATTAGGTTTTGACGAAACTAAAATAAACGATAAGGAACTAAAAAATGCCAAAGCACTTAACTCTTTCAAAT
>NZ_WBSX01000151.1 GCF_009823375.1 Francisella noatunensis subsp. noatunensis | reverse complement strand
TAGCTTTTTAACTTTACAGGATAGCTTATGATTATTTGAAGTTCTGCGGCTTTGATATAGCTTCTGTGCTATCTCAGCATTATAGTCACTATTTATACTAGTGCGATTAAGTTCCTTTTTTATAGCTCTTTCACTATAGCCAATTTTATTGGCTATTTGAGATGTTTGGTATCCTAATTTAAGTAATTCTTCTATGCAATATCTATTTGAAAGAGTTAAGTGCTTTGGCATTTTTTAGTTCCTTATCGTTTATTTTAGTTTCGTCAAAACCTAATAAACTATATTTGGAACTCTCTTTCAACTATTTAAAACTTTCAGAATACAATCTAGCTTTTAATAAATTTTTTAAATTAATGTATCATTCTAACTAATATTAGAAGAATTAGAATTTCATGGATATTATCAACTATACGTTGTTTATTTTATTGACCTGCTAGAGGTTCAAAATTCCACCAGTTACCAAAATGATAGTGAGGTCTATTTGTTGGCCAGTGGAATTGGTATAAATCAATATAATCAGTTTGTAAGCGCTTTAGACTATTATTTACAGCGTCAATAATATTTGTCTTATCAGTGATAGGGTTTTGCTCATTTCTAGCTCATGTCATAGGCGAAAACTTAGTCGCTAATATTACATTCACTACGTTTCTGCCTTGTTTTAAACCAGTTGCCAATTATTTCTTCGGTCTTACCATAAGTCTTAGCAGTAGGGGGGATCGCATACATTTCGGCAGTATCCCAAAAGTTAATACCTTGAGCAAGAGCATAATCCATCTGCTCAAAGCCTTCATCTTGAGTATTTTGACGTCCCCAAGTCATAGTACCAAGACATATTCTACTAACATCAATATCAATTTTACCAAGTTTAGTATATTTCATAACTAATTTTTAAATTTAAATCTGTGTAGAAATTATAGCTTAAAATTGAAGTTATTCTATTTAAATATTTTTATTGGGTTATAGATACTAATTTAGTCGATAGTGTTGGATTATATTTAATATCTGCATTAGGAAATGCATCATAATTTTTACGAGCTTGGTGTAATTTTGTAACATCTAATTTTTCGACAACTACATCTTCTTTATTAAAATTACCCATATTTAGATGATTAAGTCTAAAAGCTTTATTTTGAGGAGATGTAAAAATTATTTGACTTACCCCATCAACTCCTTGGGTATTTTGTTTATCTAAGCCTGAAGCCATACCTACTACAATTCCGTATGCAAAATTTTGGATTGACAACATTTTCATTGCAGTATGAACTCTATTTAAACCGTACAAATCATTTGTGTAAGATGGTGCGATTATAATATCTGGCTTAACTTTTGAAAATTGTTCAGAGACATTCGGAAATTCACTTGTGTAACATATTACAACAGCAATCTTAGTACCTTTATAATCTAGTACTAATATATTTTTACCAAACTTATTATAGCCAACATTTCTTTCTTCTGGAGTTAGATAAATTTTATCATTTTTTATTATTTGACCATTAGGTAAACCTACTAAAACAGTATTAGATATTTTATCTTTCTTTTTTTAGCAATAGTTCCACCTATAACAATTATCTGGTATTTTTTAGCGAGATTAGCTATTAAGTTTTTAGTTTGACTATAATATTCACTAAGTTTAACTATACTTTGCTTATTCCATGGTAGATCATCAATTAAGTTTACAGTGTTATCTTCAGGAAAAAACTACGATTTCAGCACCTTGATCTTTAGCTTGTTTAGTTAGTCTGTTCATATCATTGGCAAACTCATCAAAAGACTGCTGTTTGATTATCATCTGTGCAGCGGCTATGCTAACTGTCTGGCTATATCCATAACCGTTAATAGATATAATAATTATTATTAGATATTTTAGGTGTTTAATCATTCTAATTATTCTCCCGTCTAGAAAAAAAGTAATTAACTTTTTAGATCTTAAGATGCCTGAGATTGAATACTTAAATATTCTGATTTCGTTTGATAAATTCTAGAGCCATTTTTCATTAACTTAAGAAATGCTTCTACATCTTTATTTTTAAGGGCTTGATTCATAGCTGTATGGGCATCATCTATAGATTTCCATTCGATGATGTCAACCCATTGATTTGGATCCTTAGTATTTTGTGTTAGTGTTCTCTTTATGAATCCTTCGTAGTTTTTTAAGTCTTGAGTTACTTTACTAGATAAATTTAGTACTTGTTGAGTAGAAGTGTCTTTAGAGGTTTCAAACGAAACTATTTCGAGAATAGGTGGATTGCTTACAGCATGTGCATCAGAAGTATCTAAAAGCAAAAAAAGCATACCAATGGTAAGGCCAAATATAACTACGACTTTTAGTATCATTTCTTTGAACATCTCATTCCACAATATTTAATTACTACATTTGTATCATTATATAGTTTTAAAATCTTTCTTCAATCTTGGGTTGATGTTTTAATGAAATTAGAATATTACTTTATTTAACGGATAAGTAAAATTTAACAATTCCTAAATACTCATGAATTATTGTCTGCGTTATATAAAAATTATATGCATTAGGGAGAAAACTTATTTCAGGAGTTACTTTAGATGAAGCAATGTTTATTGTATTTATATTGAAGCTATCAAAAATTAATTTAGCTCTTTGATAGTGAATACCTCCTGTAATTAAACAATATTTAGCACTCTTATCGTTTAAGATTTGTTTGGTGAATCGAGCATTTTCGTAGGTATTTCTAAATTGTTTTTCTAATCTTATTTTTGATTTTAGAATTCCCAAATTATAGAGAATATCAGCATAAACTTCAGCCTCTGATAACTTATAATCTGAAGTATAACCTCCACTTATTATGATATCTTGAGGATATTGGTTATAAACCTCAGCAGTTTTGAGAATACGATCATAAGCACTAATGCTTGGTTCTAATTTATCAAATACATGATTAATACCAGCTCCTAGTAAGATTATCGCTTTAGTATTTGCACATTGTTTAATATTTGTAGATTCTAATCTAAGAGGTTTAGCCAAGATATTACCAATGACGCCACTACCCACAAGATAGTAGATAATTGTTATGATGATAACAAAATATCTAAGATAGCTTTTCGAGAATACACAAATAATTATTAGGATAATAAAAAAGCTAGATTGTATTCTGAAAGTTTTAAATAGTTGAAAGAGAGTTCCAAATATAGTTTATTAGGTTTTGACGAAACTAAAATAAACGATAAGGAACTAAAAAATGCCAAAGCACTTAACTCTTTCAAATAGATATTGCATAGAAGAATTACTTAAATTAGGATACCAAACATCTCAAATAGCCAATAAAATTGGCTATAGTGAAAGAGCTATAAAAAAGGAACTTAATCGCACTAGTATAAATAGTGACTATAATGCTGAGATAGCACAGAAGCTATATCAAAGCCGCAGAACTTCAAATAATCATAAGCTATCCTGTAAAGTTAAAAAGCTA
>NZ_WBSX01000150.1 GCF_009823375.1 Francisella noatunensis subsp. noatunensis | reverse complement strand
ATTTGAAAGAGTTAAGTGCTTTGGCATTTTTTAGTTCCTTATCGTTTATTTTAGTTTCGTCAAAACCTAATAAACTATATTTGGAACTCTCTTTCAACTATTTAAAACTTTCAGAATACAATCTAGCTAATAAAAAAATACTTGATTGTTATTATAAACTAATTAATAGTTTAAATGTTAATTAGAATAGATAATATATACGGTGATTAGTAAAGATCAATTTATTTAGAATATACTTTTAACTTTTTCTAATAACTTGTTTTTTTCTTGATCAGTATATGATTTAGACTGAATATTACCCCAAACTGGAGCTGGCCATACAGGATCATTTTCAAAACGTCCTACTACATGAATATGCATTTGCTTAACCACATTACCTATAGTGGCTACATTTAACTTATCCGCTTTATATTCGTTGACTATAAAGCTAGATAGTTTATTAATAATCTTATTAATATTATACTGCTGTGAATCATCAAGTTGATACCACTCTGTTCTAACTGTAAACGGCACAACTATAAACCAAGGCACTGTAGAATTATTCATTAGCAAAATTTTACAGTCTAAGTGTTCACAAATTTCAAAAGTATCAGCTTCTAAACGAAAATCTAGCTTAAACATCAAATAGTTTCCTTACTTTTTCTAAATCTTGAAGTGTATCAACACCTGCAGGAGTTGGTTTAGCTGATTGTTCAACAGCAATTTTATAACCATTATATAGCACTCTTAGCTGTTCAAGAGCTTCATATTTTTCGATTGGTGATATTGCAAGCTCTGCATAGTGCTTCAAAAAGCCAACTCTATAGGTATATATGCCAATATGCCTAAAAAATTCAGATATACTAACTTGATGATTCTCTGAGAAACCTCTTTCAAAAGGGATTGAGGCTCTACTAAAATATAAAGCATAGTTATTTTTATCAAAAACAACTTTGACATTATTTGGGTTATATATGTCTTCAGCTTCAGTAATTCTCTCACACAATGTTGAAACAACTGCTTCTGGCTTTTCAATTAATAATTGTGCTGCTTGCTCAATATTCTCAATAGGAATCAAAGGTTCATCACCTTGTACATTGACAACAATATCCTCATCAGCAAAACCCAGCTTAGTAACTGCCTCTGCTATCCTATCTGTACCTGACTCATGATCATCTCTTGTCAAGATTATTTTTGCACCAAAATTTTCCGCAGCTTCCTTTATTTCTTGAGAGTCTGTAGCTATGATTATGCTTTTAAATTTTGATTTAGCTACCTGCTCATACACTCTTTGAATCATTGGCTTACCTGCAATATCTGCAAGCATCTTGCCAGGTAAACGTGTAGACTTAAGTCTAGCAGGGATTACAACATGAATATTAGCCATATTTTTTTACCTCTTCTAACGTTAGTTTTTTAGCTTCTTCAACTAACATTACTGGAATATTCTCGCGAATTGGATAAGCTAATTTGTCAGCCTTACAAATTAAAAGCTGATTTTCTTTGTCATAATGTAAACTTGAGTTACAAACTGGACAAACCAACACATTTAAAACTGAATGATCCACTATTTCACCTCTATTATAAATTCATATTTATCTACTACTTGTTCTGCTTTGACAAGTATATAATCATTTACTTTACACCATGCTGGAATATCATGCATAGTCCCAGGATCTGTACAAACTACTTTTAGTTGCTCCCCTGACTGCATAGCTTTCAAAGCATTTTGTGTTTTGATAACTGGCATTGGGCAAAGAAGTCTTTCCAAATTTAATTGCTGCATTATATATACCACTCTTTATATACCACTCTTTTTTAATCTCATCAGCAGGCATCCGCCTAACTACAACTTCCTTACTGGTACCATCAAGATAGTTAAACACCATTGTTACGCTTTCAGCATTTTTACCCTGTGTAAACCTACCTAAAATTTGTGCTGTAAAATCTTCATCTGCTTTATCAAAATCGCCATCAATAAGGATTAAAGGGCCTTGATGAGATGAACTGTACACATGAATAAACTGATTTTTATAGCCATTTAAATAATTATTTTCACCTTCTTCACGACCAATTATAAGTTTATATTCAGGTTTATAACGAATATGTCTACCTACTTTAAGAAGCATAATATCATCAAATTCATACTCTTTTGAATTACGCGCTTGCCATAAATCAACTAATTTATCAGAGTATTGTTTATCAGTAAGAAAGCAACATCCTCCTGCAGGAGATGCATAATCCTCTATCCCCCAATCGCGCGCCATTCTCATTTGATCTTTTCTACCTCTACCTGTTATTCCCATTAGCTTAGATCTATCAACCCAACCCTCTCTTTCAGGTTTTGTTTCAGGTAAGTTTTTTGCACTTAGCGGTCTAAGTAATAAGTCATCTACTCCTGATTGTTTTTGAACAACTGGCATTGTACTTTTACGCTGTGATATTGGTCTTTGACCTATTACTTCACCTGTAATTATAAAATCAAAGCCATTTTCCTTTGCCCATTTCTTTAGCTTTACGCACCATAAAAATCTTACAGTCAAGACATGGATTCATATTAGCACCATAGCCATATTTAGGATTTAATAAGACATCTTTGTACTCTTCAATCACATCAATAATATGTAACTTAATTCCTAACTGCTCAGCAACCCATAGTGAATTATTACGTTTTTGTTTTTCTTTATCTTGCTTACGAATTGCATGAGTATGTCCCTCAACACAAAAACCAGTAAAAAAATTTATACCTTCTACATGTATACCCTGCTCTAACATCATTTTTGTTGCAAGCATTGAATCAAGACCACCAGAAATTAGTGATACTGCTTTAACTTGTTTCTTTTCCATTATTATTTTTGTCTAATTAAATTAAATATTTGTAATAATTCTAACATATCGACATTTTATAAGCTAGATTGTATTCTCAATGTTTATAGAGATACCAAAATGTACTTCATTAGGTGTCAAGTAATTTGAACATTTCTTAGGTCTATTATTCAAGTCTATCTGTAACTTTCTAATGTATTGATGAGATATATTGTTAAAGTTAGTACCTTTAGATATAAATTGTCTGATATACCTATTCATGTTTTCATTAGTACCTCTTTGCCAAGGACTGTATGGATCAGCAAAGAATACTTTGATGCCAGTCTTGCTAGTTAGCTTCTTATGTTTAGCAAACTCTTTACCATTATCAAATGTAGCTGTTAATATTTTATGACCATTAGATACTTTGTACAATATTCTATTGATTGAATTAGCTGTTCTATCTATAGACTTGGCTAAAATAGTAAATCTGCTAGCTCTATCGACCATTGTTACAATAGCACTTTTATGGTCTTTACCAACAATAGTGTCACCTTCAAAGTGATAAAGATTTTTTCTATTATTAGCACTGCTAGGTCTTTCAGAAATACTCGCTCTATCCTTTATCTTAACTTGTTTAGAGTCACCTTCTTTTTTGTATTTATATTGTCTAGCTTTGAAAAATAATAAGTGTCTAAGCTTTAACTT
>NZ_WBSX01000015.1 GCF_009823375.1 Francisella noatunensis subsp. noatunensis | reverse complement strand
CTATTATGTTACTTTTTGTCATGTGTGTATTCCTCAGTTAAGAGTTTATATTTTGCAAAATAATTCTATCATTCTGCTGCGAATACACCGCTTATTTCTATATTAGATTTTCATCATACACTAGATTCGAGTATAACTCTAATTCTTCTATACAATATCTATTTGAAAGAGTTAAGTGCTTTGGCATTTTTTAGTTCCTTATCGTTTATTTTAGTTTCGTCAAAACCTAATAAACTATATTTGGAACTCTCTTTCAACTATTTAAAACTTTCAGAATACAATCTAGCCTTATTAATTCTTTAAGAAGCTGTCCTGTGTAACCATTTATTCCAGCTATGCATATTTTCGAAATCATTATTTGCCCACAACTAATAATATTTGATGAACACTTGAACATTTTAAAAACTTGCTGTGAATAATTATTTACTAAAAAATAATAAAAATTTACAATAAATATTAATTTGTGTTTATTTATTCATTTATTGTGGGGGAGAAAGTTATGAAAGCAGTTGTTGATATTACAAAGCAGTATGGTGCAAATATAGTAGCATCCATGCCTATAAATATAGTCAAAGGGGAAAATGCTTACGTATATGATGGTTTGGGTAAAAAATATATTGATATGGCAACAGGTATTTCATCTGTAAATTTTGGACATAATAACCCTAAAATTTTGTCAGCTCTATTTGAGCAAGTGAATAAAATTTCAGTTGTGCCTAGACTTTTTCACAATGAGCCGTTGGCAAATTTATTAAAAAAAGCTTGTGAGCTAACAAATATGGATAAGGCTATAGTTATGGATAGTGGTGCTAAGCAATAGAAACTGCAATAAAAGTAGCTAGAAAGTGGGGATATATAAAAAAGCAGATTCCAGATGGTTTGGTAGAGATAATAACTTTCGATAATAGCTTTCATAGTAGAACAATAACGGCAATAGGTACATCATCGAATCATGCGTATAAAGATAAGTTTGGTCCTATGCCTCAAGGTTTTATCTCAATACCTTATAATGACTTAGATGCCCTTGAAAAAGCTATTACAAAAAATACAGCAGCAATAATTATTGACCTATCCAAGGTGAGGGCGGAGTGATTATTCCAGATGAAGGGTATTTATATACGTGCCAAGAAATTTGCAAAAAGAATAATGTCTTGTTTATTTTAGATGAGATACAAACAGGTATGGGACGTACCGGCAAAAACTTTGCTAAAGAGCATTATGGTTTAGATCCTGATGGGATGACATTGGGGAAATCTTTGGGAGGAGGAGTTTTACCTATTTCACTATTTCTAGGCAAAGAAGATCTTATGGAAGTGTTATACTCTGACGATCATGGTAGTACTTTTGGTGGTAACCCATTAGCTTCTGCTGTAGCGTATGAGGCTCTTAATATTTTGGATGAAGAAGCTTTAGCTAAGAGAGCAGAAGTCTTAGGAGGCTTATTTGTAGATGCATTAAAAAAATAAATTCTAAATATATCCAAGAAATAAGAGCAAAAGGCTTATTTATTGCTTTACAGATATGTCCACAGTATTTTGAGAGTTTTTATCAAGAGCTTTTAAATCTAGGTATACTTGCTGTAAAAACTAGAAATAATACTATTCGTTTATTGCCACCACTAACTATAGACAGAGAAACTCTTATTGAAGCTGTAAATATAATAAAAAATCTAAAACTTTGAAAATAAGAAGTTTTCTATGTTTGTTTTTAGTTTTTTAATATTTTTGATTGATGATGGAGCAACAAAAATTGTATCATCTCCAGCTACTATACCGATTATTTCAAAGCTATTTTTATTATAGTCTAAAGTTCTAGCAACCAATTGTGCGGCACCTGGAGCAGTATCTATTACTACAACAGCTTCATTTGCGTCAATCTTAATAACTAATGATGAAATATTATCAGTCATTATCGGAGGAGCTGGCTCATTAGGTATTTTATATACTAGAGTGCTTTTTTCATTTTTGACTTTAACGGCACCAATTTTTTTGAGCATTCTATTAACTTTTGACTGGCTAGCACTATAGCCTAAGCCCTCCAAAATATCACAGATATCGTTCTGAGAAGAAAATTCTTTGCTAAGAATGAGCTGTCTTAAATCGTTATAAATATCAGATTTATCCATAAATTTTCCTTAAATAAACTAACTTCAGCTTTCGTTATTTTAACGATATTGAGATATCGCAATTATAAGCTTTTCAGAAGAATATGTCTATTTTTTGCAAAAATACTAGAATTATTTATTTAGTTTAAGTTTGATAGCTACATAAGCATCACGGAAAGACAGACCTTGTTCTATTAATTTATATACTTCTTCTGTAGCATACAAGTCAGGAGTCATTGCTTGCTCTAGTTTATCTATA
Source organism: Francisella noatunensis subsp. noatunensis (assembly GCF_009823375.1). Classification (GTDB taxonomy): domain Bacteria; phylum Pseudomonadota; class Gammaproteobacteria; order Francisellales; family Francisellaceae; genus Francisella; species Francisella noatunensis. The sequence goes on along the minus strand of NZ_WBSX01000015.1, from coordinate 21,633 downwards.
TGAACATTCAAATCCTTGATTGTTGAGTTAAATAATAAAGCGGTATCTTCGATTAGAGTTATAGCTTCAAAGAATGGTAGTTTTGTTAATTGGTAGTCACGATTATAACCACTAGGAACGCTATCAATTATAGACGTGATTTGTTGGAGGTAACCTTGATACAGTTTTGCATTGCCTCTCATAATCTCAAATAAGTCATAATTACGCTTTTGAGGCATAATTGAAGATCCTGTTGTGTATGAGTTGCTTAGACTAAAATAGTCAAATTCTGCCATTGTAAATAACATCATATCATTAGCAAATCTTGAGTAAATACTCATGGGATTTGATAGTGTTTGAAGAATTAGCTTCTCAAAATTTCCTCTAGAGAATGCGCAATAAATAGGGTTGTCTTGTGTTCTATTAAAACTAAGTAGTTCTGTAGTATATTCTTTATCATGTTTGAAGTTACTAATGCCAAATCCTGATGCTGATCCTAGGGGGGGTAATAACTTTGCTAGTAGCTGATATTAGCAACAGAGTATCTGCTAGAGCATCAGCAAAAGATCCCAACCAAGTTGTGACTGTAGTTGGCATTGCTTTTTGCATGTGTGTATAACCAGGCATGGGTATGTTTTTGAATTTACTAGCTTTAGAGCGAATAGTGTAGATATTCTCTTGAATAGTTTTTTCTAAGAATTGGATCTTATCTATCATGAAAAGACGTAGCATCACTAATGACTGATCATTTCTACTTCTGCCTGTGTGTATCTTTTTACCAACTTCACCATAATGCGTACATAAATACTGTTCAATTGCAGTGTGACCATCTTCTTGATCTTGAGTTATTCTAAGTTCATTGGTAGATAAGAGCTCCTGTATTTCCTGTAATCCTTTTTTGAGAAGATTAAGTTCATCTTTTGTGATAACTTTCATCTTATAAAGCATTTTTGCATGAGCTAAACTAGCTTGTAGATCGTATTTTAATAGTTTCTGGTCAAGTACATAGTCCTGACCTACAGTATATTTTTCAACTATAGGTAAGAGCTTATCTGTTTCAGTTTGCCAAAGTTTTTTACTCATAATATTATTTCTTATTTTTCATTATTGAATATGCTGTACGTTGAGTTAAGCTATGAAGTTCTATAAATCCGGCAGAAGCATTATGATTAAATAAATTGCCACCAGCTTCAAAAGTTGCTAACTCAGGTTTTAGCATTGAAAATGGTGATTCGACGGCTACTACTTCTATATTACCTTTATATAAAGATACAGTCACTTTTCCTGTTACTTTTTTATTTTGCTCTTCGATAAATGCAAGAATATTATTCATAACAGGGTTATACCATTCAGCAGCATAAGCAACGTAAGCCCATTTGTTGTCCATAAATGTTTTTAGCTCATTTTCCTGACGGGTAGAAACAAGTTGCTCAAGCTTTTTATGAGCAGCTATTATAATGCTAGCACCTGGGTTTTCATAAATACCTCTAACTTTTAGACCAATCAATCTATCTTCAATAAGGTTAAATACCCCAACACCATGTTCGCCACCTATTTTATTACACTGCATTATTAGCTCTGCTAAAGGTATAGCTTTTCCATCTAGCTTGGTTGGTATACCTTCGACAAACTCTAGGATAATATTTTGTGGTTTATCAAGGGCATTTTCGGGAGTCTTACACCATTGTAAAATTGCTTCTTTAGGAGCTATAAGGTTAGAGTGTTCTATTTCATCACCTTCTGCGGTATTGCCCCACATATTTTCATCATATGAGTATGGCTTGTCTTTTTGTTGCTTAACAGGGATACCATGTTTTTCGGCGTATTCTAACTCTTGCTCTCTTCCCATTCCCCATTCTCTAACAGGAGCGATTGTTTTTATATTTTCATCTAATGTTGTTAGATAGCTTTCAAAACGAACTTGATCATTACCTTTACCCGTACAGCCATGGGCAACAACTTGACAATCATATTTCTTAGCTACTTCAACAGCTATCTCTGAAATAATAACTCTGCCAAGAGGCGTTGAAAGAGCATAACCACCTTGATAATCAGCATTTGCTTTAATAGCCTTGCTTATAACCTCATCTGCAAAACGATTTTTGGCATCATACACCACAGCATCTATAGCACCTAAATTGATAGCTTTTTGTTTTATTTGCTCTAGGTTATCAGCAACTTGACCAATATCTATAGTTAAAGCAACAACTTCAACACCATATTCTTCTTGAATCCACTTGAGCATGACTGATGTGTCAAGACCACCTGAGTATAATAGAAGACAACGTGTAAAATCGCCTTTTTTTGCTTCATGGCTTGCAACTTTTGATATGAGATAGACATTTTAATTACCAATTATTTTGAATATTTATTCATTTTATAAAATTAATATTCAACATCAAGGATTTTATCGCGGCTATGGTGAATAAATATTTATATGCCTGTGGCTTTATTTGTACTCTATATACACAGCTATAATTATCATAATAGTACTTAAAGTCATCAGATAGAGATAGAATTTAAAGATGAATTTTAGCCATAATCCATAAGGTATCCTAGCAACACCAAGCACAGCCATAAGTGTAGCTGATGTAGGCATTAAGCAATGTGTCCAGCCATCACCAAGTTGGAATGCTAAGACAGCAATTTGCCTACTTAGGCCCGTTAGGTCTGCTAATGGCGACATAATTGGCATGGTAAGAGCTGCTTGACCTGATCCTGATGTTACAAAGAAGTTAAATATTGATTGGAAGAAAAACATCCCTATAGCAGATACATACTCATTGGTACCTGAGATAGCTTCTGAAGCATAGTGTAATATAGTGTTTAACATTGTATAATCTTGAGGATTAGAGCCTTCCATAAGATATATCAGACCATAAGCAAAACCAATGATTAAACAAACAGGCAAAAGATCTTTCGCACCATTTTTGAAAGCATCAATAGCAATGCTTAAGTTCATACCATTTACTTTACCAACTATAGCAAACAGTCCAGTTAATAGCCCTAGGATTGTGAAAAGTGTTGCAATTTCAGGGATATAATAGCCTAGTTCTACTACGCCATACACTAGCCATATTATCGTAGCGATTAAACTCAAGAGTATTAACCATGAGTATATACACATTTTTTGTGTCTGTTCTAAACTATGTTCATCAGAGTTTCTATAGAAATTATCATAAATATACATAGGTGAGGATTGAGGTTTCTTTTGTATTTTTAGTGCATAGATGATTGCAAAAATACTTATAGATAGAGTAAATACAAACCACATAATAATCCTAAAAAGGCTACCTGATAATATTGGAATCTCTGCAATTCCTTGAGCAATACTAACTGAGAAAGGGTTCATCCAAGAAGTTGCAAATCCTACTTGAGTTGCTAAGTAGATAACCACAGTGCAAGTCAGAGCATCAAAGCCAATAAGTACAAAAATTGGCACAAGCAACATTATAAAAGGAATAGTTTCCTCTCCCATACCAAATACAGCGCCACCTAAAGAAAAAATAAAACATAAAACGGGTAGTAGGATGATTTTGTTATTTTGGAATTTATTCACTACTCTAAGTATTGATTGGTCAATAACTTTTGTTTTAAGAAGAACCCCAAAAGAGCCTCCTATAATTAATAAGAAAGCTATAATTGCAACAGCGCCACCATCTTTTGATCCAGAGGTTATACCATCGTATATAAAATTGGTAAAACCTCGATTTTGACTATTTTCAGTTGCAAAGACTTTGACAGGAGATGTTTCTGGATTACCTTGAAAATCTAATTTATATTGAAAGCTATCAGCAACTAATACATTTCTAGAATATGTTTGGCCATCTGAAGAGTATTGGATTTTTTTTACATCAAATTTACCAACTGGTATGAAATAGCTTGTGATAGCTACTAGGATCGCGATACAGAATAGTATCACTAAAGTATCAGGCATTTGTATTTTTTTTTGACTTCTCATCTATGGAATAATTTTATTATGAGTGTTTATTTAGATTATCAGTATTTGATAAAAAGTAGGTATAAAAATTAACAAAGATTGTCATATTTTCAAATAGCAACATACCTTTAAAAATGTTATTATTGTGTTCCATGATTTTTTATATTTTCATGTGTTCAAATGAATCCTAATACTAAAATTATTTTTGTAACAGGCGGTGTTGTATCATCGTTGGGTAAAGGCGTAACTGCAGCTTCTTTGGCTACTCTTTTAGAAAGTCGTGGCTTAAATGTAACTATGATGAAGCTCGATCCATATATAAATGTTGATCCAGGTACTATGAGTCCGCTACAACATGGCGAGGTCTTTGTAACCGAAGATGGAGCAGAAACTGATCTTGACTTGGGTCACTATGAGCGTTTTATTCGTAATAAAATGACTCAAGCAAGCAACTTTACAACTGGTAAAGTTTATCAAAGTGTTCTAAGAAGAGAGCGTAAAGGAGACTATCTTGGAGCTACTATACAGGTAATACCGCATATTACAGATGAAATAAAAAGACGAGTATGTGAAGGGATTGCTGAAGATGTTGATGTGGCAATTGTTGAGATTGGTGGAACTGTTGGAGATATAGAGTCTCAGCCATTTTTGGAGGCAATAAGACAACTAAGAATTGAGCTGGGTAGAAATAGAACATTATTTGTACATTTAACTTTACTACCGTACATAAGAGTTGCTGGAGAATTAAAGACAAAGCCAACACAGCATTCTGTCAAAGAATTAAGAGGTATTGGAATTCAAGCGGATGTTTTGGTATGTCGTTGTGAGAAAAGATTTGATGATAGTGAGAAACGTAAAATTGCTCTTTTCACAAATGTTGATCAAGACTGTATATTCACAGCTGAAGATGTTGATACAATTTATGAGGTACCTCTTAGATATAATCAACAAGGTTTTGATGCAAAACTTGTAGAACTTTTGAATTTAAATACAAAAGAAGCTGATCTATCCGAATGGCAAAATGTTGTAAACACTATCAGAAGCACCAAGGGTGAAGTAACAATTGCAATGGTTGGTAAATATGTTTCTCTAACAGAGGCATATAAGTCTTTAAATGAAGCTCTTTATAATGCCGGGTATAAGAATGGTGTTAAGGTCAAAATAAAATTTGTTGACTCTGAAGAGGTTAATGACACTAATGTAGAGTCATTCTTTAATGATGCTGATGCCATTTTAGTTCCAGGTGGTTTTGGGAGTAGAGGAGTTGAGGGTAAAATAGCATCAATTAAATATGCTAGAGAAAATCAGATTCCTTTCTTGGGTATCTGTTTGGGAATGCAGTTAGCAGTTGTAGAATATGCTAGAAATGTATTAGGTATACAAGATGCGCACTCGAGTGAGCTAAATCCATCAACTACTAATCCAGTCATAGGCCTAATAACAGAGTGGCAAGCAAATGATGGTACTATACACCAAAGAACACATGACTCAGACTTAGGTGGTACAATGCGTCTAGGTGGATATAAATGTGTATTAAAAGCATGCTCTCGTGCTAGAGAAATTTATCAAGCGGATGAGGTGATTGAAAGACATCGTCATAGATATGAAGTTAATAATAACTATGTTGAGCGTTTAGAAGATGCTGGTTTGATTTTCTCAGGAAGATCCGAAGATAATAAACTAATGGAGCTCATAGAAATCCCAGAACATAAATGGTTTATAGCTTGCCAAGCTCACCCTGAATTTACATCTACTCCTAGATATGGGCATAAATTATTTGAATCATATATTCAAGCTGCAGTTGAAAAATCTAATAAATAATCCCTGGTTTTGAAATTTTGTCAATAAAAGTGATATAATCTGAATTAACTAAGAATTGGAGAATTAATTAAAATGAGTAAACAAAGAACTTTGTCTATTATCAAACCTGATGCGGTAGAAAAAAATATAATTGGTGAAATCTATAGACGTTTTGAAAAATCTGGATTGAAAATTGTTGCTGCTAAAATGAAACATTTGTCAAAAGCAGAAGCAGAAGGTTTTTATGCGGTACATAAGGATAGACCATTTTTTAGTGCTCTTGTAGAGTTTATGATTTCAGGTCCTGTCATGATACAAGTTTTAGAAGGTGAGAATGCTATAGCTAAGAATCGTGAATTAATGGGTGCTACAAACCCTAAAGAAGCAGAAGCTGGAACTATTAGAGCTGATTTTGCTGATAGTATTGATGCTAATGCTGTTCATGGTTCAGATGCTCCAGAAACAGCAGCACAAGAAATTAAATATTTCTTTAGTGATATAGAGATTGTTGGCTAAGCCAGTCTATATCGAATAATACCTAGGAGGAGGTTGATAATGAGTTGGTTAACTAGAGTAATTGGTAGAAGTCTTGGTTTAGAAGCGCAGAAAAAAGATATGCCTACAGGAGTTTGGAGTCAGTGTCCAAGCTGTGGAGTAACATTATATTCTGAAGAATTACATAACAATAAGTCAGTATGTCCAAGTTGTAACTATCATTATAGAATATCTGCTAGACACAGGTTAAATCTATTCTTTGATAGAGAGAGCACAAAAGAGCATTTTGCGAATATCTCTCCTGTAGATATGCTTAAGTTTAAAGATACAAAATCTTACAAAGATAGACTATCTCAAGCGCAGAAAAAAACTGAAGAGCAAGATGCGTTAGTTGTAATAGAAGGAGCTGTTAAAGGCTTTCCTGTAGTCGCTGCAGCTTTTAACTTTATGTTCCTAGGTGGATCTATGGGCTCAGTTGTTGGTGAAAAGTTTGTAAGAGGTGTTAAGCTTGCTATTGATAAGAAAGTTCCTTTTGTATGTTTTACCGCAAGTGGTGGAGCTAGGATGCAAGAATCATTATTCTCATTAATGCAAATGGCGAAAACTAGTGCTGCTTTACAAAGGTTTGCAGAAGCTAAGTTACCGTACTTAGTTGTACTGACAGATCCTACTACAGGTGGTGTGTCTGCATCTCTAGCTATGCTTGGTGATGTACATCTTGCTGAGCCAAAAGCTCTGATAGGTTTTGCTGGACCTAGAGTAATTGAGCAAACAGTAAGAGAAAAACTACCTGAAGGATTCCAAAGAAGTGAGTTTCTAGTAGAAAAAGGCATGGTAGATATGATCGTTGATCGTAGAAACTTAAGAGAAGAAGTTGCGAAGTTAATAGACAAGCTTATGCCTAACTTGACTAAAATTAATTATAATCATTCTCTAGAATATAAAACTGAACAACAAGTATAGTTCTTAATAAAAAAATGAGCATCGAAGTTAAAATAGCTAAAATAATGGCTAAGCCAGATGCTCGCAATTGCGATCTTTTAGATTTACTACTTATCCTCGATAGATTTAATTTTACCAAGAAGTTTAAAGTAATAACCATTGCTGGAACAAATGGTAAAGGTACTGCAGTAGCTATGTTAGAAGAGCTGTTAGTGTCGAATAATAAACAAGTGCTAAGTCATACATCTCCTCATGTTTTCAGATTTAATGAAAGAATTTCTTTAAACAAGCAGTCAATTGCCGATAATGTTTTTTTGGAGCTTTTGGAAAGATTAGACGAGATAACACCAGAGTATCGACTATCTTATTATCAGATAGCTTTCTTGTGTGCTTGTGTGTACTCACAAAGAGTTGCTATTGATTATCTGATTTTAGAAGTCGGTATAGGCGGGCGTTTAGATGCTGCAAATCTAATAGATGCTGATATAACAGCAATTACAAATATCGATTTCGATCATTGCGAGATTCTTGGTGATACTCTAGATAAAATAGGGCGTGAAAAGGTTGGTATAGCTAGAGCAGAAGTGCCTTTGTTTTTGGGTACAAGTATGCCTAGTAGTGTTTATGAGTATGCACAAGCATGTGGCGCAATAATTTGTGAAGAAACTCATGAGTATAGTTCTAAAGATTGTTTTGTTCATAGTTATAATATTGCGATGGGTATCGCTGATTATCTTTTCAATAGGTTGTTAATATCATATATTCCAAATTTAGAAGGTATAAGAGCTAAAGCAAGGTTTGTGACTTTGAAAAGTGACTCTATAGATAATAGTTATATTGTCGTAGATGTTGCACATAACTCAGCTTCTGTAAGACATCTATTTGAGCTTTTAGATTCAAAATTTGGCGATAAAAGTATTAGGTATGAAGCAGTCTTTGGAATTTTGGCAAGTAAGGATCTCCATGAAATATTAAATATTGCAAAATCTCATATATATAAGTGGGATATTGTTGATCTTGGATATCTAGATAATCGAGCAGCAGATTTGGATAAAATAAAGCAAGAGTTTAAGTCACATCAAATTGTGAGAGTTGATTTTAACAAAGACTTAAGTAGTATATATCTGTCAAAAAAAGACACAGTAACAGTTGTGTTTGGATCATTTGTATTAGCTGGAGAATTTATAAAGCAGTATGAAAAGCATAATAGTGAAAAGTGAAAAGCAGATGTTTGAGTTTGCTCAAGAGTATGCTAAGAAACTCCAGGCAGGTCAGATTATATATTTACATGGGGACTTAGGTGCTGGTAAAACTACTTTTGTAAAAGGAGTGCTTAAGTCTTTGGGTCATAAAGGTAATGTCAAAAGTCCAACTTATACCTTGGTTGAGAGTTATGAGTTTGATAATTTTAATATTTATCATTTTGACTTGTATAGATTAGCCGATCCAGAAGAGTTGGAGTGGATAGGTATTCGAGATTATTTAAATGATAACTCTATTTGTTTTGTGGAGTGGCCAGAAAAAGGTAGGGGATTTTTACCAAAAAATAGTATTGATATATATATAAAATACTTGCCGGAAGGCAGGCAAGTAGATTTTTGTTAAAAATCTCTACAAATATGGTACGAAAGTATATTATACTGTTAAAAATATTTGTATTTATATTACTTGTCTGTGGGAGAGAGGGATGAAAGTTAGATTTGTAATCGCCTTTTTATCAGTTATGTTCTTTGGTTCATCATATGCAACTCTAAAAGAGTGTTATCAAGATGGTGTTGACCAAGAGTATGAAAAAGTTTTGGAATCATGTAAGCCGTATCTTAAAACTGATGCTAGAGCTACAGGATTATTGGCTGAAGCTAATGTTCAGCTTGATATGAGCGATAAAGATGCGCTAGATTATGTGTTGTGGGCTTCGGATTTTTATGAAAAGAATGGTGCTCCAATTGATCCTGAAGGTATTAGATCTTATTCATATCTAGTATATTTGATTGGTGAGTTATACTTTTTTGGAGCAGAAGGTATTGAAGTAGATCAGCCGAAAGGCATTGAGTATATAACTAAATCAGCAGATCTAGGTTATGATGTTGCGCAAAATCAGCTAGGCAATCTATATGTAAGAAATGATAAAGTGCCTGGTATGAATGTTGCTAAGGCTTATATGTGGTATAAGCTAGCTATAGCTAATGGTAGCTTAGAGGCTAGAGGAGCTTATTTGATTAATAATCAGCAAAAATTTATTCAGGAATATCCATATTGTATGTCTCTTGGCAGGGCTTTTATTGCCGATGCTTATCTAAATGGAACTGGAAGTCTTCCAAAGAGTCCTGATTATACTATTAAATGGTACCAAAAAGCATATGATTTAGATCATTCAGCTGAGATAGAAGCTGGCTTGGCTGAAGCATATTATAAAGAGTATAAGAATATTAATCATGGTAAACATGCATTTAAGCATGCAGGCATGGCAGAAGCACTTGTTGCGAAAGATGATAAACAACGAGCATATAAGTATGCGCGTGAGGCTATAACACAACCATATGCACCAGCATTTGCTATCATGGCAGAATTGACTGATAATAAAGTTGCTAAGTATGCTTATTTATCAGAAGCTATCAAGTTGTATAACAATCCGTTGGATGGTTTCTGGCGTCAGTTTAATCCTTACTGTATGCCAGATCTTTCTGATAAAAAAGGATTAAAGAAAGCAGAGCAGGAGTTAGCTAAAATAAAGCTTACACCAGAGGAAAAAGAGTTGGCAATCAGGGAACAAGAGAGTCTAGAAATTTACTGGAATCCTAATGTTAAGCAAGAGCAACCAGTGCAAGAATCATCTCAAATACAGCAACAAGATAGTGAAAAAACACAAGTAGAGTCAAGTAAGCCTTAATGAATAAGTTTGCGATTTGAGAAAATGAAAAAGTTCTTCTCAAATAGTTTAATTGTATCTATATTTTTATTTTTATCGAAACTTTTAGGTTTTGTCAGAGATTTATTATTAGCTAGTTTTTTTGGTAGTGGATCTGCTTTACAAGCATTTTTGGTGGCTTTTAGATTTCCTGAGTTTATGCGTAAAGTAACTTCATCTGGAGTTTTGACACAAATAGTTAATCCATATCTTGACGGTAATGCTAACGATAAAAATAAAAAATTTATTATAACTGTGCTTTATTTTATAGCATTGTCGTTGTTGATTATAACTGTTGTAGCAATCGTATTTAGTAATATCTGGGTTGAGGTATATGCATATGGTTTGGTCGATGATAGTAATACTCTAAGCTTGGTTAGAAGTATGTTTGTCATCATGATCCCATACTTGCTGTTTAATGGTGTTATAGGAGTAATATCAGCAGTATTGAATAGTTATAGTAAATATCTTATATCATCAATATTACCGATAGTGCTAAATATTGTCATGATAATTGGTGTAATCATATCGCCTAGATTTAGTATTCCTATATTTAGCGTTGCTTATGCTGTGTTGTTAGCAGGAGTAATTCAAGTTGCTATTGTTGGGTATAGTCTTATAAAGCTAATTGGTAAATTTAAGCTTGATAAAGGTATAGTTCTAGTCAAAGATGTGCGAGCAAGGACTTTTCTCAAAAAGCTTCCTTCAGCATTTTTCGGAACAGCAATATTGCAGATAAATGGATTGGTAGAAACGTTTTTTGCATCATTTTTGATATCTGGAAGTTTAGCTTGGTTGTATTATGCTGATAGAGTTAATCAGTTTTTATATGGTGTCTTTGGTACAGCAATTGCAACTGTTATGATTCCATACTTAATTAGTTGTAAAAAAGATAAGCAAAAATTTTTTCAAACATTAGGGTTAATTATAAGATTTACTTTGATAGTTACAGTTCCTGCTATAGTAGGTTTGCTCATATTAGCTAAGCCTGTGGTTATTTCACTATTTTTTTATGGTAAGTTTAGTCTTCAAGATGTTGATTTCACTTGTTTGGCGATGCTTAGTTACCTTGTATCACTATTTTGTTTTGTGCTTGTTAGAGTGATTGTCTCAGCACTATATACACAGAATAAAACATCAATAGTTTTTTATATTAGTCTAATATGTTTAGTAGTTACCATAGTTGCAGATATGATAATTGTTAATTTGTTTGTAAGCGATGATCATGCATTTTTATATTTAGCATTGGTAAGCTCGTTTGTGGCATTGTTGAATTTGTTTATTCAGCTGTGGGTTCTTTGCGACTTTAGCTTTAGACTATTTATCAAAAGCTATTTACATTTTATGACAATTTTAAGAATAACAGTTGCGAGTATATGTATGGTTTTAGTATTAAAATCATTTAATCTAAGTGATAGTTATTGGATTACTTTATCAATGTTTGATAGACTCAAAAGTATAGCTCTAATAGTTTGTGCTGGTGTGTTTGTTTATTCTGTGATTATGATAATACTAGGAGGCTTAGGGTCTTTTAAAGAATTGAAGCGATAAGTTAGTTGAATAGTTTATTAAGTGATCAGAACAAATTTATTTAGGATAAAAATGTACGACTTTAAAAAAATAAATAATCTTAGAGGAATAGAGAGAGAAACTCTAAGGATTAGTCATAATGGAGCTCTTGCTAGCTCTAATCATCCGTATGCTCTCGGGCATAAACTAACTAATAGTAGTATAACAGTAGATTTTTCAGAGAATCTCCTTGAGTTAATCACAAAGCCTCACGATAGTATTGAAAATGCTTTTTGTGAGCTATATGATCTTTCAGCTTTTACATTAGCTAATATGGACAGTAATGAAATTATTCTCAACACTAGTATGCCATTATCAGCTAATGAAAGCGAAATACAAGAGGCTAACTTTGGCCGTTCAAACTCTGGACAAATGAAAAGAGTTTATCGTAAGGGGTTATCTGCTAGATATGGTAAGATTATGCAGATAATATCAGGTATACACTATAATTTTTCTTTTGATAAGAGATTAATACAAAGTATTGCTGATGAAAAACAGATTTCAACCTCGGATGTTTATTTTGACGTTCTTAATAAATACTTTGAATTTATGTGGTTATTACCATATCTGTTTGGCGTGAGTCCAATATGTGCTAAAACTTCGGTTAAAAGTAAGCCTAGTTATTTATCAGATCTAGATGAAGAGTTCTATATTGGTAAATATGCTACAAGTTTAAGGATGAGTGATTTGGGCTATACAAGTCCAGCACAAAAAGATTTGGCTATATCTTATAATGATGTTAAATCTTATGTTAAAGATTTAATACATGCTACAGATGACACTTTTAATGATTATAAAAAATTAGGCCTGTATGACACTAGTGGTCAAAGAATACAGCTTAATGATAGTATCTTACAAATAGAAAACGAATACTATAGTGCGATTAGGCCTAAGCAAATTGCTAAAAGATGCGAAAGACCTGCATGTGCTTTATATAATCGTGGTGTTGAATATATTGAAGTTAGAGTTCTAGATGTTGATCCTTTTGCACCTATTGGAATAAGTAAGAATACAGCTCTTTTTGTCGAAGCAATGCTCATGACTTGTTTAGATGAAGGAGATATAAGATATGATAAAGAGCAGATTAAACAAGCTAAGCAGAATTTAACAGCTGTAGCAATAGCAGGGCGTAATCCGGATCTTAGGCTTAATAAACTTGGATATTTTAGTGAAATTTCACTAAAAGATTATGCATTAGAGTTATTCAATAAAATTGAGATAGTAGCAAGTAAAATGCCGCTAGAGTATCTAGAAGCCGTAAAACTGGAGAAACAAAAAGTTTTAGATGTTAATAAAACTCCATCCGCTAAAATAGTTAGAATTGCACAAGAGCAAGGGTATAAAGATTTTGCACTAGAGGTATCTCAAAAAGTATCTCAAGAATTTAGAAACTATAAACTATCAGCAGATGTTAAGTCTAAATTACAAAATCAAGTTTCTACATCAATAGTTGCAGAAAAAGAATTGGTGACAAGTGATAACATATCTTTAGATGAATATATTAGTCGATATTACGAATCATCAAAAGGATGTTATTAATTATCTTAAACTACGATTGTCTTTATTATTTGTAAATCATTAGGTATAAAAAAACCAGCATAAAGCTGGTTTAGATATTTTGATATAAGTAAAGTACAATTATACTTTCTTAATACCACCGAATCTCTTCTTGAACTTATCAACACGACCAGCTGTATCAACGATTCTTTGCTTACCTGTATAGAATGGGTGACATTCTGAACAAATATCAATATTTAAATCATTTTTACCGATAGTTGATTTAGTAACAAAAGTGTTTCCACAACTACAAGTTACTGTCACTTCAGTATATTTAGGATGAATTTCTTGTCTCATTTTTATAGTTTCCTTATATTTATAATCTGACATCGCCACTTAGACTATCTCATCTAAGCACCATATCCCTTATTAGAATAGCTCAGAGATTGTAGCTTAAATTATCCACAGTATCAAGTTTAATTAGAAGAAATGTATTTCTCTCTACGTACGCTTTTAGGGTTGAAACCAGCATTTGTCAACATCTCATAAGACTGGTCGATCATATTAGGATTACCACAAACATAAACAACATCAGTCTCTGGATTTAGTCCTATAGTATCAAATTGATTTTGTACATATCCAGAGATTTCATAATCTTTAAGATCTTGTGTTTCTCTACTAAGGCAAAGTTTAAAATGAATATTGTGATGCTTCTTCGCAAACTCTACAAATTCATCTTGATAAAGAGCATCCTTACGATATTGAACACCTAGAAGAATATGGATTTCAGTATTATCAGCTTTCTCTAGTAGTTCTGGGAACATCGATTTGTACGGGACGATACCAGTACCAGTACCAACCAGAACTAGTTTGTTTATTTGCTCATCCTTTAGGACAAGTCTACCAGCAGGACCCATAGCTGGTGCTGTATCACCAACTTTCATATTGAAGAATGTATCAGTTGCAATACCACCTTTTACATAAGTGATACCTATTTCTAAAAGCATATTGTCAGCAGGTAGGGAGCCTAAGCTATAACTTCTACGCTTAAGATTGCCTTCTTCATCAGTAAGTAAAAAGGTAATAAATTGTCCTGCGATAAAGTTTAGAGGTTTACCATCAGTTCTTTTAAATGCAAAGTGTCTAACATTATCAGTGATATCTTTAAAAGAAACTAATTCAAGTTCAAATTTTTCTAAAGCCATTTTATTTAAAACTATTATGATTTATAACAGCAGTAATTATATACTCAAAATACCTAGAAATATAGATATCTACAAAATCTAAGTCATTAGGATATAGCATATATTCATTGATACAAAGTTAAGCATTTAGTCAGCTTTTGTGTATATAATTATCTTATATGGGTCGTGATTTTATACTTTGAGAATGTATCGAATATTAGTGTTTTTTTGTTTTTTCCATATCTGGGACTAGCGGAGATGACTCAGGCAGAGATAGATAAGATATACACAAAACCTATTGTTTTAGATAGTAAACAATATACTTTTAATATCGAATTGCCAGTCGACTCAATAGATGGATACAGATGGTTTCTTATTCCACATGATTATGATTATGTAGATGATACTGGTTATACTCATGAGAGTGTTGATATTGAAAATTCAAAATGTGGCGGTATGGATAATTTTAAACTTAAACTTACTAAGAAATTTAGAAAAGTGCCTCATAAAAATGTATTACATTTTGAGTGTTTTCGACCGTTTGAGGAACACCCTAAGATTTTAACAAAAGACGTGACAGTATTATCACTTTTAGACTAGGAGTATATATGAAGAAAATATTGATAATGATATCTATAATGTTGATTGCTTTGAGTGCAACTGCTACGGATTGTAGTGATAAAAGCTTTGATTCAATAAGAGCTAAAG
The DNA here is from genome assembly GCF_009823375.1 of Francisella noatunensis subsp. noatunensis. Classification (GTDB taxonomy): domain Bacteria; phylum Pseudomonadota; class Gammaproteobacteria; order Francisellales; family Francisellaceae; genus Francisella; species Francisella noatunensis. The sequence continues at coordinate 6,611 of NZ_WBSX01000015.1, read as the reverse complement.
CTAGGCAAATGGAGCAAGCTTGGGATTCTGCAGATCTTGAAAAAGTAGTCTCCTTTTATAGTAATGATTTTATGTATATGAGCGGAGGTAAGCCTTATACAACTAAAGATGCTGTATTAAAGCATTACGTTGATGGATTTGCTGCAAATAAAACTGGTAAAAGAGATATGGGTAAGTTAAAACTTAACTATGAGTATTGTAGAAACCTTGATGAAAATAATCAGCTAGTCATATTAAAGTCTATTTGGACAAGTTCTGATGGCAAAGTTGCTTCGGGGCATGATTTACTTGTTTGGCAAAAAGACAGTGAGAATAACTATAATATAATAGTGGATTTTCCACAGTCATAATTTATGTAATATAGGGAGATGTTTATGTTTTTTTAATATTTTTGGTAATAATTTCTATATTTTTACTGGCTTTCTCAATAAGTATAGTTGAGACTCAGTCTGTAAATATAATAGAGAGATTTGGTAAGTTTGTGAGAATCCAACGAGCAGGACTTAACTTTAGAATACCTTTTATCGAGAGAATAGCTGGTAGAGTTAGTTTGAGAGTTCAGCAACTTGATATCGTTGCAGAGACTAAAACAAGAGATAACGTATTTGTACATATGAAAGTATCGGTACAATTTCTAGTTGAAGAGTCAAAGGCTGTAGATGCTTTTTATAAACTAACGAATGCTAGAGCTCAAATGGAGTCATATGTTTTTGATGTGATTAGATCATCATTGCCACGTATGAGTTTGGATGAATCTTTTGAGAATAAAGATGCAATAGCATTAGATATCAAAAAAGAGCTATCAGAAGAGATGAGTACTTATGGATATACGATAATTAAGTCATTAGTTGTTGATATTAATCCTGAGGAAAATGTTAAACGTTCGATGAATGAAATCAATGCCGCACAAAGACAGCTTGAGGCTACAAAAGCAAAAGCAGAAGCTGAGAAGCTTATCAAAATCAAAGAAGCAGAAGGGCAAAAAGAGTCAATGAAGCTATTTGGTGAAGGTATAGCAGAGCAGCGTAAGGCAATAGCAAGAGGTTTGCGTGTGTCTATAGAAGATGTTAAAGAAGGTACGGGTGGAAATATTTCTTCTGAATATATTTCATCTCTAGTAATGATGTATCAATATTTAGATACATTAGAGAATATGACAAAATCTGGCAAATCAAATGTAATCTTCACTCCAAATTCACCAAAAGGCTTCAACAATCTAACTTCAGAAATGATAAGTGCTTTGTCTGCTGTTAAAGATATGTAATTTTTTTTAAATATAATTATTATATATTAGTATTTCATGAATGAAAAGTATATATAGAAGTAATATTGCCATATCGGTATTGCTATTTTGCAAAGTTCAAATTGAATTTGTGATATTAGTAAATACTATTTTCTACTATAAAATTGTTTCCGTAATATAGTTCCATGTGAGTACGTGGACTTAACAAGTGTTTAGTCTAGGGAAAACTTGTGGTAGCTATGACTGGACTTGAACCAGTGACCCCAGCATTATGAATGCTGTGCTCTAACCAACTGAGCTACATAGCCACAAAAGATGATTGATATTATATGTAATTTAGCTAAATTGTCAATATTAATTCATATTGATGTTAAAAAAATATTACTGATGTTTTATTGCTTGCTAAATATATTAGTTTTGTAGTACGATATAAACCAAGTACACACAGGGTTTACCCTATATAACTATTAATAAAATAAGAAATGTCTGAAGGTAGAAATAAATTAAACAATTTTTCATTGTTACAATCATTGTTAGGTGGGTCATCTAAGATAGAAGAAAAGACTTCTAGAATGAGACAAGCTAGAGATAAGAATATTTCTAAAAGTAAAAATATTCCAAAAGCTCCTGCTAAAAAAGTTGAAGAAAGAGATACTTCTTTTATCCGTATTCCACAGTATGGTCATAGAATAAATAATAAAACAGTAGATGAATTGCAGAACCCTCAATTAGAGGATGCTCAAGAGATCGTGATAACTGTTGATGTTGAGAAAGAAAGACAAAAAGAAGAAGCAAAGCTGTTCAAATGGTTGTGTCTTCGTTTTCCTAAATGTTTCGATCCGATCAATAAGAAGCCACTTAAAATCGGTATAAGTGAAGAAATTGAAATAATTTATCAAAATGAGCATTTTGCTCCGGTAGATAAAATGGTTCTTAGAAATGTGTTGCGTCGCTATGTTGGTGATACGCGCTATCATAAGGCTGTTTTTGAACTCAAGCAAAGATTTAATCTACAAGGTCAGCCAGTTGAAGATTACTCTCCTGAGCATGTCGAGTACTCTAAAAAGCGTCTTGATGAAATCGCTGAGAAAGCCGAGTTTAGAGCAAAGGGCTTGACCATGAAAGACTATTACGAGTACAAAAAACAGCAACAAGAAGAAAAAGTAGATACTGAAGAATAAGTTTTTAAAATCACTGTAAATTATTGCCTCTTTTGCCTTTTAGGTTTATTCTTTTATTCATGAATTATCAAATCTGATTATTACAGTATGATAAAAATATTTTTTTCTAGAAAGCTTTTGATAGTCTTGCTTTTATCTATATCATTTCTTTTGAGTGCCTGTTCTACTACTGGTGATGGCTATCAAGGGCAAGTACTGCCGATTATAAAGCATGGTCATTCAAAGAAAAAACAGACGGCTTATAATATATACGGTTTTAAGTTTGAGAATACTCCTAGTGGTATTTATAACATTCTTGATAAAAAACCTACTGAGTTTTTGGTTAATGTATATATTGGTGATAATTATGGTTGTAAGTTTACTTATACTATGGATAAAGAAGGCAAAAAAGAAGAGATTGCCAAAACTAGTTCTTTTGTATCATACTTATCAGGCAGTAATGAGTTACTGAAATTAGAGTGTAAAGGTGAAGACTCTAACATTGACTATAAGATTATCGTTTATGCTAATAATGTTGAGTATGACAAGGTGGGGAACTTATCTTACTTAGCTGCTTCGGGAGGTTTGTAGTATTGTTATTTTCTCCAAAAATCTGGCATGAATAGCACTAGAATTGTAAATATCTCAAGACGTCCTGCAATCATTGCGAAGTCACATATCCATAGAGCTTCCTTAGGTAAGCTTTTGAAGTTAGAACCAATTTCTCCTAGTCCTGGACCGACATTTGATAGTGTTGTTGCGATAGTGGAGAACGCTGTAGTTACATCTAAGCCACAACCTAATAGTGCTAACCAACCACCAGCAAAGATTATAATATAAACAGAAATAAACCCAGAAACCCTATTTAAAGCTTGTTCGGATATATGAATGTCTCCAAGTTTAACAGTGAAGACTCCTTGAGGGTGGATTACTCTTTTGACTTCTAGGATTGCCTTTTCCTTAAAAAGAATGGCACGAATCATTTTCAAACCACCGGCAGTCGAGCCACCACAACCACCAATTATTCCAATAAACATTAGCATTATTGGCAAGAAACTAGGCCATAGATAGTAGTTTGTATCAGAAACAAAGCCCGCACTTGAAGATATAGAGATCACTTGAAAAACGCTGTTTGTAACTTTACTAAAGACATTTGACAAGTCATCAGTATGAGCAATCATAGTTATACACACTATGAAAGAAGCAAAAAATACGAAGTAAAAGTATGCTTTGAATTCAACATTTTTGAAATAGTGGCTTATTTTAAATTTAGATAAAGCTATATAGTGAGCTTTGAAGCTAGTAGCTCCCAAGAAAAGAAAGATTCCACAAACTAGAATCATTCCAAAAGGCTTATCAGCCATGCTTGAATCAGATGGTGCAAACCCCCCCGTAGATACGGTAGAGAATGTATAGCATATAGCATTAAAAGGATCTGCACCAACCAATAAATAAGAAATAAAGCATAAGAATGTTAGCAATAAATATACTAGCCATAGAGCTTTGGCAGTACTTGAAATTTTTGGAGCGATTTTGTCATCTTTCCATTGCCCAGATATTTCAGCTTTATAGAGCTGCATACCACCTACACCTAAAAGTGGTAAGATGGCAACTGATAAAACGATAATCCCCATACCGCCAAAAAATTCAGTTTGTTGACGATAAAATAGTATACTATGTGGTAGTTTGTCTAGTCCTTCAATTACGGTACCACCTGTGGTTGTAAAACCAGAGACTGATTCAAATACAGCATCAGTGAATGAGAGGTTTAACCCCGGAAAGGACATATAGGGAATGGCACCAAAAACGGTAACAAACATCCAAACTAATGTTACTATCAAAAAACCATCTCTGTTAGAAAGTTTCTTTTGGGTATTTCTAGAGATGAACCACAAAAAGAAACCGCATGAAAAGGTCACGGCAAAGCTTAAAATATAAGGATAAGCATTTTTTTCGGCATATATGTAGTCTACTAGTAATGGACTAAGCATAGTGATACTTAAAAACATTAAGAATATACCAATTATCTTTGGTTTTTGACTCAACATAATCTGCTAATACTTAAAAGCTTAATGTTTTGTATATGACTTTGATGTTTAGTTTAGTATAATTACACACAAGCTACAAGATAATTTATATTTAGTATTTTAGGAGAAGTCGTCGTATGATGAAGCTTATATTGCGTTTGGCTCACTTGTTCGATAACAAAAAAGACAGAGCTTATGTGAGTGAAATAGACCAGTTTTTGCAAGAGTTCGATAAAGCTAACCCGCAGAAGTCTGAATCACAAAAGAAAGAAATATTAAAGCATAGAAATATCTACAAAAGAGAAGCTAAGCCTAAAACAGATTTTCTTGATGGTTAGTTTTTTTACAAAAGTAACTTTACACAATTAGTTAGTTCTACATTTACAATCAGCTTTTATTAGTATCTCAAATATAATACACTTAGAGTATATTTGTGTATCTTTTTGATTATTAGTAAGTTATGAAAAAGAAGTATTTTATTATTGCTGCTATATCAGTTTTTATAGTTGCGTTTTTTTTGCTTTTAAATTATCTGCAACCAATGAGGGCGGATGATTTTGGTAGAGCTAATACAGATACCCTAGCAAAAGGGTTAATAATTATGGTTCACTCTATTCAGGCTGATTATTTTACGTGGACAGGCAGAGTTTCTGCACAGGCTTTAATCTACTTCTTGATGAGTAAGACATATATAACTCTATCATTATTTATAGTCAATGTGATTAATTCGATAGCGTTTTATGTATTTATACTGCTGACTTTCAAAATAATCACTTATGATAGAGGCAGAATATTATCTAAAGATTTTGTTATATATAGTTTTTTCTTTGTTTTTGTCTTTTATCAGACAGGGTTTATGGCAAATATCCTATGGAAAACAGGAGCTATTCAGCACTTTTGGGGATTAACATTACTTACTGTTTTATACTATTTATCGATAGTTAAAAATAAAAATAGTATGTTGCTTGGCTTATTTATTGGATCAATTATTGGTTTATATAATGAGATATTCGTGTGTGTCAGTATTTTACTTTGTCTAGCATACTTTTTTGAAAGAGTGCTTACAAAGAAAGTTATAAATGATACGATTGTTGCTTTTTTTGTAGCGTGTGGAATCGGAGGGATTGTATTAATAACAGCACCTGGAAATTATGCAAGGCTAGATCATTTATCATCAGGAGTTCAGTCATCACTATTACAAAATGTTACTCGTTTGATAAGTGAGCTAATATTTACGCCACAGTATACGCTTATACTGTTAATTATGATTGTGATATTTTTAATATTAGCTTTCACTAATAAAAATTTCAAAAAACAATCAGTAGTTGTATATTCTGCAGCACTTGTATTATCACTGTTTGTATTAGTGCCAGTGGCTAAATCATACGATCTAAATCAAAGAGTATTACTTATTTATTATGCGATATTTTTTATGGCTGCTTATATGCAAATTTACAGTCATAGTGGTTTATTTGTTATTAAACTATATGCAGCTCTCAAAAAGCTAAGTCCAATATTTGTGTTATTGTTGGTAGCACAATTATATTTGATATTTAGTATGAGTTTGTTTTTTTATAACTTCGAGCAAAAACGTGATGTCTTAGTGGCTCAATATCAAAATTCTGGAGTTACTGATCCAACATTACCGTGTATGGTTGATTATATATCACCAACTGTTTTTATTGATGATATTACACCTAATAAAGATCTTTATAATAATCAAGCTTATGCTGCTTATTATGGTTTTAAAAGTGTTGCTTGTAAGACTGTTGGTTAACTAAAAGCTAGGATATGAAATAATGTTAAATAAGAATTTTTTTATAAAAATATTGCTACTAATTGTTTTTGTTATAACTTTTTTTATTGTTATTGCAATTTATAGTTATGTGTTCGCTAGAGTACAAAATTCGACAATATTTTTTAAATTTTTAGATGTTATCAGAGTACATAGTTTAGCTCAGATAGCATCTTTTGTGTGGATTACTTCCTTACCAGTATTATTAGCTATTTACTATTATCTTTTTTTTAGAGTGATATTTAAGAAGTATATAAAAGCTAGATTGTATTCTCAATGTTTATAGAGATACCAAAATGTACTTCATTAGGTGTCAAGTAATTTAAACATTTCTTAGGTCTATTATTCAAGTCTATCTGTAACTTTCTAATGTATTGATGAGATAT
>NZ_WBSX01000149.1 GCF_009823375.1 Francisella noatunensis subsp. noatunensis | reverse complement strand
TAAGACTATTATTGATACCCACCTAAAATATGGGAAGTATTTGTCGTTAAAGTCTTACATAGATAAAAAAATTAAAAAAAATTTACAGCCCGTGGCCGATTACGACCAAATATGCAGTTAGACCCTAAAACTGATATCGAAAACACAGAAAATAACAAACTCTTATCATAAAGCCCTTAAAAATTTACAAATAATCTCCCAATATAAGACATATAGTAAAAAAGATATTATTACTCTATACAAATAATTAATAGCATTTCTAAAAGTATACTTAAATGATAAAATGTCAATTTTTCCTAATCATGGTAGTAAAGAGATTGGTAAAGGTTTAGTTCTTAAAATAAAAAAAGATTTAGGAGTTAAAAAATGAAATTTAGATACAAACTACAAAAAGATACAAACGATAGTTTTTTAGTTACATTTCCTGATATTCCTGAAGCATGCACAGTTATAGAAAAGCTAGAGGATTTAAATAATGAAGCTACGGATGCTTTAATATCAGCATTTGATTTCTATATAGAGTCTAATATGGAAATACCATGCTATAAAGGTAAAAGTTCAGATGTTATATTTTTATCAACTAATATAGCATTGAAAGTGCTTTTACATAATGAGTTTATTAGTTCTAATATTAAAAAAGTTGATGTCTTTCTAACTTAAATAATATATAAATTTTATATATTATTTTCTTCCTCTCTTTATTTTTTCTACACTCTGAATTGCTTTTACAAACTCATCATTATCAAGATCTATTAATACTTTTAATGCTGCTCTCACTACTTCTGATTTATTCATAATAATTCTATTTTCTAAAGCTCTATCAATTGATTTATTAATTATTTCATAATCATTTTGAGGGAAAGAAAACAAATCTTTTACTACAGTAGAAGATTTATTCTTGTCATCAGTATTTTTTTCTTCTTCATTAAAAAAAGCCTCTGCCTTATCAAACTTATCAGCTTTATTATTAAAGTTAGAAAGTTTACTAGTTACAGTATCTTGCTCATCTTTGATAGAGAGTGATAACATATCTTTAATGCTTTTTTTACTCATTATAAATTCCTTATATTTATATATTTTATAAGAGTCCCATCAAATGATACTTTTAGGAATATATAATTTTCCCAAAAATGACTATTGGGATAATCAAATCGTGACTATCGAAATCTAGCAATAGAAAGAAATATGATTTTAGAGTTTCCCATAATGGGACAAATTAGGGAAAGTTTGTCTAGAAAACCAAATTCAAAGCCTAGAGAGTTTTTAACAGAAAAAGAAGTTAATGAGCTTATAAAATCTGCAAATAAACTCGGTCGACATGGTCACCGTGATTCTACTATAATTCTCATAGCATATCGTCATGCTTTAAGAGTATTAGAGCTAATAGCTCTAAGGTGGCAACAAATATACCTTGAGGTTGGGCGTATAAGCGTTACTAGGCGTAAAAATGGTATAGACTCAGTGCAACATTCTTACTGGAATAGAATTAAGGGCTTTACGGAGATTAAAAAGGGACTATTCCACTACTGATTATGTTTTTGTATCAGAAAGGAAAACTCCTCTTACAGATTCTACCGTTAGAAAGATAATAGCTAGGGCTGGAGATTTTTCAGTATTATCTAAGTAGTTTATAAATTATAATTAGGATAGATATTCTTAATAAAGAGGTTCTTTCTATTGTTAAAAAATAATTATCTAATAAACATTATATCCGTAATATTACTTATAATGGTTACAAAATCACTTGCTTGTGCTGCTACAGATTACAAAAAGGTTGCTTTAATTAATGTATCAACACAATATTATCCGAATGAGCTAAAACAAGCTAAGAAAGCTCTTAAGGATGCTGGATATAATACTACTTATGAATATTTAGATATATATCCTTCTGATTTCGGATATTCTAATCCAGATTCAATAAGAGCTAAAATATTACTGGATGCTCTTTTAAATGACAATATAGATGTTATTTGGTTCTTAAGAGGTGGAGGTGGAGCATTTAATTTATTACCTTATCTGTATGATCATATAAATGAACTTAAAAAAGCTAAACCCAAAATATTAGTCGGATTTAGTGATGTGACAGCTATACATTTTTTTATAAATAATGTACTAGGATGGAAATCATTGCATGGTGTCGTAGCTGCTTATAATAAGAATGCTTATAGCTCACAAAAAGTAGAAAAAATTAGAATTAATGACTTGGAAGGAATTCCTAATATTACAGAAATTATAAACGATGGGATATTATATGATAAGTTAATGCCAGTGAATAAGATGGCTTATAATGATATTGATGGCGATATTGTTGGAGGCAATATGACATTGGTATATTCTTATTTTTCAACCATCTACCAACAAGATATCTCAACAAAAATTCTATTTCTTGAAGATACTAATATTTCATTTAGGCAGTTAGATAGGTCATTACATCAACTACTTTATCTACCAGAAAATAAAAAACCTGAAGCTATTATATTTGGGCAGTTTTATCCATTAGACCCTACTGACGATCAGAGGCTAATATATAAATCTGCAATTAAAAGGTTTGCCAAATCTTTTAATAGACCTGTATATTATTTTCCTTTTATAGGTCATGGACAGTACAATAAACCTTTATTGCTTGGAGTTACATCTAATATTAAATGTTCTAAAGAAACTATATTTTGCACTTTAAAACAAAAATAGTAATTTAATCAAAGTGGGAATTTAGTCTCAAATATTTAATTAGACCCATATATAGTTTATGATATTGGACATAAGTATGAAGGAAGGTTTTGTTTCTTAACCCCTTACGGTCTTTGAATCGACGGATTTCAGGCTGTTCGATAGCTGTCGGGCATACCTAAAGAAGTCATTTTATTTAGCACATTAGCACCAATAATTGATTCTATTTTTTGATTTTCAAAGTCTCTAGAATGTAGACTTCTAACTATTATTCTTTTATATCTTTGTATAGCTAGCTCACTATTATTTCTTCTACCATATCCTGATTTTTTTTGCCAATCCATTCGACCATGACTTTTGATATGCTCTATATTATGGTTGCGAACCATATGATTTGTATCACAAATAACCGCATTTCTATCTGGTGGTATTGCTATTTCAACATCACCAAACTTATCCAGTATTTACTCATATACATCAAAACTATCATAAGCTCTATCCATAGAAACATGATTAAATTCGCCATTAATACCATCTAACAAATCAGGCAGACCACCAGTATCACTTTCAAATCTATCTGTTAATAGTGAGTTATGTATATAGTGGCTTTGATCTACTGCAACATGTAACTTTCTCCAACTCCTTTTTACAGATACTTTATGTTTTTCCTGATGCCACTCATCACGACAAAACCTCTTTAACCCATTAGAATCAATGCTTAAACTATGTACATCAGTATCTGGAACATTGAGTTATACTCGAATCTAGTGTATGATGAAAATCTAATATAGAAATAAGCGGTGTATTCGCAGCAGAATGATAGAATTATTTTGCAAAATATAAACTCTTAACTGAGGAATACACACATGACAAAAAGTAACATAATAG
>NZ_WBSX01000148.1 GCF_009823375.1 Francisella noatunensis subsp. noatunensis | reverse complement strand
AAAGGTATGTCTGATGCTATACAGGCCGTATACCCAGAGACAAAGCATCAGCTTTGTATTGTTCATCAAATTAGAACTCTTTAAAGTATGTACCTTACAAAGATAAAAAAGAAGTGGCAAGAGAGTTAAAGAAAATATATGATGCTGAAACTATTGATATAGCCGAAGATGAGCTTAGAAACTTTGCAAGTAAGTATGTGCCAAATACCCATTAATTTCAAAGTCATGGCTGAATAACTGGGATAATTTGACTGTATTCTTGCAATACCCTCCAAAAATTCGTAAAGTAATTTATACTACTAATGTGATAGAGTCGCTTAATAGCCAATTTAGGAAAGTTATTAAAAATAAAAAGATATTTCCTAAAGATGACTTTGTTTTCAAGTCATTATATTTGACTAAAAAATGGTCTATGCCTGTGAGATATTGGAATGAGGCTATGCCTTACTTCGCTATCGAATTTGAAGATAGAATTCAGAGGTTTATGTAAGTGAATTTACACAGCTAATTGGAAAGGCTCTAATAGTATTTTTGCTTCATATTTAGGAACAAGTCTATTTAATACATCAGTAGCTCATTTTCTAAACTTAGTTGCTTTTGCTGAATTTACTCTGTAACCAACAGATATAATCATATCAAGATTGTAATAATTTATTTTTCTATTTTTTCCATCTTTTGCAATCCGTTCCAAAATGGAGCAAGTTGAATTTTTATCTAACTCATCACTTTTATAAATATTGCCTATATGCTTAACTATCGCTGGACGATTTACATCAAATATAGATGCTATATCATCAGCATTTAGCCAAATTGTTTTATCTTCTATAGATAACTCTAGTTTGACATTACCATCCTCATAAACAAGTATATTGCTAATATATAACCTTTATTTGGTCATTCTATGGCTTGACCATACAATTCATTTCTATATCTGTATTATAATCTTGTATATAGATATTGCGGTTAGTGCTGTAGTATGACTATCTTACCGAAATTCTCCTTCAAATTTTGAAGGGTTGGCAGTCGCTAGACTGTTGGAATAGTATTTTTATTCCTCTGTTTTTATAATTTGCTAGTATACATAATTCATTGGTTTAAAACTTTTTCTTATTACATTTGCTCTGCAAAGTTAAAATCATCTTCAACAACTTCTAACCCAAACATATCTATCCTTTGAAATTATAAATTGAACTAAGAATAAACAAATTAATAAGAATAAGATCTTCTTGCTTCTTTCTTAGCTCTACTTATAGCTGCTTTTTTAGCCATTTTTCTCTTTTGTGTTGGTTTTACGTAATGCTGTCTATCTCTAAGCTCTTGTTTGATACCCGCTTTTTCACAAGCTCTTTTGAAATTTCTTAGACTAATATCAAAAGGTTTTTTGGGGTCAACTATTATTCTTGGCATATTGTCCTCTCTTAATTTTAGAATATTAAGAACTATTAAAGTTCTTTTAGGGTTAAAAACTTATTATTAGCAAAATAGCAATGAAGTATCTAAAGAAGATTTAGAGGCTTTATTTTATTTATACCCTATTAATAGTAATACAAAGTATCTACTAAAGATACATATTATGGAGACATATCTTGAATATAACTAAGATTATGCTCTTATTTCAGAGTATAATGATCATCTATTTAATAATATTGACTTAGAATGATTGATCCAAAAAATACATTCATTGACTTTGAAAATAATAAAATGTTAGAAATTATTTTTAATGATATAACTAATTTAGTTAAGAAAATAAGAAAATCAAAAAAAATAAGTATAGCTCAAGCAGCAGAAATGAGTATATTAAATACTGAAATTATGGAACAGTTTATTAATTTGATAAACCATATGACAGATAGAGATTTTAATGATAATAAAGAATCATCGATGATAGAAAGCTGTTTGGATTTTCAGGACTTATGCTTATACTTGAAAGACATAGATCAATATGAAGAAGACTTTGATTTAACCAAAATACCGAAATTTCATTAAAAAGCTTTCAATTAACACTTTTATACTATATGATTGGTGATAGTTATTTATATTGTAACTTTATTTGACTACTACGAAACTAATATATCAGAAGTTTATTTCCAATATTCTATCCTTTATAAGTAAATCGTTAAAGTTTGAAACTAAGCCCAATGTGATTTAACTTATATAAACAACAAAACAAAAGGAAATAAAACAATGAGACAAGGTACAGTTAAGTTTTTTAATACATCTAAAGGATTCGGATTCATAGAGCCACAAGATGGCGGTAAAGATGTATTCGTTCATATCAGTGCAGTTGAAAATGCTGGTTTAAGCTCTCTACGTGAAGGTGAAAAAATAAGCTTTGAAGTAGAAGAAAACAGAGGCAAAATGGCTGCTGTTAATATAAAATCTATCTAATCTAATTATCCTTATGATTTATAATTATAAGGATATTCTTTTTCTCTCTTTTGGAATGAAATTATCTTTTTCTTCTTAACTAATCCGTCTTTTATATCTGTAGAATCTGATAATACTTTTATTTTTGATTTATTTTCTTTGGTTAAAGTAATATTTGCTAAATAATCATTTATTATTTTAGATATAGATCGAGTAGCACTATCCCAAAGATAGTTTGATACATGATTGACTCCATAATAATCTATAGTCCCTACTTTAAACATAGGATTATTAAGCGTAGTTGGTTTAGCAAAAAAGAATCCCATACCTTCATTACAACTAATATCTATGACCAAACATCTAGGACTTATCTTCTCAAGATCTTTTTCTTTTATAAACATTATTGGTTTTATTAGATCTTGAGAGATTCCATTGACTATAATATCTGATTTATTAAGTAGTTCGACAAACTTCTTGCTATCAGATATATTTTGGGGTGCTGTAATATATTTACATCCCTTGATTACATTCGGTAATGTTGCGATACTATAGCGTGTACATACGGTTATATCTTTATACTCTCTAGATAATAAAGCATGTATAGCTCCTCGACTTACTGATCCAAAACCTATTACTAATATTTTCTTTTGATTACCATATCTACCATCAACACCCTTTAAACTAAGAGCATGTAAAATAGCACTATAGCCTGCTAACTCATTTGCCTCATGAAATACATTTTTCTTTATTTTTTCCTCATTATCACAAGAAAACATAGATTCAAAAGAAATAAGTGCTAGTTTTTTATCGATAGCTAATTGTGCTATCTCTTTATCTCTGACACAATTTGTCCAGCCCCAGATTGTACCACCCTCTTTAATTTGAGCTAGATCTTTTGATGATGGAGCTAGCAATATTATATTGCCAATATTTTCTAATATTTCTTGACGTGAAACTACTCCAGCTGTTAAACTAGCAATTTTTTCATCAGAAATACCAAAAGATTTTCCATAACCAGCTTCAAAGACAAGACTATTTCTAATATCTCTAGGTATTTTCAAACTAGATTGTATTCTCAATGTTTATAAAGATACCAAAATGTACTTCATTAGGTGTCAAGTAATTTAAACATTTCTTAGGTCTATTATTCAAGTCTATCTGTAACTTTCTAATGTATTGATGAGATATATTGTTAAAGTTAGTACCTTTAGGTATAAATTGTCTGATATACCTATTCATGTTTTCATTAGTACCTCTTTGCCAAGGACTGTATGGATCAGCAAAGAATACTTTGATGCCAGTCTTGCTAGTT
>NZ_WBSX01000147.1 GCF_009823375.1 Francisella noatunensis subsp. noatunensis | reverse complement strand
CAATATAAATACAAAAAAGAAGGTGACTCTAAACAAGTTAAGATAAAGGATAGAGCGAGTATTTCTGAAAGACCTAGCAGTGCTAATAGAAAAAATCTTTATCACTTTGAAGGTGACACTATTGTTGGTAAAGACCATAAAAGTGCTATTGTAACAATGGTCGATAGAGCTAGCAGATTTACTATTTTAGCCAAGTCTATAGATAGAACAGCTAATTCAATCAATAGAATATTGTACAAAGTATCTAATGGTCATAAAATATTAACAGCTACATTTGATAATGGTAAAGAGTTTGCTAAACATAAGAAGCTAACTAGCAAGACTGGCATCAAAGTATTCTTTGCTGATCCATACAGTCCTTGGCAAAGAGGTACTAATGAAAACATGAATAGGTATATCAGACAATTTATACCTAAAGGTACTAACTTTAACAATATATCTCATCAATACATTAGAAAGTTACAGATAGACTTGAATAATAGACCTAAGAAATGTTTAAATTACTTGACACCTAATGAAGTACATTTTGGTATCTCTATAAACATTGAGAATACAATCTAGCTCATTAGCTGAGGCAAATAAAATTCTTGGATTTCTATTGCAAGAGCAGTTTAATAAAGTAGTTGATCCATACAAAATGACAAAAGGTGGTATCTTGTAGCGAGTAATTTTTTTCAAGAAATAGCATCTTGATTAGATATGCTAACACTTATTGATCGTTTGCTTTAACCCTTGCAAGAAGCCCGTTTCTAGTTTAATCTTTAAGCAATTTTATATTCAAGGTATTTTGTTATGATTACAACAAGATTTGCACCAAGTCCAACAGGCTTTTTACATGTTGGCGGGGTACGTACAGCACTTTTTAGTTGGCTTTATGCTAGACACAATAACGGTAAGTTTTTATTAAGAATTGAAGATACAGATCTTGAGAGATCTACGCAAGCTGCTGTAGACGCTATTTTAGATGGTATGAGCTGGCTTGGTCTAAAAAATGATGAAGAGATCTATTATCAAACGAAAAGATTTGATAGATATCATGAAGTTATTGAACAATTGATAGCAGAGGGTAAAGCATATTATTGTAACTGCTCTAAAGAAAGATTAGATGAGCTAAGAGAGTATCAGCAAGCAAATAATCTTAAAACTGGCTATGATGGTAAATGCCGTGATGCAAGCTATATTCCTCAAGAAGGAGAGAGTTTTGTAGTACGTTTTAAAAATCCGCAAGATGGTCTTGTCAGCTGGGATGATGCTGTAAAGGGTAGGATTTCAATTTCAAATCATGAACTTGATGATATGATTATCCAAAGAACAGATGGTTCGCCGACATATAATTTCTGTGTGGTTGTTGATGATATAGACATGGCTATTACGCATATTATTCGTGGTGATGATCATGTTAATAATACTCCTAAACAGATTAATATTTATAAGGCTTTAAATGCTAATGTCCCAGTATTTGCGCATGTACCAATGATTCTTGGTCCAGATGGAGCAAAGTTGTCTAAGCGACATGGTGCAGTCAATGTTATGCAATATCGTGAAGATGGTTATTTACCTCAGGCTATACTTAACTATTTAGTTAGGCTTGGGTGGTCGCATGGAGATCAAGAGATTTTTTCTATAGATGAGATGATAGAGTCCTTTAATTTAGAGCATATCAATGCTTCGCCTTCACGTTTTGACTTTGACAAGCTTAAGTGGTTAAACAAACACTACATTAAAGAATCTAACTTTGAAGATATTAGAGCAGAGGTTGAATATTATTTTGCCAAAGCTGGTTTAGATATTGCTAATGGTCCTGATCTTCAAGAGCTTCTAGCTGTGATGGCAGAAAAAGTTGATACTCTAGTAGAGCTTACAGATAAATCTAGCTACTTTTATAGTGATGATATTATCTATGATGAAAAGGTGGTTAAAAAGCACGTTAAAGCCACAACAGGTGAGATATTTATTAAGCTTTTAGAAAATTTCGAAGCTCTGGAAACTCAGCAATGGCAAGATCCAGATACTTTGCATAACGTAGTCGCATCAACAGCAGAGCAGTGTGAAGTTGGGATGGGTAAAGTTGGTATGCCGTTGCGCATAGCTATCACAGGTTCAGGTCAGTCTCCAGATATTGGTATTACTTTAAAGCTTTTGGGGAGAGAAAAAGTACTATCTAGGTTACAATTAGCAATAAAAGAGCTATGTAATTCATAAAAAACAAAAATATTAAGAAAATCGCTTGACTAAGTTATAAAAGTCATTATAATACACATCATATCGCTGGAAACAGTGATTAAAATCTTAAGTCCCGTTCGTCTAGAGGCCTAGGACACCGCCCTTTCACGGCGGCAACAGGGGTTCGAATCCCCTACGGGATGCCAAATTAAAAAGCCACCTTGAGGGCTTTTTTTATGTCATCAAGAGATGTCTGTTCTATTTATTTCACATGGCGGAATTAATTTTTTTGAGTTGATTGGTGAACTATCTTTGTTTGTATAGGTAAGGCAGTGGTATACGGCTCCATACTTTCCATTACTACACTATTTGGTGATACTCGGCAGTGTTTACCGATAGTTATATTACCTAAAATTTTAGCTCCAGCTCCTATTATTACTTCATCTTCAACTGTTGGGTGACGTTTTGTATGTCTGAGCTTTGGGTTTCCAGATGACCCAAGTGTTACACCATGATACAGAGATACATAATTTCCAACTATTGCTGTTTCACCAATTACAATCCCCATACCATGATCGATAAAACAGTATGAGCCAATAGTTGCTCCGGGAGGTATTTCGATTCCTGTTAAAAAACGCGTGATGTGCGATAATAATCTACCTAAAAATTTCAATTTACAGCGCCATAATAAATTTGCAGGTCTGTGAAGTAATATTGCGTGTAGTCCAGGATAGGCAAATATTGTTTCAAGGGTGCTTGGTGCAGCGGGGTCTTGTTGTTGATAGTATCGTATTAGTTTAATCATAAGACTCCAAGCGTTGTTTTGATTTTACTATACTGTTATAAAACCAATGTTTTGGCTATTAAAATAAGATAAAATGGCATCAGGTTGTTGTATGAATATAAAAGGTTATGAATATGAATATATGTAACAATTTTGCTGAAACTATTGGTAACACGCCATTGTTGAGATTGCATAAAATAGAGAAACTATTCGACTTAAAAGCTAAGTTAGTTGCCAAATTGGAGTTCTTTAATCCGCTGTCTTCTGTTAAGGATAGGGTAGCTCTAAATCTTATCGAAAATGCTGAAAAGGCTGGTGATATAAAGCCTGGTATTACAACTTTGATAGAACCAGCATCGGGCAATACTGGGATTGGACTATCATTTATTGCTGCTGCAAAGGGCTATGACCTAATAATTACTATGCCAGAGAGTGTATCGATTGAAAGACGAAAGTTAATACAACACTTCGGAGCCAAGCTTATCTTAACCCCTGCGGCAGAGGGCATGACTGGAGCGATTACCAAAGCCAATGATTTATTAAAAGAAGGCTAGATTGTATTCTCAATGTTTATAGAGATACCAAAATGTACTTCATTAGGTGTCAAGTAATTTAAACATTTCTTAGGTCTATTATTCAAGTCTATCTGTAACTTTCTAATGTATTGATGAGATATATTGTTAAAGTTAGTACCTTTAGGTATAAATTGTCTGATATACCTATTCATGTTTTCATTA
>NZ_WBSX01000146.1 GCF_009823375.1 Francisella noatunensis subsp. noatunensis | reverse complement strand
CAATATAAATACAAAAAAGAAGGTGACTCTAAACAAGTTAAGATAAAGGATAGAGCGAGTATTTCTGAAAGACCTAGCAGTGCTAATAGAAAAAATCTTTATCACTTTGAAGGTGACACTATTGTTGGTAAAGACCATAAAAGTGCTATTGTAACAATGGTCGATAGAGCTAGCAGATTTACTATTTTAGCCAAGTCTATAGATAGAACAGCTAATTCAATCAATAGAATATTGTACAAAGTATCTAATGGTCATAAAATATTAACAGCTACATTTGATAATGGTAAAGAGTTTGCTAAACATAAGAAGCTAACTAGCAAGACTGGCATCAAAGTATTCTTTGCTGATCCATACAGTCCTTGGCAAAGAGGTACTAATGAAAACATGAATAGGTATATCAGACAATTTATACCTAAAGGTACTAACTTTAACAATATATCTCATCAATACATTAGAAAGTTACAGATAGACTTGAATAATAGACCTAAGAAATGTTTAAATTACTTGACACCTAATGAAGTACATTTTGGTATCTCTATAAACATTGAGAATACAATCTAGCAATTGTTCTTGTCCGAGGTTTTTAAATTCTATACAAATTCCACTACCATTTTGTCCATATGATCTCCATTGAGATAGGTCATCTCCACGTGTGCTAAATGAGCATATGAAAATATCATCATTAAAAGTTTCACTTTGCCTTAATTTCTCTTGTACCTTTTGTAGTATATTTATGGAGTCCTTACTTATATTTTTATCTCTAGCGAGATAAAAGTCTATGAATTCAAAAACTTTATTTTTACCATCAATAAATTCTTTACTATCATTTAAGTATTTTGGACTAGACATCCATAGCGACTTATTTTCAACTATACTTTTAAATGCATTCACATCGGTGTAGTGATATAAAAGATGATTAGTCTTTGTAAACTTAAGATATTTTTTATGCCAATAGTATTTGGAGTTTGCATTTATAATACCATACCTATATTCTTTAGTAGACACAATTAAACCTCATAATCATAACTAATAGTTAGTGGTGCATGATCTGAAAACCAGTTTTCTTTGTAGACATAATCTGATTTAGGTACAACTTTATCTTTTAGAACAGGCGTTGAGATATGATAGTCAATTCTCCAGCCGACATTGTTTGCATGCGCCTGACCACGATTTGACCACCAGGTGTATTGTAACGGTTCATGATTAATCACTCGGAAAGTATCAACCCAACCTAGATCATCAAAAATATGATCTAACCAAGCTTGCTCTTCTGGTAGTACTCCAGATGTCTTACCATAATTAGATTTCCAGTTTTTAATATCTATCTCTTTATGCACAATATTAAAATCACCACAAACTATAAAATCTCTACCAGATTCTGCCTGTTCTTTTAATATTTCTTTATACTTTTCAAGAAACTGCATTTTATACTCTTGACGAATATCTCCACTAGAACCACTGGGTAGATACAAACTTGCAATACTAAAGTTTTCATAATCAAATTGAATATATCTACCTTCATCATCAGCCCAATCTAGTCCAAGCTCTTTGATAACTTTCAGAGGTTTTTTCTTAGCGTATATAGCTGTACCACTATAGCCTTTTTTTACAGCATCTTTAAAATCATAGTAAAAACCGTCTGGGAAATGCTGTTCATCTTTTTCTAATTGATGAAATTGTGCTTTTGTCTCTTGTATGCATAAGAAGTCTACATCCTGCGTTTTAAACCATTCCCAAAACCCTTTACGAGCAGCTGCGCGTATACCATTAGCATTGAATGTAATTACTTTTATCATCAGATTATTACTAAGTTTTAAGATTTATTGAGACATTTTAGCATTTTAGAACTAGTGGTGTAATAGTAAATACTTATTGAGTCAATAAATGTTTTTGATAGTAAATATTCTTATAGTATAAGCTTTATATTGTTATAATTATGTAATCATAAAAAATTGAATTAGCATTATGTTTAACTATATTTCCAAACAAAAAATCAAAGTAAGTCAATCATCAACAGGTGAAGATATTCATGTAGAGAAAATAACTATCAAAGGTTCTGATTTATCAGCACCAAGTATATATATGCAAGCAAGTATGCACGCTTCAGAACTACAGGGAAATGCTGTAATGGTTGAGCTTCTTGAGTATTTCAAAAAGCATCAGCCAAAAGGCGATGTTTATCTAATCCCTCAATGTAATCCTATCGGTAAAGATGTATTTATAGGAGCAGGGCACCAAGGTAGATTTGACTCGGCAACAGGAGATAATTTTAATAGATACTATTTTTACCCATCTATTGATTATTCAGCATTTGTCAAAGAACATATCAGCTCATCTACAGCGGAGTATGAGCAAGCTTTTGAAAATCTTTTACAGCAAGAATTAGATAAAGAACTAGCAAATGAGTGGGAGCTATCTAGAGCAAAAAGATTAAATCTTCTAGTCCAAAGAGAAGCCCAAAAAGCAGATTATGTCCTTGATTTACATACTGATACAGATGCTACTACTTATTTATATACTGCAGAGTTTGCTAGACAAACAGCAGAAAAATTTGGCTATAAAGATATGCTAATTATTGATAATGATAAAGCTGGTGGAGCTCTTGATGAAGCTATATTTTGTCCATGGTGGCACTTGTCTCAAGAGTTCAGAAAACAAGGTAGAGATGAAAAAGTACTAAAAGAAGGTTACACACTTGAATTAGGCTCTGAAGAGTATATAAATTTCACAAATGCTAAAATGCAGACTCAAGGTATCCTTAATTATCTGAAATATAAAGATATTATTGATTCACCTTTTAATACTGATTTATTAAATAGTGGTATTAGACATCATGTCTATGGAGCTAACTATAAGCACTTAAAAGCAATAGAGGGTGGTTTGTATGAGTGGTTTATTAAGCCTGGCGATATTTTCAAAGCTGGAGATGTAATTGGTCAATATATTCAGACATCTACTATGCAAAAGAAAGACTTAGTTTTACCTTATGGCGGTGTTGTAATTAGTATTCATAATACCGGTGCAGTCTGTCAAGGAGGCCAATTGATTAACTTGGCTATTATTTAATTATTACTGGCAAAACATATGAAAAAATATTATTAATTAATGGTAAAAAAGAATTTGGGCACTCAAAAGGTGCTTTGAATCAATATTTAAATGATATTGCTGAGAGTCATCTTAAGAGCATTGATCATGATATTAAAGTTACAGTTATTGATGATGGTTATGATATAGATGAGGAAATTCAAAAGTGGCTTTGGGCTGATACAGTAATTTATCAAATGCCAGGTTGGTGGATGGATCCACCTTGGATTGTTAAAAAATATATCGATGAAGTATTCACCACAGGTCATGGTGTTATGTATGCTAATGATGGTCGATCTAGATATGATGTTAGAAAGAAATATGGCTCTGGTGGTTTACTTCAGGGTAAAACATATATGTTATCGCTAACATGGAATGCTCCATTGGAGGCTTTTGTGGAGAAAGACCAGCTTTTTGAAGGTGTTGGGGTTGATGGAGTATATCTACACTTTCATAAGGCACATGAATTCATGAGTTATACTCGAATCTAGTGTATGATGAAAATCTAATATAGAAATAAGCGGTGTATTCGCAGCAGAATGATAGAATTATTTTGCAAAATATAAACTCTTAACTGAGGAATACACACATGACAAAAAGTAACATAATAG
>NZ_WBSX01000145.1 GCF_009823375.1 Francisella noatunensis subsp. noatunensis | reverse complement strand
CAATATAAATACAAAAAAGAAGGTGACTCTAAACAAGTTAAGATAAAGGATAGAGCGAGTATTTCTGAAAGACCTAGCAGTGCTAATAGAAAAAATCTTTATCACTTTGAAGGTGACACTATTGTTGGTAAAGACCATAAAAGTGCTATTGTAACAATGGTCGATAGAGCTAGCAGATTTACTATTTTAGCCAAGTCTATAGATAGAACAGCTAATTCAATCAATAGAATATTGTACAAAGTATCTAATGGTCATAAAATATTAACAGCTACATTTGATAATGGTAAAGAGTTTGCTAAACATAAGAAGCTAACTAGCAAGACTGGCATCAAAGTATTCTTTGCTGATCCATACAGTCCTTGGCAAAGAGGTACTAATGAAAACATGAATAGGTATATCAGACAATTTATACCTAAAGGTACTAACTTTAACAATATATCTCATCAATACATTAGAAAGTTACAGATAGACTTGAATAATAGACCTAAGAAATGTTTAAATTACTTGACACCTAATGAAGTACATTTTGGTATCTCTATAAACATTGAGAATACAATCTAGCATAGTTGATAACATTAATTGCAATTTAAACTATGGATTAAAAAAATAAATATTTGTATGATTGTAAATGTATAAACTACAATTTTTAGAGGTGTGTATATGAATAATGTTTATAAATTATTAGGTGTTGGGATGATTACGTTTTTGTTGGCGAATTGTTCACTTATGCCTGAGAAGAAAGAGTATGACCTTAATCATGATTTTGAATTAATTGTCCATATGAAAGATGTTAAAACTCAAAAAGAAGTGGGCATGGTTACAATATCTCCTTATATTCATGATGGTAAGCAAGAGGGTATGCTTATTACTCCTTATTTATATAATTTACCAGCGTCAAGTGTACACGGCATGCATATCCATATTAATCCTAGTTGTGATGATGATGGTATGGCTGCGGGTGGGCATTGGGATCCTGATAATACTGGTAAACATCTTGGTCCTTATAATGACAATGGACATAAAGGGGATTTGCCAGAGCTGGTTGTAAATGCTGATGGTACAGCGACTGAACCTATAGTGGCACCAAGACTTGATTCTTTAGAAGAGCTTGAGGGACACAGTTTGATGATTCATGAAGGAGGCGATAATTACTCAGATACTCCAAAACCTCTAGGAGGTGGAGGCACTAGAATGTGGTGTGGGGTTATTACGGATTAGATTATGAGTTATGAGGTTATAGCTAGGTTAGGTTTTTTTCTATTTATTCTTCTTGGGATTTCTATTTGGGAGATTGTCGCTCCTATGCGCAAGCTAGAGATTTCTAAAGTCTCTCGTTGGTTTAATAACCTATTGCTAGTGTTTTTAGATACTTTTATATTAAGAATCTTATTTCCTGCAGCTACTGTTGGAGTGGCTATATTTTGTCAGCAATATGATTTGGGATTATTGAATCTTTTTGATATACCTGCTTGGTTTAAGATTGTAGTAGCTTTTTTAGCTCTAGATTTTGCAATATATCTTCAGCATGTATTATTTCACTATTTACCATTACTATGGAGATTTCATAAGGTTCATCATATTGATTTGGATTATGATGTTACCACAGGACTACGTTTTCATCCTGTAGAGATGGTTTTGTCAATGTTAATAAAATTTATGGCAATATTTCTTATTGGAGCACCTGTATTAGCAGTTATCATTTTTGAAATTGTTTTAAATGGTACTTCGTTGTTTAATCATGGCAATATTCGCTTACCAAAATCGTTTGATAAATTTTTGAGATTGTTTATGGTAACACCAGATACGCATAGGGTGCATCACTCTACAATACCTGCTGAAACAAACTCTAATTTCGGTTTTAATCTAATTTGGTGGGATAAGATCATGGGCACTTATATTGCTCATCCTAAGAAAGGACATATTGAAATGGATATAGGTCTAAGTAAATATAGAGATTCTAAAGTTACTCAACCTCTTTTAAGTATGCTTAAAATACCTTTTTCAAAAAAATAGGCTCTTTTATTATTTTTGTACTCTTTCTTTTTGAGATAAAAAAATATACACAACAAGGGATAATCATCGCTGGAGCGCCAAAATAAAAAGCTCCTCTTATATCTTCGTTAAATAATGTTAGTACTAAGCATAACACTTGTATCCAAATTCCAAAAAGAGGTATATATGGAAATAATGGCGTTTTGAATACCATTTTTTCAACTACATTTTTTTGTAGCATTTGCTTTCTAAAATTATATTGTGACCAGCATATACAGATCCAGCGGATGGTAGCTGTGAAGCCTGACATAGCAAGTAGGTTTGTAAACGCAGCCGAAGCAGTTAACTTAAATGAAAGTATCAAAAATATCCATACTCCAGCTATACTTACATACACAGCATAATGCGGTATTGAAGAGCTATTTAATTTTCTAAAAATACTAGGAGCCATTCGCATTTTAGATAATCCATATAGAGAACGAACAGCTGCATAGAAGCCACTATTTGCACATGAAAATGCAGCTACTAATACTACAAATGCAAATGCTCCAGCAAATTTGTTAAGGTGATAGTGTTGTAGTGCTGTAGCAAATACAGAGTCGCTTAAATTCATTTGTTGCCAAGGAAAAATTGTTGCTAATAGGAATGCTGGGATTACATATAATTCTACAATTCTTACTGCTACATGTTTGGCAATTTTAGGCATTTGCTTTCCTGCATCATTAGATTCACTTGCAGCTAATCCAATGATTTCAGAGCCTTGGAAATTTACTAGTAATATGACCATTGTTGTGATTAGAATCAATTTTCCTTTAGGAAAAAAACCCTCTTCACCAACAATATAAGTGCTACCTAGTACACCACGAGTATCATTATTGATAATATTGAAAAATATAAGTATAGCAACTAAGCTAAATAGTCCTAGAGCTATGATTTTTATAAGAGCTAACCAGAACCCAATCTCACCAAAGAGCTTAACTTTAGTAAGGTTTATGATTGTTATAAATAGCCCAAACAGAGTTGCCCACATATAAGTTGGTACAGAAGGCAAAAATGTATGCATGATTATTCCCCCAGCTATACATTCCGAGGGAATATAAATTATCCAGTTAAGCCAGTATGACCATCCCATCCCACACGCGATCGAAGGAGAGACGTATTTTGCTGTATAGTGGATAAATGATCCTGAGTTTGGCGAATTTGCCGTTAATTCAGCTAAGCATAGCGTAACGCAGTACACTATGATACCGGCTAATATATAAGCAATGATAGCAGCTGGATCAACTTCTGAGAGAACATACACTGTACCTAAAAAGAAACAGGAGCCAATACCAATAATACCGCCAAGAGCTATTAGCTCAATGTGGCGAGGTTTTAGAGTTTTAGCCAACGCCATAACACTACCTCCAAAAATTGTTACACAAAGTACCTGAAAATACAGATTTGCTAGATTGTATTCTGAAAGTTTTAAATAGTTGAAAGAGAGTTCCAAATATAGTTTATTAGGTTTTGACGAAACTAAAATAAACGATAAGGAACTAAAAAATGCCAAAGCACTTAACTCTTTCAAATAGATATTGCATAGAAGAATTACTTAAATTAGGATACCAAACATCTCAAATAGCCAATAAAATTGGCTATAGTGAAAGAGCTATAAAAAAGGAACTTAATCGCACTAGTATAAATAGTGACTATAATGCTGAGATAGCACAGAAGCTATATCAAAGCCGCAGAACTTCAAATAATCATAAGCTATCCTGTAAAGTTAAAAAGCTA
>NZ_WBSX01000144.1 GCF_009823375.1 Francisella noatunensis subsp. noatunensis | reverse complement strand
GATAGAGCTAGCAGATTTACTATTTTAGCCAAGTCTATAGATAGAACAGCTAATTCAATCAATAGAATATTGTACAAAGTATCTAATGGTCATAAAATATTAACAGCTACATTTGATAATGGTAAAGAGTTTGCTAAACATAAGAAGCTAACTAGCAAGACTGGCATCAAAGTATTCTTTGCTGATCCATACAGTCCTTGGCAAAGAGGTACTAATGAAAACATGAATAGGTATATCAGACAATTTATACCTAAAGGTACTAACTTTAACAATATATCTCATCAATACATTAGAAGTTACAGATAGACTTGAATAATAGACCTAAGAAATGTTTAAATTACTTGACACCTAATGAAGTACATTTTGGTATCTCTATAAACATTGAGAATACTATCTAGCTAGTAATTTTTTTATATTATCTTGTAATATTCGTTAACAAAAACATAAATATGAAAATCTCAAAAAAAATTGTCTTAAGTTTACTAATTATAGCTTTACCTATTTTAACATTTGCAGGTCGATCAAATAATTTTAATCTTGATATCCTCAATAACCAACAAACTGCGATAGCAAATATTCAGTATGATTTGAGTGTTTCGACTGATGATAAAAATGACGGTTCAATTACTCAAAGAGGCGACTTACAAGGCTCAATCAACTCT
Organism: Francisella noatunensis subsp. noatunensis; assembly: GCF_009823375.1. Taxonomy (GTDB): domain Bacteria; phylum Pseudomonadota; class Gammaproteobacteria; order Francisellales; family Francisellaceae; genus Francisella; species Francisella noatunensis. Next base: position 3,117 of record NZ_WBSX01000144.1, on the reverse strand, counting down.
TTAAAAAATGCTCTTAAAGAGTCTAAGCCTAATAGTTATATCAATACACAGCTTACTCTTGCATTAGCTTCTTTAGAAATATCTAATAATTCAGTAAATGATGCTAAAAAAACATTAAATTCTCTTGGCACTATAAAGTCTTATAATAACCCAATATTACAGATATTCTTAGCTGCATATTCTCTGATTTGGGATCCTAATAATTTTAATCAAAATATTGCAATTCTTAAAGAATCTAAATGGTCAAAAATGCCTCACTTCATACAAGCAATCCAAACTGCTAAAACTAACTTCAACTTAGGCGTAAACTCAAAATTAGATCAGTTAAAGGATATTGATCAAAACTCTTTAGCAATAGTTACATTAGGATACTCATTAAATGATGATGGCTCCATGAGCAATATATTAGTTGATAGACTAAAAATAACCCTAGCAGCACATAAGAAATATCCTAATGCGATAATCATAGTATCAGGCGGAGTTGCTCACGAAGTTGTGACAGAATCATACCAAATGAAACAATGGCTAATTAAGCATGGTGTTTCTGCACAAAGTATAATACAAGAGGATCAATCAACTAGCACTGTCACCAATGCTATCAATACGGTAAATATAATCAAAAAAAATAAATAGACCTGTTAAAAATATTTTACTAATAAGCTCTGACTTTCATATCCGTAGAGCAAACTCTATTTTTGAGCAAGAAATTTACAATGCTAAACTACCTATCAAAATGTCTAACATAACTGCTAGAACAAATTATTAATAATTAAAGATACTCTTAGAACAGCTGGAATATGGCAAATGCCAGGAATGGTTTTCTAGTCATTACCTTCAAATTCATCTATAAACTTCTGAGCTGCAGCAATTCTTTCTTTACATAACTGATAACTTTTTGAAGCTTGTTCTAGCATTGGTGCTAATTCATCTAAAAGAGCCGGATTATCTTGTTGCTCTTGAAGTTTCTCATTAATTTCTTCTAATATCTGATAATTCTTTGCAAATTTTTTACTTTGAGTTGCCATTTTTTTTCACCTCTACTTGTATATATCCATCAGCATAAACTATTTCTAAATCTGAGTAAGCTTGTGCTTGTTTTTGAGTTGTTATATATTTGCCATCTGTTGTCTTTGTCAAGCTAAAGCCTCTTTTAAGAGTTGGCTCTATTGATACTGATAATATTTGTTTATAAAGAGACTCACTAGTTTGATTATAATATTTTAAAATATTTTGAGCCTTATTAATTGATTGATTATATAAGTTATAAACATTATTTTCATAACTTCTCATCAAGCTTTTTGAACTTAGTAATATACTTTGATATACAGTGTCCATAGATTTGGCACATAATTTAGAGACTCCTCTAGCTATAGAAGTTGATTCTCTATAATTATGATCCACACTTTGATTCATTTGATAGAGATAATGTTCTAAACGTGTTTTAAAGTTATGATACAGATTATCTAATTGATATTTATTTTGTCTAGCTAGATTTTTAGTGACTCTCACTATTGATTCATAATTATATTTAGCGTTTATTGCATTATCAACAATTGTAGTAGCTATATAATTTATAACCTTAGATGGTGTATCAAATCTTTTTGTACATAACTCATCTAAAACTGTACTATCTCTTTCATGTCCTATACCAACTAGTACGGGAATTTCACTATTACAAATACTTTCAGCTGGTAGTATATTATTAAACCAGTCAAGATCTGCTTGAGAGCCCCCTCCTCGGATTAATACTATCGCATCATATTTATCAGCGATTGTTGCTATTTTAGCAAATGCTATCGAGACACTTTTTGCACATTCTGCACCTTGCATCTTTGCTTCATATATATCAAAGTTACAGAGATTTAAATTTTGTAATTTATCAGCCTCTTCGAAGAAATCTCCTTTACCTGCAGCAGTCATACTTGTGATTACTGCAACATTGGTAAAATCATCTGGCATTTTAATAACTTTATTTTTTTCTAGAATGCCTTTTTTAGATAAATTTTGTAGAATCTCAATTTTACGAGCTTGCCTATCACCAAGTGTAAAAGCAGGATCTATATCTATTATATTTAGGCTAAGACCAAAGCTAGTATGATAATTTACAGCAACTTTAAATAAAACTTTCATATCTGTTTTTAGAGTTTCACCAGTAGCTTGACTAAATTTACTATGGATATAATCAACTTTATTTGCCCAGCAATTACACCTAATTTTAGCTATAGGAAACTTACTAACCCCATCATGCTCTATAAGTTCACCATAGTAATGTTTACCAGATCCACGCCATTCAGATAGCTCTGCAACTACCCAAAAGCCTTCATATCCGAAGCTCATTTCTATAGTACTTTTTATAAGCTCAAGAAATTCACTAAGTTTCAATGATTCTTGCATGATAATATTAACTAAAAATCTTAATTTGAATAAATTCTACATTTACAGAACTAATATACAACCATTATTAACATTTATAATAGAAAGACAGGTTTTATAAAGAATTTGTTTTATAGTGCTGATCTTAATGCACCTCTAACTTTAAAACTACACTCCTGAACACTTGATTTTAGTTTTTCTAGTTTTCTTCTAAACAATTATCTGGCTTTTTTGATGGTAAACATGTTTTTATTTCCCCATGATGTTTTTGTTCCTGTAAACAATTTAAATCACCACTAGTTAATTGTTCATCTGCAGCATATACTGAAGCAGAAAAAATAATAAATACGCTAGATTGTATTCTGAAAGTTTTAAATAGTTGAAAGAGAGTTCCAAATATGGTTTATTAGGTTTTGACGAAACTAAAATAAACGATAAGGAACTAAAAAATGCCAAAGCACTTAACTCTTTCAAATAGATATTGTATAGAAGAATTACTTAAATTAGGATACCAAACATCTCAAATAGCCAATAAAATTGGCTATAGTGAAAGAGCTATAAAAAAGGAACTTAATCGCACTAGTATAAATAGTGACTATAATGCTGAGATAGCACAGAAGCTATATCAAAGCCGCAGAACTTCAAATAATCATAAGCTATCCTGTAAAGTTAAAAAGCTAATAATAGCTTTGTTAAAAAAGAAGATATCTCCGGAACTTATTTGTGGTAGATTAAAACATGAGG
>NZ_WBSX01000143.1 GCF_009823375.1 Francisella noatunensis subsp. noatunensis | reverse complement strand
GGGGTTGTTTGCAGAGCCCTCCATTTTTTCGGTTTTTTAATAATTCTTACCAACAACAACCTTTCTAAACTTAAGGTAATCATATAAAGTTGTACGTGAAATATTTAGTTGATTAGCTATCTCTTGAGTAGTTAACTCTTTCTGTTTGTAAAGAGCTTCAGCAATACGTGCTTTTTTCTTAGCTTCCTCGGATAAACCTTTTGGGCGACCTCCCATTTTTCCTCTAGATCTTGCAGACTTTAACCCAGCCATTGTTCTTTCTCTAATTAAATCTTTTTCAAATTCAGCTAATGAGGCAAAAATATTAAACATTAATCTGCCCTGTATAGTTGTAGTATCAATAGGATCGTTCAAACTTATGATACCAACATTTTTATTTAGCAAATCATTAACTACTTTTATAAGATGATGCAAAGATCTTCCCATACGATCAAATTTCCAAACAACCAATGTATCACCTTCAGAAATTTCATCAAGTAGTTTGAGCCACTCAGATCTATCAGCTTTAGCTCCTTTAGCAATTTCGGAAAATATTTTTTGACAACCAGATTTTTTAAGGCTATCTATCTGCATATCTAAGGATTGGTCTTTAGTGCTAACTCTAGCGTAGCCATATTTCATTATACTGTTCACTTATCATTAATATTTATAGCTTATCTTAACCTTGATAAAGTAAATAGCATTTTCTTACAAAAATAACTGTTTTTATGTTTGCTTTTACTCCAAAATGATTTGTAAGTCTAAACGAGGGTTTTTCCATACAAGCGTATGACAAAAAATAGTCATAGAATTAACCTGCTGACTCCACAGGAAATAAATGATCTTTACACAATCCATAAATTTACCAAATTAGATCGAGAAGTGTTTTTTGATCTTGATGAGTCTGAAAGAAAGTTTGTTAATACTAAAGCTTCCATAAATAAAACAAGAGCTACCCTTGTATTCCAACTTGGTTATTTCAAAGCAAGAGGATTATTTTTTGATAATATCCTCTTTGATGAATATTCTGATGATTTAAAATTCATTACTAAAAATATTCTTGGCGAGCTTAGTCATAAATTCAAAGATAAGCTTGGATATGATTCAAGAATCAAGCAGATAAAAGATATTACAGAATTCTTAGGATTTACAAGCTGGAAAGATAGAGATAAAAGTAAAGTTGAAAACCATCTCTTAAATCTTTTAAGAAGCCATGCTAACCCTAAAGATGCTCTAAGAGAGCTTCTAATTTATTTTGAAAATCAAAAAATAATTTTACCAACTTATAGAAACTTACAAGATTTATTTACTTGCTGTATATCTATTGAAAACTCGAGGTTGCAGGGTGTTATTACCTTGATTCCTGATACTATAGACAGACAAATTAACAAACTTATAAATACAGAAACTATTACAGATTTATCTGAAATTAAATCTGATCAAAAAGGCTTTCAACTACAATTTATTAGCAGTGCTATACGAGTAACTAAATCTCTTAAAACTATTTATAGCTTTTGTAAAGAATTCTTACCATCACTAAAAGTGTCAAACAACTGTATATGCTATTATGCAAGCTTAATTGAGCATTATTCTCCATCTAGAATACGCATGCTAAATAAAACGTTACAGTCGTTATATTTATTATGTTACATACATGTAAAATATCAGCAATGTATGGACAACTTAATTGTTAGCTTTATATATCATTATAGAGCTCTAAATAGATTATCTAGTGAGTATATTAGTTCTGAGGAGATGAAACATAATGCTATTTTGTATGAGTCATATCCTAAAGTATCTGCAATATTAAGGTTAATATCTTCTAAATCAGTAGATCCAGATCAGCCTCATCGTATGTTTTTAGAAGAAGCATATAAAGTCTTACCTGAGCAAGATTATAATATTATAGCGGATGCTATTGAAGGTAAATTTTTCGATCGAGAAAAGTCTAGATGGGAATTTATTGAGACTAAATCTAGGATTATTGCCTGTTATTTAAGGCCGTTAATAATGAATGTTGATTTTGACCATAGTTGGAAAAATAGCCAAGTTATTGAACTAATCAATATTTTAAAAAATCACTATAATAAAAGTAAATCTCCTTCAAAAATCAAAATAAAAGATGACCTGGGTGTTACAGTTCCTGGACATATCGTAAATTATCTTAAGTCAGGGGAAGATGATCACCTTAATTCAACTAGGTTTGAATTCTATGTATACAAGAGAATTTATAATGCTTTTGATTCTGGTACGTTATTTTGTCCTGACAGCCATTCGTATAAAAATTTAAAAGATGATCTGGTATCTGATGAGGTATTGGATAATATTGAAAATATTGCTGAACAATATGGCTATAGTAAGATACCTATATATTGTGATGAGCATCTAGATAATATCTCAAAATTAAACCATGAGGCATGGATTAGGACAAATAATAATATTAACAAAGGTTTGAATATTGGATTCAATCTTTTAAACTCAGATGATTTAACTTGGAGTTTAAGCTATGATACAGATAACTCAACATATAAAGAGAACTTTTTTAGTTCTGTTAATAAAATAGACATTACAGATCTACTTTTGACCATCTCGGATAAAGCAGGCCTTTGGGAGAAGTTTACTCATATCAAACCAAGATTCAGTAAACAGTCTCCTGATAAAAAGTCGCTTTTGGCTTGTATATTAGCTGATGCATTTGGATTTGGAGTCAAAAAAATGGCTGAGATATGTAATCTCAATATTAATACTCTAACTTCAACACAAACAAATTTTATTAGAAAATCAACTCTTAAAGAAGCTAATGATGCAGTTGCAAATTTAATACTTTCACTCCCTATCTTTAAAGTATGGAATATCAAAGAAGATATGATTCTTTCTGACATAGATGGCTCAAAGTACAAGGTTAAGCGTAAAACCATTCAGGCAAGACATTCAAAAAAATATTTTGGTAGCTCTCAAGGTATATCAATAATGACATTAGTAGCTAACCATGTAGCTCTTAACTCTAGAGTGATTGGTTGTAATGAACATGAGAGCTATTTTGCTTTCGATCTGATCTACCACAATAATACAGATGTGAAAATTGATATGTTAACTGGTGATAACCATTCAATAAACCAGATGAATTTTGTTGTGTTAGATGCTATAGATACTGAATTCACTCCTAGTTTTGCAAGTCTTAAAGACCAAGTGAATAATTTATATTCTACAAGACCAGTAGATGAATATTCTGGATTTTTTAAACCTAAGTCACAAGTTGATATCTCTTTAATTAAAAGCCAAAAAAGAGAAATACTTAGAGTTTTGTTATCTTTGATACTGCAGCACAATACCCAAGCAACAATTGTAAGGAAGCTATCTTCTCATAGGAGAAATTTAATACTAAAGAAAGCCTTATGGGAGTATAATAAAATATTCAGAACAACTCATATTTTAAATTTGATAAATGATGAAGAGCTACGCAAAAATATAAAAAAAGCTAGAAATAGAACTGAAGCATACCACCAGCTACAACGAACTATTAGAAAGGTTCATAGTGGAGTTCTTTCAGGAGGTAGAGCAATGGAAAATGAATTATATAATCATGCTTCACGATTAGTTGCTAACTGTACTATAGCTTATAATGCGATATTGTTATCAAATATTTATGAGAGACTTCTTTTGAAGTATGGTAAAGAGAAAGCTGAGAAGATAATGCATAAAATATCTCCTGTAGCTTGGCAACATATAAATTTTGTTGGACGCTATAAATTTCTATCAAAAAGTGATGATATTAACTTTGAGAGTTTAGCTGATGTTTTGATTGAAGAGCTAGAGAGCTTTTTGAATCGTTAAATTTGAAAAACCAAAAAAATGGAGGGCTCTGCAAACAACCCC
>NZ_WBSX01000142.1 GCF_009823375.1 Francisella noatunensis subsp. noatunensis | reverse complement strand
CCTCATGTTTTAATCTACCACAAATAAGTTCCGGAGATATCTTCTTTTTTAACAAAGCTATTATTAGCTTTTTAACTTTACAGGATAGCTTATGATTATTTGAAGTTCTGCGGCTTTGATATAGCTTCTGTGCTATCTCAGCATTATAGTCACTATTTATACTAGTGCGATTAAGTTCCTTTTTTATAGCTCTTTCACTATAGCCAATTTTATTGGCTATTTGAGATGTTTGGTATCCTAATTTAAGTAATTCTTCTATACAATATCTATTTGAAAGAGTTAAGTGCTTTGGCATTTTTTAGTTCCTTATCGTTTATTTTAGTTTCGTCAAAACCTAATAAACTATATTTGGAACTCTCTTTCAACTATTTAAAACTTTCAGAATACAATCTAGCTATAATATTTATTGATATCTAAATATGATAAAATCTTTTACAAAATTATAATTATGTAAAAATTTTAATTACTATGCTTACATTTCAAGAAATTATTTTAAAACTACATCATTACTGGGCATCTAAAGGTTGTGCGATTATTCAGCCATTAGATATGGAAGTAGGAGCTGGGACATTTCATCCAGCGACAACTCTAAGAGCGATAGGTCCAGAGCCATGGATAGCGGCTTATGTTCAGCCATCAAGAAGACCTACAGATGGTCGTTATGGTGAGAATCCAAATCGTACGCAACATTATTATCAATATCAAGTTGTGATGAAGCCATCGCCTGATGATATTCAAGAGTTATATCTTGGTTCACTTAGAGAGCTAGGTATAGATCCATTAGAGAATGATATTCGCTTTGTTGAAGATAACTGGGAGTCGCCAACTCTAGGTGCTTGGGGACTTGGTTGGGAAGTATGGTCAAATGGTATGGAGATTACACAGTTTACATATTTTCAACAAGTAGGTGGACTTGAGTGTAAGCCTGTAATGGGTGAGATTACTTATGGTCTTGAGCGACTAGCTATGTATATTCAAAATGTTGATAGCATGTATGATATCTTATGGGCTAATACCCAAAATGGTCCTTTATATTATCGTGATGTATTCTTACAAAATGAAATTGAGATGTCTACTTATAACTTTGAAGAAGCTAATGTTGAGGAGCTTTTCAAACAGTTTGACTTATTAGAGAAAGAAGGTTATAGACTAGTAGGAAAAAATCTACCAATTCCAGCTTATGAGTTTGTATTGAAAGCTTCACATACATTTAACTTATTAGATGCGCGTCATGCAATATCTGTGACAGAAAGACAAGGCTATATTCTAAGAGTTAGAAAGTTAGCTTTAGAAGTAGCTAAAGAATATTATAGTGTTAGAGAAAAATTAGGTTTTCCAGCTTTTAAAAAGTAATTTTCTAATCTGTCATACTACGGCTCGACCGTAGTATCCATGTATATGCTAAAATTTGAATAGATTCTATGGTCAAGCCATAGAATGACACATTGGGTTGGTTCGCTATGAGATCTATCAGTCAAATATTAAAATTTCTAGATATTCAAACCTTATCTCCAAATAATTTTCAAATTGAATCGCTATCTTTGGATAGTCGTAAATGTGATGAGAAATCAGTATTTATAGCTCTCAAAGGACTATCAACTGATGGTAATAAATATATTGATAGTGTTTTAGCTAAAAATGTCAGCTTAGTATTAACAGATAGTCATGAATTTGAAGATCAAAAACGTGTTTTCTATATTCAAAGTTTAAAAGAGAAGCTATCGAACCTTGCTATATGGTTTTATGATTATAAAAAACCTCAAAATATAATAGGTATAACAGGTACAAATGGTAAAACATCGATTTCTAGTTATATTGCTCAATTAAAAAAATTAATTGGTCAAAAATCATTATTACTAGGTACAAATGGCAATGGGATTTATCCAGATCTACAAGAAAGTACCCATACGACATTAGATATATTATCTTTGTATCAAACTATTTCATATTATAAAGATTATCAAAATCTTGTTATGGAAGTATCTTCTCATTCATTGGATCAAAAGCGTACTGAAGGTTTAGATTTTGATATTGTGGTATTTAGTAATCTTAGTCATGATCATCTTGATTATCATAAGACTATGGATAATTATTTTGAGGCTAAGGCAAAATTGTTTCAATTTAAAAGCCTTAAAAAAGCTGTAATAAATATAGATGATGAATATGGTCAGAAACTGTGTGAAGTTTGCGACTGTGAGATAGTAACGGTAAGTTTAAAATCAAAAAAAGCAGATATTTATCTAGAATCTAAAAGTATAGAGAGTATGCAAACAAGCTTTGATTTATATATTTCTCAAAAGTATACTGGTACTTATCAAACATCTTTAGTTGGCGAATTTAATCTAATGAATTTAGGTTTAAGTTTAGCAGTATTAGATGATAGCTCTACTAGAGAACAACTTCTAGAAAATATTTTTAAATTAAAACCTGTAAAAGGCCGTATGGAAGTAATAGCATTAGCAAATGGCGCTAAAATCATAATTGATTATGCGCATACTCCAGATGCTTTGGAAAAAGCTCTACAAACTTTAGCAAACTATTATCCAAATAATCTATGGTGTATCTTTGGTTGTGGTGGTAATAGAGATACTACCAAAAGACCTATAATGGCTGAAATAGCAGAAGAATACGCTAATAAAGTAGTAGTTACAGAAGATAATAACCGTTTTGAAAATATTGAAAGTATTTTTGATGATATCAAAAAAGGTTTTAGTCATCCTGAAAGGCATACTTTTATTGATAGTAGAGAAAAAGCTATCAAATATACTATTGAAAACTCGAAAGCTAACGATGTTATTCTATTAGCTGGCAAAGGACATGAGTGCTATCTTGATAAAAATGGTATTAAAGAGTATTTTGATGAGCGAGAGGTTATTGCTAAGTATAAAAACACTACCCCGTCAACCTAAAGGTTGCCACCCATTCAATATTTTGAAGGGGAATTTATAATATTTGTGGAGCAAAATGACAAATTTAGAAAAGAAAATAAGTTTTATCCAAGAGATAGACAAGCTAAAAGGCGTATATCGTAGAGCATTGATAAAGTGTGATAATAATCGTAGAGAGAATACAGCAGAACATAGTTGGCACGTAGCTCTTATGGGCGTTATATTACAAGAATATGCAAGCGAAGAGCTTGATATGCTAAAAGTGCTTAAGATGCTATTGATCCATGATATTGTTGAGATATACGCAGGTGATACTTATGCTTTTGATAATCATGCAGTACTTGCTAAGCAGAATGATAAAGAACTAGAAGCTTTAGAGAAAATATTTTCATTGTTACCAGAAGGCGAAGCAGAAGAGTATAAGGCTTTATGGATTGAGTTTGAAGATAATCAAACATTGGAAGCTAAATACTCAAAAGCTATAGAAAAAGCAGTTCCAGTTTTGCAAAATATGCAGAATAATGGTGGTAGTTGGGTAGTTTATGGCAAAGTACCTAAAGAAAAAGTTATTAGTAGAAACTCAGAATTAAAAGACATTGCTCCAGAGCTATGGCAATATGTAAAAGGACAGATTGATTTGGCTGTAGAGAAAGGGTGGCTTGTTTAAGCAAATATTTATAGTGACAGTACATTGTACTGTCATAAGAAAACAGACAGATCAATAATCTGTCACTACGATAGTTTATTTGCTAGATTGTATTCTCAATGTTTATAGAGATACCAAAATGTACTTCATTAGGTGTCAAGTAATTTAAACATTTCTTAGGTCTATTATTCAAGTCTATCTGTAACTTTCTAATGTATTGATGAGATATATTGTTAAAGTTAGTACCTTTAGGTATAAATTGTCTGATATACCTATTCATGTTTTCATTAGTACCTCTTTGCCAAGGACTGTATGGATCAGCAAAGAATACTTTGATGCCAGTCTTGCTAGTT
>NZ_WBSX01000141.1 GCF_009823375.1 Francisella noatunensis subsp. noatunensis | reverse complement strand
CCTCATGTTTTAATCTACCACAAATAAGTTCCGGAGATATCTTCTTTTTTAACAAAGCTATTATTAGCTTTTTAACTTTACAGGATAGCTTATGATTATTTGAAGTTCTGCGGCTTTGATATAGCTTCTGTGCTATCTCAGCATTATAGTCACTATTTATACTAGTGCGATTAAGTTCCTTTTTTATAGCTCTTTCACTATAGCCAATTTTATTGGCTATTTGAGATGTTTGGTATCCTAATTTAAGTAATTCTTCTATACAATATCTATTTGAAAGAGTTAAGTGCTTTGGCATTTTTTAGTTCCTTATCGTTTATTTTAGTTTCGTCAAAACCTAATAAACTATATTTGGAACTCTCTTTCAACTATTTAAAACTTTCAGAATACAATCTAGCTTCTTTAAAGTACTACTTCACTTAGTAGAAAAGTAGGCGAGTAGATTAAAAATCAAGCTCAAATGATTCTTGCATATTTTTAATAAAATTATCAAGTTTAAGACTAACCAAAAAGTTCTGCAATCTTCGCCCACAACCGCCGTCAGCAATATTAATTAGAAAGCTAAACACTACCAAGTCTACTAATGATAGCTTAGAATTGAAGAAATACTCTTTTTCACCCAAATAATCTGCTATAGCCTTTAAGTCACGCTCAGCTTTTGAATAAATTTCATTATTGGTTAGGTTTGTAACACCAGCAGCCTTTAATTGGCGTAGAATATTTCTCTTTGCAACAGGATAAACTATACTCGCCATGGCCTTTGGTAGTTTAGTGGATTCTAGAAAATCCTTCTTCCATGTATAATTATCTTTATCAGCCCAACGACTATATACTCCAACCCAATACAAGCTATCCTCACATAGCCTTATAAATGCTGTAGATATGGCTTTTTGCTCAGAATTTAGATGCTCATCCAAATTATTATGATTTTGCTTATCCAACATTTCGATAATGAGATTGCTATCAGCAAATTTCTTCCCCATAGTCTCTATATATGGTATCTTACCTGTTGGTGACTTATTAAACTCCAAACTAAAATGATTCTGATAACTCAAATCAGTAGCTTTTAGATATAGTTCAAGTTTTAGACAAAAAGGACTACAGCTATAATTTCTGCCTTTTAACTTTGGTAACTGGTGTAAATGAATAATCATAATTTTCCTTCTTCATCAAAATTTATAATATTATGTACTGATGATCGTGATTGAGAATCCTCAAATTGTTCAGATACTATATTTTCTCTAACAACATCAGCCTTCTCAAATTCTGATATAACAATATCATCAAGCCTACCGTTTCTTATTACTATATATCCTCTAAATCTGTCATCAGATAATGAACTGTTATAGTCGAATGAATATACTCTATAAAAAACTAAACGCCTATTCTCAAGCTTAACATCTATTTTACGTAAACAAACAGTTTCATCTAGCAACTCTAAATCATATTTTGCCGTTGAACGTTGAGCAACATCTACAGCATATTCCTTATTTTTCATAAAATTACGCCATAAAAAGAAACATAATCCTAAAAAAATAATCGTATACAATGCTAACGACATATAACTACCTTGAAAATATCTTGTAAAATATCATTATATGTTAAAATCTACTCGTTAAAAACATACTTTTTGATCGCTTTGAAAATTTTAAAATACTTCTATGGTTCTTTCTTTGTAACTCTTGTTGGTATCGGTATTGCTATATTTATTTATCCAACTGCTCCATTAGAAACAATATACTCGGTATTAATTCTGGCCATACTTGAAATTTCTCTTAGTTTTGACAATGCCGTCATCAATGCAAAAATTCTTGGACAAATGTCACAAAAATGGCAAAAAATCTTTATCTACTTAGGTTTACCGATTGCCGTTTTTGGTATGCGTTTATTATTCCCAATTTTATTGGTAAGTGTCACAAGTGGTATTAATTTTACTAACGTAGTTACACTTGCTCTAAACGATCCTCAACAGTATCAAAATATATTAGAACATTCGATGCCCTATATTTGCAGTTTTGGTGGTAGTTTCTTACTTATGGTTTTTCTGAACTTTTTTCTCAGTGAAAATGAAGGTCATCATTGGATACCTATAATTGAGAACAATAGGATTACAAGAAAAATACGTGATTATAATGGTGGGTATATTCTATTTGCAATCTTTATTGGCTTAATAATCATCTATGATGCAGAACCTGATTATCAAGGCAGTTTAGCAATTGCTTACTTTTTTGGTATAGTTGTACATGAAAGCATTGGTATGCTTAACTCCATATTTGATACATCGCATATAGATAGTTCGACAGTTGCTCGCAACGGCATAATGGGATTTATTTACCTTGAAATAATAGATGCATCATTTAGTTTTGATGGTGTAATTGGTGCATTCGCTATTACAGCAAATATTATCATAATTATGATTGGTCTTGGTATTGGTGCAATGTTTGTAAGATCACTGACCATACTATTTGTAGAAAAGAAAACTCTGGCAAAATATATATATTTAGAACATGGTGCTCACTACGCTATTGGTTTTTTAGCAGCTGTACTATTACTAAAGATATTCGTTCATATTCCAGAATGGTTTAGTGGTTCTATAGGAATACTAGTATTGTTTATAGCATTTATTCACTCTGAAATATCTGCCAAAAAGTTAGAAAAGCAATAGCTCTAAGTCATCTACATTTCTAGCTATATATTTAGATAATTGTAACACTTTTTCTCTTTCAACATGTTTAAAATATGCTATGAACTTATTAACATAACCGCTTTCATATAGCTGATAATCTGTATAACCATCACCAACAGCTATAATATCACCATTTATCAAATCTTTGACTTTATCAAAAGCGCTTGACTTTGAATCACATGCTCCATTAGAGTTATCGAGAGTCTTAAAGCTTCTATCGTCATTCCAAACAATATCTACTGCAAATATATTGTCTCGTGGAATATGCAAATAATCTGCAAATAGCTCAATACTCTCCGTTAATCCACCACTAAAAATCCATATTTGATAACCTTTATTTCTAAGTGTTTCGATTATTTTTTGATACCACTTGTCAATAAATCAGGACAATACTTATCTGCAAAATCTTTGATACTTTGCTTTGTTGGACTTGCAATAGCTAATCTTCTTTCAAGAGATTCTCTAAAACAAATGTCTCCTTGCATACCTAAATTGGTAATATGCTCAATTTCTTTTAGCTTTGAAGGAGATTGTTTTAATAATGGCTCTAAGATTAACTCTAACGATTCTTTTTTAATCAATGTTGAATCAAAATCAAAAATTATATTTTTCATAAAATACTACTTTAAGTATACCCCATGCAGAGCTGGAGGAATTAGGATTGGTAAATATGCTTTATATACTAAACTTAAATCAGTTGCATTTAAATAGACAATATAAGTAAGTTTCTTGTCCGTATCGATAACATTTACAAATATAAAGACCATCATCTTCAGTTTGAGCTTGTGGATTAGCTATAAATATAGGTTCCGAGACATAATCATTTCCAAAGCAATATTCAATGATATCATTATTTGATAAATCTATTTTAATTATGCTATTAAAAAATTCTGCTTGAGTTGTACGCATAACTAGATAAGCATAACGATAGTTTTTTACTAGATATTTCTCATTAATCCTTGGAAACTCCACATTAAGAGCAGAAACAGTTTTTCTATCTATAGAATTACAACTAATATCAACAACCATTCGTGTTAGCTGTGTTTTTAGCCTACAATCATTACTCTCAATATTTTTAAAAGCTAGATTGTATTCTGAAAGTTTTAAATAGTTGAAAGAGAGTTCCAAATATAGTTTATTAGGTTTTGACGAAACTAAAATAAACGATAAGGAACTAAAAAATGCCAAAGCACTTAACTCTTTCAAATAGA
>NZ_WBSX01000140.1 GCF_009823375.1 Francisella noatunensis subsp. noatunensis | reverse complement strand
CAATATAAATACAAAAAAGAAGGTGACTCTAAACAAGTTAAGATAAAGGATAGAGCGAGTATTTCTGAAAGACCTAGCAGTGCTAATAGAAAAAATCTTTATCACTTTGAAGGTGACACTATTGTTGGTAAAGACCATAAAAGTGCTATTGTAACAATGGTCGATAGAGCTAGCAGATTTACTATTTTAGCCAAGTCTATAGATAGAACAGCTAATTCAATCAATAGAATATTGTACAAAGTATCTAATGGTCATAAAATATTAACAGCTACATTTGATAATGGTAAAGAGTTTGCTAAACATAAGAAGCTAACTAGCAAGACTGGCATCAAAGTATTCTTTGCTGATCCATACAGTCCTTGGCAAAGAGGTACTAATGAAAACATGAATAGGTATATCAGACAATTTATACCTAAAGGTACTAACTTTAACAATATATCTCATCAATACATTAGAAAGTTACAGATAGACTTGAATAATAGACCTAAGAAATGTTTAAATTACTTGACACCTAATGAAGTACATTTTGGTATCTCTATAAACATTGAGAATACAATCTAGCTATAGAAATCAACTCCTCTATCACTTTTATATATCAAAGATAATTCGTTACCAGAGTATTTCATAACACCATATCTTGGGTCTAATTTTTTATAACTATTATCAATCATCATTAAATGATTTGATGGCCCTAATCGACAACTACTACTTTGAATATCTATCAGGAAGGCACTATTTAGAAACTCACAGTCTATGAAAAATACAGAAGCATTTCCTGACCCTATAATCTTTATACTCTTATCAGTACAAAACCCTGGACCTGTGAATACAAGATTTATATTTTTCTCACCACAATGAACATTTAAATTAGGTAATAAAAAACCTTCATCAAAAATTATTGTTTTAGATTTCGATAAGTTAATTTCCAATTCATCCTCACGATTCCCCTTAGTTCTATTACACCTATAATATTCAAATGAATGATTTTCATTAGAAGAGATGTCAAAAAATTTCTTAGTTTTATCTAATACTTTCTTATGCTTTTCTTCTATATCAGCGATTGTATAACAATCTTCAATTTTTAAGTCCATATTTTACCCAACACTATTGTCGATAATAGGAGTCTCATTGACTTCTATAGCATTATCTAATTGATTTGTAAAAAATTTAGATGACATAAAACCATATTATTAAGTAAAACAATACTACTAATAGATTATAAATAAGAAATATGAAGATAAAAAGGAAAGAAAAAACTATCTAATATATTTATTCACAAGCTTAACAAAAGCCATTGGATCTTCTATCTTAGCACCTTCAACAAACATTGCCTGAAGAAGTAAAAGCTCAGATAAATCAGCAAATACTTCTGTATCTGCTTCATTTTTAAGCTTTTGAACTAAATTATGCTCTGCATTAAGCTCTAAGATAGGCTTCATACCCATACCAGGCATAAACCCTTGACCAGCCTCTTCCATCATCTTTTGCATGTGTAAACTCATACCATAGTCATTTACAACCACACAGCTTGGAGAGTCTGTCAAACGCTTAGACAAACGTACATCTTCAACCTTATCTTTTAAAACTTCTTTGATTTCTTTTAAAACACTTTCAAAGTCTTTCGCTTCTTTCTCAAATTTCTCTTTGTTCTCTGGAGTCTCAAATTTATCAAGATCAATATCACCTTTGATAATAGACTTCATATACTTACCATCAAACTCAGTCAAAGTAGACATCATCCATTCATCGATTCTATCTGTCATCAAGATAACTTCGATACCTTTCTTCTTGAATGCTTCAAGTTGCGGATTATTTGCAGCAGCCTTATAACTATCAGATGTAATATAGTAAATAGTATCTTGACCTTCTTTCATGCGTGAGATGTAATCTGCTAATGATACAGTCTGTTTAGCATCACCACTTTCAGTAGTCGCAAATCTTAATAAGCCAGCGATCTTTTCTTTGTTTGAGTAATCATCAGAAACACCTTCTTTCAGCACCTGACCAAAACTATCCCAGAACTTTTGATATTTTTCTGTATCTTTACTAGCTAACTTCTTAAGTTCGCTTAGAATTTTAGTCGTTATTGCTTTTTTGATCTTATCAATAACTTTATTATGCTGTAATATCTCACGTGATACATTAAGTGGTAAATCAGCAGAATCAATCACACCCTTAACAAATCTTAAATATGGAGGTAATAATTCCTTATTCTCCATAATAAAGACTCTACGCACATATAGTGATAGTCCATAATCCTTATCTCTATTCCAGAAATCAAAAGGCTTATTCTCAGGAATATACAACAAGCTATTATACTCAAGATTACCTTCTACTTTGTTATGTATCCACATTGAAGCATTTGCAAAATCATGAGAAATATATTTATAAAACTCTTGATACTCTTCATCAGTTACTTCTTCTTTTGATCTTAACCAAATAGCCTTAGTATTGTTTATTGTCTCATACTCATCTTTGATAGTTTCTTTACCATCTTTATCATGTTCAACTTTTTTCATTTGAATTGGAGTATTGATACAATCTGAATACTTATTAACCAGACCTTTAAGCAAATGAAACTCAAGTAAATCTAAATGCTCTTCCTTAATATGGAGAGTAATCTCTATACCACGCTTTTCTTTTGTAATAGTCTCAACTGTGAAGCCATTTTGAGCATCTGAAACCCATTTAGTAGCTTGAGATTTATCCTGACCTGCTTTTCTAGTTCTAACTGTAACTTTATCAGCAACGATAAATGATGAATAAAAACCAACACCAAACTGACCAATTAAGTCATTATCTTTGCTTTTATCACCAGTTAAGCTTTCTAAAAATTTCTTGGTACCTGATTTTGCGATTGTACCAAGGTTCTCAATAACTTCTTCTTCAGTCATACCAATACCATTATCACTAACAGTAATTGTCTTTGCATCTTTATCAAAATCAATTCTGATAACATAATCAGCATCATCTTCATTCAAAGCTGCATTTGAGATACTTTCATATCTTAGTTTCTCGATAGCATCAGAGCTATTAGATACAAGCTCCCTTAAGAAGATTTCACGATTTGAATATAATGAATGGATCACAAGATGAAGCAACTTATCAACTTCTGTTTCAAATGTATATTTTTTCTCTGACATTTATATAACCCTCTTTTGTTATACTTTTTCAAATAACTTTATGATAATTATGTATATGAGAGTTATTGCTATTTTTTCAAGACTTTTTAGTATATAAAAAATGCTTTTTAGATAATTATTATACTTTTTGTTTATTTTTAGCAGTTAATTCTCTTTCTTGACGTATTTCGTCAATAAAAGCACCCCCCCAATCAAACCACTTGGAATAGCGAAAACGCCAATTCCCAACATAGAAACTATTGCTGCTATTAACCTGCCTAAAAGTGTGATAGGAAACATATCTCCATAACCTACCGTAGTAAGAGTAATAACACCCCACCATAAAGTATTGGATATAGATGAAAAAACCTGAGGTTGAGCACCATGCTCAGCATAAAACATCAAGATACAAGATATTATCAATATTACAAAAATTAAGCAGTATGATACCAATAACTCGAGATAGATTTTTTTAAATACATTAATGCTAGATTGTATTCTGAAAGTTTTAAATAGTTGAAAGAGAGTTCCAAATATAGTTTATTAGGTTTTGACGAAACTAAAATAAACGATAAGGAACTAAAAAATGCCAAAGCACTTAACTCTTTCAAATAGATATTGTATAGAAGAATTACTTAAATTAGGATACCAAACATCTCAAATAGCCAATAAAATTGGCTATAGTGAAAGAGCTATAAAAAAGGAACTTAATCGCACTAGTATAAATAGTGACTATAATGCTGAGATAGCACAGAAGCTATATCAAAGCCGCAGAACTTCAAATAATCATAAGCTATCCTGTAAAGTTAAAAAGCTAATAATAGCTTTGTTAAAAAAGAAGATATCTCCGGAACTTATTTGTGGTAGATTAAAACATGAGG
>NZ_WBSX01000014.1 GCF_009823375.1 Francisella noatunensis subsp. noatunensis | reverse complement strand
AAGGTGGAGATCAGATAATAGTTCCGAATGAAGGTATGTCAGAGGCATTACCTATCTTGGCTACGATATCACAGATTGTGTTCCAGATTGCCTTTGCAGCTAGAGTGTTTATAGCTCCGATGTAATTGATTTTAAATTCTAAATTCTTAGTTATGAACAGTCTAGTATATTAAAATATCACTCCTCTATTATTAGAGGAGGCTAGGTGGAGTATTTTATAATTATCAAAATTCAAAATTACTTTAGCTCTGAACTCTGCTCTTTTCCCTCTATATATTGATCTGAACAAAAAACTTCAAAAATCAATATTATGCTGCTAGAATTAATCTAATCTAATCTAATCTAATCTAATCTAATCTAATCTATAAACATAACTTAGGAGACAAATGTGAAAGGAAAAGTCTTGCTTGTATTTGGGACGCGTCCGGAGGCAATTAAAATGCTTCCTCTTGTGAAAGAGTTTGAGAAGCATGCATCAGTAGTGGAGATGAAGGTTTGTGTAACTGGGCAGCATAGACAAATGCTAGATCAAATTCTTAATCTTTTTGAAGTCGTACCAGATTATGACCTTAATATTATGAAGCCAGGTCAGGATTTGTATGATGTGACGACAAGAATATTGCTTGGTATGCGTCATGTTTTGATTGATTACAAGCCAGATATTGTTCTAGTGCATGGTGATACAACTACAACATTTGCAACATCTCTAGCATGTTTTTATCAGCAAATAAAGGTGGGGCATGTAGAAGCTGGACTTAGAACAGGCAATCTATATTCACCATGGCCAGAAGAGGCAAATAGACTTCTGACTACACAGATTTCAAAATTCCACTTTGCTCCTACTGAGAAAAACAAGGAAAACTTGATTAAAGAGCATATCATGGATAGCAAAATATTAGTCACAGGTAATACTGTGATTGATGCATTGTTTATGGTATTATATCAGATTAAATCTAAGCCAGAGCTTGAGCAGCAGGTTGCTGATTTTATTGTATCTGAAGGTTATAGTTTGTCTGATAGAAAGATAGTGCTTGTGACTGGACATCGCCGTGAAAATCATGGTGATGGTATGCTTAATATCTGTAATGCTCTAAAGACTCTTGCTCAATCATATCCAGATGTTGACTTTGTATATCCCGTACATCTAAATCCAAATGTACAAAGGCCAGTGCAAGACCTTTTATCTGATATTGATAATGTATTCTTGATTAAGCCTTTAGATTATTTACCATTTGTATATCTGCTTAGTAAGTGCTATTTGGTGCTTACAGATAGCGGTGGTATTCAAGAAGAGGCGCCATCACTTGGTAAGCCAGTATTAGTTATGAGAGATACTACAGAGCGACCAGAGGCCGTAGATGCAGGTACTATTATGTTAGTAGGTGCTGAGACAGATAGTATAGTGGCTAATGTATCTCGTCTACTTGATTATGAGACTCATTACAACAAAATGGCTTATGCACACAATCCGTATGGTGATGGTAATGCATCGTTAAAAATATTACACTTTATAGAAAATTGGATCACTAAAATAAAAGGATAGAAAACTATGAAATTTAATTCAGTTTGTATGGTTGGTTTAGGATATATTGGTTTGCCTACTGCGGCAGTGTTTGCTCGTGGTGGTATGCATATCAAAGGTGTGGATGTAAATAAGCATGCTGTAGATACTATCAATGATGGTCGTATTCATATTGAAGAGCCAGGTCTTGCTGAGCTAATCAAAGATGTGGTTGCTAAAGGCTTGCTAAAAGCATATACAGAGCCACAAGAGGCTGATGCATTTATCATAGCTGTACCTACACCATTTAAGGGTGATGATTATGAGCCAAATCTTGACTATATCGAGTCAGCAGCCAAATCATTGGCTAAAGTTTTGAAAAAAGGTGATCTAGTAATACTGGAGTCAACATCTCCAGTAGGTGCTACTGAAAAAATGTCTGCATGGATTGCGGAGCAAAGACCAGACCTGACTTTCCCGCAGACTCATGGTGAGGATTCTGATATTAGAGTTGCACATTGTCCAGAGCGTATATTGCCAGGGCAAATGATCAGAGAGCTTGTGGAGAATGACCGTATAATCGGTGGTATGACACCAAAGTGTAGTGAGTATGCTGCAGCTCTTTATAAGCTGGTCGTACAAGGCGAGTGTAGTATTACAACGGCTCGTACAGCAGAGATGTGTAAGCTTACAGAGAACTCTTTTAGAGATGTGAATATTGCATTTGCTAATGAGCTAAGTATGCTGTGTGATAAGATGGGAATCAATGTTTGGGAGCTAATTACAATGGCAAACAAACACCCTAGAGTAAATGTATTGCAACCAGGTTGTGGAGTTGGTGGGCATTGTATCGCTGTCGATCCATGGTTTATTGTAAATGCATTTCCAGAGGATGCTAAGATTATAGGTACAGCAAGACGCGTGAATGATAGTAAACCACATTATGTGATCTCTAAGGTAAAAGAAGTTATCAAAGGTATCAAGAGTCCTAAGATAGCTTGTCTTGGCTTAGCATTTAAGCCAGATATTGATGATCTAAGAGAGTCTCCTGCGCTAGATATTACAAAGTTATTGTCAGATATCGATAGTGTAGATATATTAGCTGTTGAGCCAAATATCAAAGAGCTACCGGCAGTACTAGCTAATCGTAAAAATGTACAGTTAGTGTCATTTGAGCAAGCTAAAGAAAATGCTGATGTATTGGTGTCATTGGTCAAGCATAGAGAATTTATAGGTTTAAAATCTGATAAATTAGTTGATTTTGTTAATCTATGAGGATAGTGTAATGTTTGTAAATATTTCTATAGTCACATCTTTATCTAGTGATAAATTCAAGTGGATGTCTTCTAAAAGTAATGGTAATATGGTAGTTATAAAAGATGTCGATTCTTGTAAGAGTAGAGTATTGATCTTGCAGCCAAGTGGAGCGAAGCGTTATTATCAGATGACTGATGAGTACTTTGAATTTCAAAAAAAATCTTTCGAAAAAGAGTGTCTCATTTCTGGAGGCGAATATAATTTGGATTGTACATTAAATAGAGTCTCTGGGGATGTTGTTACCGAGATGTGGGTGTTTTTATATGATCGAAATTGTAAAAAGGTTAGGTCAGAATATATCGGGCTATACAATGGTAGGAATTCTCGAAAATTAAGTGTTGAGAAAGAGTGCTGCTCATATCGAATAGTTTTCCGTTTTTCTGGAAGTGGAGAGGTTTTAATTTCTGATGTTAGCTTAAGTATGATATTAGAGGTGGTTACACCTGGTGTCAATGCTATCGATGTTAGTATAATTAATAATGCCTCTAATGTTT
Organism: Francisella noatunensis subsp. noatunensis; assembly: GCF_009823375.1. Taxonomy (GTDB): domain Bacteria; phylum Pseudomonadota; class Gammaproteobacteria; order Francisellales; family Francisellaceae; genus Francisella; species Francisella noatunensis. The sequence continues at coordinate 20,913 of NZ_WBSX01000014.1, read as the reverse complement.
TGTGGAATCTAGTTGATGTTGCTACCGAGGAGTAGTTATGAGTATTGTTAAGCCAAGTTTTTTTGTGTGTAAACAAATATCTTTAGGCGATAGTGACTTTCTATGGACAAATGTAGAGGATGTTGATAAAGAGTTTTTAGTAAAAGATTTCCCTATGTACACCAGTGTATTTGTCAGGCAGGGAGAGGAGTCGATTGTGTACTATACCATGTCTGATAAGTATTTTGATTATCAGACTGTTAAGTTAGAAAAAAAATGTGCTATATCGGAAGGTACATATAAAGTCGTAATTAATGTTAAAATGTCTACAGGAATATTAGAATACTGGGTAGTATTTTATAATAACGAGTATAAAAAGATCTCGCATCAATATTCGCGCATGTATAATGGTAAAAATACTCTTAAAATAAATGCTCCAGCTAAAAGTAAATCTTTTAGATTTTTCTTCAAATTCACTGGGTCTGGGAATTTTGAAATATCTCCAGTTTATTTCAGCACATTTGTTGATTATGATGATGAGCAAAGTGTTAATGTGATTTTTAATAAATTGAGTAAGCAAAATCAGGTTTTAAGGGATAAAGCTATCGAGTTATGCAAAAAAAGTATTGCTTTAGAGTACTCAACAAACTATAAGCTGGGTAGGGCAATTATGCAGCTCAAATATGCTCCTATCAAGACATTTGGTGTACTCAAAAAAATTAGGAAGTCATATAAGCGTGGTAACCCATTAACTCATAGAGGGCAGCAAAGGTTGTCTGATATGGTAGGTGAAATAATGAGGTTGGAGTCTTTTGGGTATGAGAGTAGGTCAAAAATAGACTTTCCAGTATATGATAAGCTTAAGGGTCTTAAGCCTAAGCCTACATTTGATGTTAATATTGCGGTTATAATGGATACATTTTCTTTAGACTCATTTGAGTATGAGGCTAATTTTATAAAGTTAAATAAAAAAGAATGGAAAAGACAACTAATAGATAATCAAGTAGAATTATTATTTTTAGAATCAGCTTGGAATGGCAATAATGGTCAATGGAAGTTTATGATGACTAGCTATGATAAGCCATTTGCTAAACCTCTTAGAGAGCTGATTAAGTTTGCAAAAGCTAAAGGAATACCTGTAGTTTTTTGGAATAAAGAAGATCCGACTAATTTTGATGAATTTATAAATATTGCGAAAGATTGTGATTTTATTTTCACAACAGCTGCAGAGAAGATAAAGGATTATAAAAGAGCAGTTAATCATGAAAATGTATACTCGTTGATGTTTGCTGCTCAACCATTGATACACAATCCTATTAAGGATACAAAACTACCTACGTATGATGTATGTTTTGCAGGTAGTTGGTATGACAAACCAGAGTTTGAGGATCGTAAAAAGTTTACTTCAGTAGTGCTGGATGGGGCAATTGAGTGCGATCTTCATATATTTGACCGTATGTATGGCAGTAAGGAGAGTATTACAAATAGAATCTTTCCAAGGAAATATCAAAAATATATAGTTGGTTCTTTAGAGTATGACAAAATGCTAACGGCGTATAGGCATTATAAAGTTTTCTTAAATGTTAATACTATCTATAAGTCTCAAACAATGTTTTCACGTAGGGTATTTGAATTACTGGCATGTGGAACACCAGTTGTATCAACTGAGTCAAGGGGGATTGAGAGATTATTCTCCGAATATGTATCTATATGTAATAATAGTGATGAGGTTAGAAACTCTATCGATAGCATACTAAGCAATCCTAAAGCTATCAAGCATAAGAATCATTTAGCAATGAGAGAAGTCTTTTTGGAGCATACATACTCAAAAAGGATGGAGAGAATATTTAAAAAAATAGGATTATCATATAGGCTTGAAGACAAAAAAGTTACAACAATAACAGTAACAAATAGAATAAACTATCTAGAAAATATTAAGAATAATCTGTCAAAACAGAAGTATAATAATATCGAAAGCATAATAGTTTTAAATGATAATAAATTTAATGCTAAAGAAGTTGAGGATTTTTTGAGCAATATTGAAAATATTAATGTTAAAGTATTACAATACGATGAAAAAATAAGCTTGGGAGAGTGTTTTAATAATGCTGTAAATATTGCAAATGGTGATTATATTGCTAAAATGGACGACGATGATTATTATGGTGAATACTATATATTAGATGCGATTAATGCATTTAAGTATTCTGGAGCAGATATTATAGGTAAAAAACATATATTTATATACTTTGAAGAGAAAGATTGCACATATGAGAAGTATAAAGGCGCAAGCTATAAATATATAGACTTTATAACAGGAGCTACTATTATCTCTAAAACATCTATAATGAAAGAAATTGGATTTGTAAGTAAGAATACGGGTGAAGATACTAACTTCTTGATTGAAGCGAAATCACGTGGTTATAGGATATACTCAACAGATCCTTATAATTTTTTATGTATGAGGAGGAAATCTATGGAGTCTCACACGTGGACATTTAATGTAGAACAGTTTTTAAATACTTGTGATAACCCATCTAATAGTATAGATTTCGATAGGGTAATGGTATGATTACAAAGTTAAGTGTGCTAATCTTTGGTAGTTGTATTAGTAGGGATATATTTGAGTTTAACAATCCAAACTTAAGTGTTGTTAAATATTATGCAAGAAGTTCATTTATTAGTGTATACACGAATGCTCCAAATGTCGATGATAAGTATTCTCATAAGCTTAGTTCAGCTTTTCAACAAAGAATAGTAAAAGATGACTTGGAAAATGTTTTTAAATCAAGTTTGAATATGCACAAGTTTGATATATTATTAATTGATCTGATAGATCATAGGTTTGATTTATGTCAGTTTCCTGATGGATCTATTGCAACCATATCTAATGAATTTAAGAGTGTTTGCGCTACATATTGTAGTTTTACAGTCATTAAAGCATGTAGTAATGACTATGTTGTGCGTTGGAAGATGGCTTGGAAAGAATTTATAGCACAGTGTAGGAATAGCGATATCCTTGATAAGATAAGAGTAAATAAAAGCTATCTAGCATACGCAGATGATAAGGGTAATCTTCATGATGAAAAGACAGTTAGAGAAACAAACTTCTTTCTTGAGAAGCTATATTGTATCATGGGTGAAGATCTTGGTATATACCAATTTTATCTATCACCCTGGGATACATTAGTAAGTTCATCTAACCACAAATGGGGTAGAGCACCCTTTCATTACATAGATGAGTATTATCTATTTTTGGCGAAGGAATTAGATAAAGATAGATTAGAACTATTTAGGATACCTATTGTTCCATATCGACTTGAATTTTCTAATAATTTGGAATTATATGAAGACAAATCTGACTGTCATAGAGTAGTGTTAGGTTTTAATAAAGAAATTCCAGCTAAAGGAGATTATTTTTCTATAATTAAGTCTATATCTACAGGGGATATGGGGAGTAGAGTGACTTTTTATATTGAATCAGGTAAATCATCATCATATAAAGGTAGATTATCCTGTATAATATCTATAAATAGTGGAGAGTTCCATGAAATGGACTTGTCATGTAGTTTTAGGACAACTACAGTTGATATTTATGTTCCAGCACATTGCGATATTGTTGATATAGAAGTTAAGGTTGTCTCACTAATGAATTGTGAGCCATGGGGTTGGCATAATCTTTCTTTGATAACAGTGACTGGTATATATATAACTACTTTTAATTTAGATGATCAAGAGGTTATATCTTCAACGATAGATAATCCTTATGCTAAGAGTAAGCAATTTTCATAGATTTTGTATATATAGAAAAGATTAAGGTGTTCTGTAATGGAAGAAATTAATATTTACTCAACCAAAATGAAAGTAAAACTGTACAGAAATAATAATAAAAAAATGAGTGTTTCTCTAAGTATAAATTGTTTGATAATTTGATTTGTATGCATAATTAAACATTTCTAATACTGAATAGGGCTATTCGTAGTGGTGTATAATTTATTTATTGTAATAGGTAATATTAAGTGATAGATGTAAAAAATATTTTCAGAAGTATTGTATTGGTGGATTCCAAAATATCTGTAGAAAATGAGATTGTAGAGGATTGTGAGTACGCTTATTATATATATGACTCTTATGGTAATGTAGAGAAGCATTTTTATACAAAATTAAATACTAAAATGTTTGGTATGCATATTGTACCAGGTATTTATGAAGTTGTTTTTTTCTATAAATTTAATGGTAAATTTTTTGATTATAAGCAGGTGATTAGCATAGTAGATAAACTAGGTGAAAAAAATCTTGTTGTAGCTAGGATAAATAATTTTTTTATAGGTCAAAATAATGAGCCTGTTCTCAAAAGAGTTTCTAAAGATAGTTTAAAAAATTATATGATTTTAAAAAATGAATCAAAAAAACTAGGTGATAGTTACCCTGGAAAGAGGTTTTATATTGTTGTAATGACACTACCTCTTTGTGAGATTTTAGAATCGCAATATTTATTTATAGCTATTGATAGCTTTTCCAAAGAAATATATTTTAATGTTTATCGTGTTGCTAGCTACATATGTGTGGCATCATTTGTCGAGAATCTTGTCGAAGAGTGTCCATATACAATAGACCAAATAAATATAGACAATACTCTGCAAATCAAAGGTCTATCTAAGTTTAACAGGCTTTGTAAGAGAGCGGGTATTAAATATGATTTAGTATCTATGGATCAGTTTATCAATAAATCAAAATCTCTATCAGTAATTGATAATTTGATTAAAGATCTATTTAAAGAAGCTGCCTTAGAAAATAAGCAAGATTTAGTGGAAGAGCTTATAACACTAACTAATAAGTATAATTTTTTTGAGAAAAATGTCGAGATTGGTGATGTAACTCCTTATCAAAAGCTTGAGAAGTATTTTAAGTAAATTAGGTAAGATAAATGTTTTAGTAAAAGAATATGAGTGATGTTACAAATATATATGCTAGATTGTATCCTGAAAAGCAAAAAGTTCCAGCCTCACATTTAGAGGTAAAAAAACTCTTCCTAGCACAAATTGCTGAGCGAGAAAGGTGATACTGTCATTATCTCTACCCAAGTAGTAATATTGTTAAATTTATAGATGACAATCAGTATGGTTGCAATCTTAATGAATTGTCAAAGCCTTTTATGTTTCTAATCAAATATCAGATATTTCAATAGATAAACAATGTGTAGCTATAAATATGATGAAGTTTTATTAGAGTTTGTATAAGCTAAAGCTAATAAGTGAGTATTTAAATCCTGCTAAATCCAAGTTAGACGTAGGTAATCGTTCAAATTCATTTGTGTGTACTTGCCAGTTATTAGAGTCTTTGGGTATGTTTCATAATTTTGAGTTAAGCTCATTATTTTGCCAATTTTTATCTAGAGGTTCTTGGATAGCCACAATTCTATAGAGGTTTATTCTGAAGTCTTTTGAGTTGTCTATAAAAGGTATGCTTATACTTCCTGAGTAACATTTATCTTTTGTGGATATTTTATGATGTATCAACTGTTGTTGAGCATCGATAAATCAGCTTTTAGTGAGGAACCTTTTTTGTCAGAGTTGAGTATCTTTGCACAAAATATAGCACCATTAGGATTAACTTCAAACTCAAAATACTCTCTTGGAGTATCTGATCCTGCTGCTACAGATACCTCAAAAACTTCTTGTCGACACATTTCAGAATTATTATCTGTATAGCTGTTGTAGTCTGTATATAGATTATTCAAACACTCAAATTGAATGTGCAAGTATTTATCACTTGCTTGTAAATTAACTATAGTTGGGTAGTCTTTCTCGACACGACCATCTAAAGTATTATAGAAATGATTACAAATGTATGAGTTTGAGTTTGATTTCAGGGTTATATCGTTGTTCTTTGTCATAAGTATAATCCATCCGATATTTATCTAATATGCTATAGCTAAAGAGCACAAAATTAGCTATCTATTGTAGCTCACATCTTTTGTATAGTTCTTCAAAATATTTATCAATATCATTTTGTTGAGAAATAATACTTTTGGCAAGAGTATATTGAGTCTTTGCGCGAACTAGATTATGCTCAGGGTATGCCACCTTAAAATACCTATCACCATTTAGATAATCTGTTATAAGGCGTAAGCATAATAGGTAAGCTAGTAGACTAGCACCTTTAGGTAGTGTTTGCTTCCCATCTTCTGTTAAATTGTGGTATATCGGAGTTATAAAACATTCTGTAAAAGTTTTGAAATACTCAAAATTCATATAAACCTTGGTTAGATCTTTCTCATCTTCATCCGCACTGTTTGTAACAGTTCTGATAGCATCTGAATAATCAAAGTGGATAAAACTAGGCATAACAGTATCTAGATCTATCACTGTTACAGCATTATCTTGATTGTCAAATAAGACATTATTGATCTTGGTATCATTATGTGTCGCTCGCATAGGAATGTTAGCTGTTTTTGTAATATTTTTAAGATTTATAATACTGTCATATAGTGACTTGATATCATCGACAAAATCAGTAATACCATCTAGTCTTGATTCATGGTTATACTCAATAGCAGTGCAAAAATCATGATATTTTGTATCAAGATCATGGAAATTAACTATAGTCATACTTAGATCATCAGCATCAATGTCATCTAGCATATACTGAAATTCACCAAATGATTTGCCACTTTCATAAGCAATCTTAGCAGATTCTACTTTATCATAGTTTTTGACATCTTTGATTAGGTTATTAGGTTTCCAGAAGTTACCGTTGTCATCTTTGAAATATGGTTTGTTATCTGTGGTTAAGATTACCTTTAAGCAACTTTGATAACATTTATTATCGTTTTTGTGCTTATTGACTATATGATCTGTGACTATTTGCATATTCTGCATCAATACTGGAACATCTTTAAATACATAGTGATTAACTCGTTGTAGTACATAGTCATCGTTATTGTCTGTATATATGAAAAAAGTATCATTAATATGTCCAGCCTCGATTTCTTCGATAGTTATCATAGTTTTATGTGGCAGAAATGCTCTAAATATATTAACTAAGGGTCTAGATAACTTTAGCTTGTCAAAAATCATTGATGGAGCTATATTTTATCTATGTTTGGAAGATATAAAAAAACGTTCGCATATTTCAGATGCTAAAATTAGAGAAATTTTAAAGTGTTTTTGCTTGGATTTAACAGCAACAAATACAAGTAAAATGCCTAATGTTAGCAGAGTCACAATTAACCGTTATTTTGATAGATTTCGTAAAATAATTCTATTATCTGATGAAAAGTTCTTTGCATCTGCTGGAGAGTTTGAGCTAGATGAGTCTTGTTTTGGAGCTAAACGAGTACGAGGTAAGCGTGGTCGTGGAGCTGTAGGTAAAACACCAGTATTTGGTGTTTTAAAGTGAAATGAAAACAATAAAGTCTATGTTTCTATTATGCCAAACTGCTCTAAAGAGTCCTTAATGCCTATAATACAGGGCAAAATACTCGAAAACAGTACAATCTATACTGATGGCTGGAAAGCATATGATGGACTAATTCTTAAAGGTTATGATCACTACCGAATTTATCATTCTCACAATGAATTTGCTCGTGGTAAAAACCATGTTAATGGTATAGAGTCATTTTGGTCTTTTTCTAAAAGAAGACTTGCTAAATTTAATGGATTAAGTGATGATAAGTTTGTCTTACACTTAAAAGAGTGTGAGTTTAGGTGGAATAACAAAGACAATGATTTATATAAAATCATGTGCTCTTTAGTAAGAAAATTTAGTACTAAAGTTATCTAGATCCTAACTAAATCAAAAATTTTCATAACTATAAAAACACAAAATCATATCCATTATTCTTTTAAAAGTAGCATAATCTAAATTCAGCTACAATCTTTAATAAATTTTATTGAAAATGTTATTGTGCTATAATCTTTGTTCATTAGAATTAATAATTATCTATAATTAGTGGTCAATTTAAAAATAGCAATAATAGCAGATCAAATAACTACAGCTACAATTGGTTACGAAGACAACTGCACTTGCTATAATATTACTCCGCTTAATTATAAGTTCATCTTTAAAATCTTTAAACCAGATTTGTTTTTTGTCGAGTCGGCTTGGCAAGGCTATCGCAATAGTTGGAAGTTTAAGATAGCTTCATATCCAGATCATCCTAAGAGATCAAACGCTAAGCTTATCAAGGTAGTTGATTATGCCAAGAGATTGGGTATACCTACAGTATTTTGGAACAAAGAAGATGGCGTACACTTTGATAGATTTATAGATAGTGTTAAGCATTTTGAGTATATATTTACAGTTGATGAGAATTGTATACCTAAGTATCAAGAAGCGGTTAGCTCCAAGATTACTGTAAATACAATGATGTTTGCTGTACAACCTAAGATACACTATTTCAAAGGCTTTGATTTTAAACACAAGCGAGCTAATTTTGCAGGTAGCTATTCGCATCACATACATTCTAAGCGTAGAGAGATTCAAGATATGATGTTTGAGTCAGTATGCTCCGCTGGGCTTGGTTTGACAGTTTTTGATCGTAATTCTGGGCGTGATTCTGAAAACTATCGCTATCCAAAGTTGGATAATATGAGTGTTAAAAGTTCTGTTAGCTATAAACAAACTGCCGATATATACCGTGATCATATGTTGTCTTTAAATGTAAATACTATTGAAGATTCTCCGACAATGTTCTCGCGAAGGCTCATAGAGATACTTGCTTGTGGTGGGATTGTGATCACTAATAATACTTTAGCGGTTCAGAAGATGTTTGCTAAATATTGTCATGTGATTGAGACTAAGCAACAAATAGATGAGATAGTGGAGCGTGTAACTAGAGATGGTCTAAGTGATGATGATTTAGTGATGGCAAAAGCAGGATCAGAATATGTATTAGCAAATTTCACATGGACAAATAATCTAGAGATGATTAAGCAAGTTGTGGGACTTAAATAAACTATAATGCTCTATCGTTATCGCTACTATATTAACAACTTCTTACAACTTTTCTACAAGCGCAAATTTGCTGGTTGGGGTCGCAAAAAGACTGGACGACTGGCACTATGGTGTCACGCAAAATTTGGCGGTACTGTAAGATTATATGAAGATGGTTTTATTCGCTCACTTGGCTTAGGTGTCGATGGTTCTCCGGCATTTAGTGTGGTAGTAGATGATATAGGTATCTACTATGATGCTACTATGCCAAGTAGGTTAGAGAATATCCTAAATAGTTATGATTTTGTTGCAGATAATGGGTTGCTAGCAACAGCACGAGAGGCTATGATGTTGATTAGAAAATATAATGTTTCTAAGTATAACAATGCCCCTGAAGTGGATGAAAAGTTTTGTCAAAAATATAATCTGTATAAAAGCAAAAAGAATATATTAATCATTGCTCAAACTGCTGGTGATAGTAGCCTTGAATATGGTCTAGCTAATCACTATAGTACAGATGATATGCTTGAAGCAGCTATCCTAGAGAATCCACTAGCTAAAATATATCTCAAGATACATCCAGATGTCTTTACTGGTAAGAAACAGTCGGATATTGATATTGCAAATATCCCAGAGAATATTGCCGTAATCACGGAGAATATTAATCCAGTATCATTGCTTAAGCATTTTGATAAGGTTTATACTAAGACATCAGGTATGGGCTTTGAGGCGTTATTGTCCGGCTGTGAATGTGTCTGTTTTGGTATGCCATATTATGCAGGCTGGGGTATTACAGATGATAGAGTCAAATGTGATCGTAGAGTCCGTAAGCTATCAATAGAAGAGGTTTTTGCAGCCGCATATATTCTTTATTCAAGATATTATAATCCTTACAAAAAAAGACAGTCCAATATTATTGATACTATTACTGAGATTGTCAAAAGGCGCTAGTATGAAGGGTTAAGAAATTAGAATTCAGAGATCAGATAGAACAGTCGGATAGTAAGGCTCAAGTGTTGATCAGTCGATGAAATTATTCCGTAATTAGCTTATAATTATGACATTAGTATTTTTATCGATTTTTTTGTATAAGAATTAGTGTTGAGCAAATAAAAGTTTTGAAAACATCATTAGCAAAAATCTCAACTACTGCAAAAATATATTTATTTAGTAGTTGTAACGATGATAGTAAAAAAGGCGGCGATATTAATTTGCTTATTATAGCTAATGATATGTCAAATGGAGACTTGAGAAGTATTGGACTTGATTTTTTAAGCACTTTGGTGAGCAGAAAATAGATATTGTTTTAGGTGATGGTAGCTTAAAAGAGACCTTTACGAAAATGATATTTGATAAGGCTATTTTATTATGATAAAATAAAAATTACTTTCAGATAAAAGACTATTAGAAAAACAGCTTTTTTGGTTAGATATTTCTTATAAAGAGAGTGTGGCAATAGAAATAAAACAAGATTATAGTATAGATGAGTCTGGTCGGTTTGAAACTTTATGTAGTAGGATACTCTAGAAGAGATTAGAGTTATGAAAGATGTTAGAAATACCATGACCCATGAATATGTTGAAGATGATTTAGTTGATATTTTTGAAGATGCACTATTATATTCTGAGAAATTAATAAGTATCATAAATAATACTTTGGGCTATATTGGTAGATACGTTTGACTTATGAGTCAGAAAATAACAGATATTAAAAGAATTTTTTTGTTTGGTTTTTCAAGATGGAAACATGATTATATTAAGCCATTTCTCGCAGAGTATTCAGATGCTAAGATTTGTTTTATAAATTCAATATTTGCTAGTGAGTATGATCTAGCATGTCGCAAAGGACTCAAGAAATACGCTGATATCGAGATTTTTATTTGGGGTCGCAAAGAGTTTGCAGAAGTTCAAGAATTTGCTCGAGCTAATAATATCAAAATAACGCGCGTAGAAGATGGTTTTATCCGTTCAGTAGCATTAGGATCTGATTTGACTCAGCCGTATTCACAAGTTTTTGATGATATCGGAATATATTTTGATGCAACATGTCCAAGCAAGCTAGAGAATATTCTAAATTATCATGATTTTGATAAGTGGCTTTTGCAACAAGCGGATACCCTAATCACTAAGCTCATAAATTCAAAGCTATCGAAATATAACAAAGATGCACATCGTGAGCTTAATCTTCCTTCCAACATGCGAAAAATTCTAGTGCCAGGTCAAGTTGAGAATGATGCATCTATCAAATTTGGTGGTAGAGGTATGACTAACTTAGAGTTACTCAAAAAGGTCCGTCAAGCTAAGCCAGATGAGTATATTATCTACAAGCCACATCCAGATGTTCTAAGTGGTAATAGATTAGGTAATGTTCCGGAGGAGCAATCGCTACAGTATTGTGATGAGATTATAACTGATATTGGTATGGCATCTGTACTATCTGTGGTTGATGAGGTGCATACTATTACGTCGCTTACTGGTTTTGAGGGACTTTTGTATGGTAAAGATGTCTATACCTATGGTATGCCTTTTTACGCTGGCTGGGGTCTTACAAATGATGCTTTAGTTGAGTCACGTAGACAGCGTAAACTTAGTTTAGCAGAGGTTGTTGCTGCGGCATATATCATCTACCCTAGCTATATTCACCCAAATACACTCAAGCCATGTTCAGTAATAGAGCTTATTAATGAGTTTATTAAGCTTCAGCAGTCACCAGCACCAAAATACAATACCAAATTAAGAGCAGCTTATGCAGGAGTGATGCTATATTTGCAGAGGGTTTTGAAGAATAAGTAATAAATTTGTGTTAAGGATAAAAGATTCTTAATGCTTGGTTAATTTTAGGCAATATAAATATCGATATAGTAAATCATAAATTTTCTTCACTTAACCATTCAACAGTGTTATATAGTTGATGTTATTTATAGATTAACTTATAATCGAGTGGTTAAGTTTTAATTTCGTTAATATTCGATTAATTCGGAGGATAAAGGATGTCGGATTTCACTAAAGATATTGATGTTTTAGAAACTCAAGAGTGGCTTGAGGCTTTTGAAGATGTCATTAAAAGAGAAGGTGCTGATAGAGCTAAGTTTTTATTTGAACAGTTGCTTAGTAAAGGTGCTGAACTTGGTATAGAGAGTGCTTACTCAACAGCAAAAGTTAAGAGATATATAAATTCTATAGATGTTTCTGAGCAGCCAAGCTATCCTGGTGATATGGAAATTGAGCAAAGAATCGAAGCCATAAATAGATGGAATTCGGCAGTAATAGTTGCATCGGCTAACAAAAGAGAAGGCTCTATCGGTGGCCATATAGGTACTGGTGCTGGTGCTATGACCCTATATGAAGTTGGTTTTAATCATTTTTGGAAAGCTCCAAATGAGAATCAGGCAGGTGATTTGATTTTCTACCAAGGACACCTTTCTCCAATCGTATATGCTCGTTCATACCTAGAGGGTAGAATAACAAAACAGCAATTAGAGAATTTTAGAAGACAAGCTTTTGATAAAGAAAATGCCGTTTCTTCGTACCCGCATCCATATTTACAGCCTACTTATTGGCAGTTCCCAACTGTATCTATGGGCTTAGGTCCACTTCAAGCTATCTACCAAGCTAGATTTATGAAGTATCTTGAAGCTAGAGGGTTAGCTGAAACTTCTGATCGTCGTGTTTGGGCATTCTGTGGTGATGGTGAGATGGATGAGCCGGAATCAATTGGTTCTATTACTAGAGCAGGTCGTGAAGGCTTAGATAACCTTATATTTGTAGTTAACTGTAACCTACAAAGACTAGATGGCCTTGTAAACGGTAACGGTAATATTGTTGAAGAGTTAGCAGATGTATTTGCTGGTGCTGGCTGGAATGTTATCAAAGTTTTATGGAGTAGTGATTGGGATAGATTACTACAAGATCAAAAAGGCGGCAAAAAGCTTGCTCAAAGATTAAGCGAGCTAAATGATGGTCAATTCCACACTATCAAAGCCCACGGTGGTGCTGAGTGCCGTAGAGTAGTATTTAGTGGTGATGAAGATCTTGAAACTTTAGCTAAAGATATGACAGATGAAGATATCCAAGCATTGCGTCGTGGTGGCCATGATCCTATCAAGATTTATGCTGCATATAAGAAAGCTGTTGAGCAAGCAAATGGTAAGCCAACACTTATTCTACCTATGACTGTTAAAGGTTATGGTTTAGGTGAATGGGGTGAATCTAAGAATATTGCACACAATGTCAAAAAACTTGATACAGATGCTCTTGAGCATATCAAAAATAGATTTAATGTTCCTGCTACAAAAGAAGATATCGAGAATTATAAATTAGTTTCTTTACCTGAGGATTCTGCTGAGATGAAGTATCTTCATGCAAAAAGAGCAGCTTTAGGTGGTTATATTCCAGCAAGATTAGAGAATAACGAGCCATTGGCTATCCCAACTTATCAAGAGTTTGCAAAAAACTTATTAGAAGATAGTGGTGATAGAGAGTTCTCTACTACTACAGCTTTTGTAAGAATACTATCTCACTTGGCAAAAGATAAGAAATTGGGTAAGCATATTGTACCAATCACGGTTGATGAATCACGTACTTTTGGTATGGAAGGTCTATTCAGACAGTTAGGTATTTATAATCCTGCTGGCCAACAATATGTACCTGAAGATAAAGAACAAGTAATGTTCTACAAAGAAGCTAAAGATGGCCAGATTTTACAAGAAGGTATCAACGAGCAGGGAGGATTCTGTTCGTGGATAGCTGCTGCTACATCTTATAGTGTGCATAAGGTGCCGATGATTCCTTTCATGATTTACTACTCTATGTTTGGTTTCCAAAGATTTGGTGATCTTGCATGGGCTGCGGGTGACTCTATGGCAAAAGGTTTTGTGATTGGTGGTACTTCTGGTCGTACAACTCTAAATGGTGAAGGTCTACAGCACGAAGATGGTCATAGCCATATCCAAGCTGGACTTATCCCTAACTGTATTTCTTATGATCCTACTTATGCTTATGAGTTAGCAGTAATTCTTGGCGAAGGTATGAATAGAATGTATGTTAGAGGCGAGCATGTTTATTACTACATTACGGTGATGAACGAGAATTATTCTCATAGAGCTATGCCAGAGGGTTGTGAAGAAGGTATTATCAAAGGTCTATATAAACTTGAAGATACTAAACCAGCTGACAAGCATGTGCAATTATTAGGTTCAGGTTCTATATTAAGAGAAGTTGAAGCTGCGGCTAAGATGCTAAAAGATGAGTATGGTATCACTTCAAATGTTTGGAGTATGACTTCTGCTAATGAGCTTCATAGAGAAGCTAAAAAAGTAGCAAGAGAAAATATGCTTCATCCAGATGCTGAGAGAAAAGAAAGCTACATAGAAAAATGCTTGAAGAATGAGCAAGGTCCTGTGATTGCTTCTACTGACTATATCAAGTTATATACGGATCAGCTAAGAGAATTTATACCGCATACTTATGTCAATTTAGGTACTGATGGTTTTGGTAGATCTGATACTCGTGAAGCTCTAAGAAGTTTCTTTGAGGTTGATAGATATCACGTGGTTGTAGCATCATTGTATGCTTTACATTTAGATGGTAAGGTTAAGGCTAGCGAAGTTAAAGATGCGATTAAGGAATATAATATAGACCCAGAGCGTGTAGCTCCGCTATATTGCTAATCGGTGAGGAGATATTAATGTCTATAGAGATAGTTAAAGTTCCTGATATCGGGGATTATGATAGTGTAGATGTGATCGAAGTTAATGTTGCTGAAGGTGATGTTATCGCCGAAGAAGATTCTTTGATTACATTAGAAACAGATAAGGCTAGTATGGAGGTTCCATCTCCTATAGCAGGTAAGATTGTTAAGTTGACTGTAAAAGTTGGCGACAAAGTTTCGCAAGGTTCTGCTATTATGGAAGCTGAGGTTGCAGGTGATGTGACAGCAGCTGAACCTAAGCAAGAAGCTGCTCCAGCGCAACAGCTGCAAGCTACAGCTATAGTTGATGTAGAAGTTCCAGATATTGGTGACTATGATAGTGTTGATGTTATCGAAGTGTCAGTAGCTGTTGGTGATGAGATTGCTGAAGAAGATTCTTTGATTACATTAGAAACAGATAAAGCTAGTATGGAAGTACCATCTCCTGTTGCCGGAAAAGTTGTTGAGATTATCACAAAAGTTGGTGATAAAGTTTCTCAGGGTAGCTTGATTCTTAAGGTCAAGACAAAGGGCACAGCTCCTGTAGCAGCACCTAGTCAGCCAGCAAAGCAAGAAGCTCTTAAGCAAGAGTCTCAACCAGCAGCACCTGCTCCAGTTCAAACTAATGTTAATGAGTATGCGGTAGATAATTCTAATGCTCATGCTTCCCCAGCAGTGAGAAAGCTAGCTAGAATTTTAAATGTTGATTTAAGTAAGGTCAAAGCTACAGGTCGTAAAGGACGTGTAACAAAAGAAGACTGTTATAACTATATCAAGCATGCAGTAACACAAGTTCAAACTGGTAAAGTTGCTGCTAGTGGTAGTGGTTTAGATCTTCTAGATGATCCAGTGGTAGATTTTGCTAAATTTGGAGAGATTGAAACTCAACCATTGACTCGTATCAACAAAATTAGTGCAAAAAATTTGCATAGAAACTGGGTTAAGATTCCTCACGTTACATTCTATGATGATGCAGATGTTACTGATCTTGAAGAGTTTAGAAAGTCTAAAAAAGCATTTTCTGAGAAAACTGGAGTTAAGATTACTCCATTATCATTCTTGGTCAAAGCTGCTGCTGTAGCGCTTCAAGAGTTCCCAAGAATGAATAGTTCACTATCAAATGATGGTGAAAACTTGATATTGAAGAAATACTACAATATTGGCTTTGCTGCTGATACACCAGCTGGTCTAATGGTTCCTGTTATCAAGGATGCTGACAAAAAAGGTATTATTGAGATATCAAAAGATATTATGGAATTAGCTGGCAAAGCGCGTGATGGTAAACTAGGTGCCAAAGATATGACTGGGGCTACATTTACTATCTCTAGTATAGGTGTGCTTGGGACTACAGCATTTACCCCAATTATTAATATGCCAGAAGTAGCTATTATGGGTGTATCTAAGACTGCTGTTAAACCAGTGTGGAATGGTAAAGAATTTGAACCTAGAACAATGCTACCTCTGTCTATGTCAGCAGATCATAGAGTAATTGATGGTGCATTAGCTGCTAAGTTCTTGACTAGATATTGTCAGATTTTATCTGATTTACGTGAAATCATAATGTAAACACGGAGTTTTAAAATGAGTGATATTAAAACACAAGTTGTAGTTTTAGGTAGTGGTCCTGGGGGCTATAGTGCAGCTTTTAGAGCAGCTGACTTGGGATTAGAAGTGGTATTAGTTGAGAGATATGCTGAAATTGGTGGTGTATGTCTAAATGTTGGTTGTATCCCATCTAAGGCGATGCTTCATATTGCTAAAGTTATCAATGAAGCGCGTCATTTAGAGTCTCTAGGCATTATTGAGATGGGCGGTCTTAAAATCAACAGAGAGAATCTTTTGAAGTATAAAGATGGTGTTATCGGTAAACTTACTGGCGGTCTAAAAGGCATGGCTCAGATGAGAAAAGTGAAAATCGTACAAGGTTACGGTAAATTCACTTCTGACAAAGAATTGGCTGTAGAAGCTGCTGATGGTAAGGTTACTAAGATTACTTTTGATAACTGTATTATTGCAGCAGGATCAAGCGTAATTAATTTACCATTTGTACCTAAAGATGACAGAATTATCGACTCTACTGGTGCTCTAGAGATGAAAGAAATCCCAGAGACGATGTTAGTAGTAGGTGGTGGTATTATCGGTCTTGAGATGGCTCAAGTATATTCTGAACTAGGCACTAAGATTACTGTTGTTGAATTTGCTGATCAGCTTATGAATGGTGTTGACAAAGATTTAGTCAAAGTATACCAAAAAGTAAATAGCCGTTATGATGTTCGCTTAAAAACAGGTGTAACAGCTATGGAAGCCAAAGAAGATGGTATTTATGTAACTATGGAAGGAGATCATCCTGCTAAGAATGAGAGATTCGATAGAGTACTTATGGCTATCGGTCGTAAGCCAAATGGTAAGCTAATTGATGTAGAAAAAGCAGGTGTTAAAGTTGATGAAAGAGGCTTTATCCCTGTAGATAAACAACTTCGTACAAATGTACCAAATATTTTCGCAATTGGAGATATCGTTGGTCAGCCTATGCTTGCTCACAAAGCTGTACCAGAGGGAAGAACAGCTGCTGAAGTTATTTCTGGTCTAAACCATAGTTTTGATCCATTAGTGATTCCTTCTGTTGCTTATACTGATCCAGAGGTTGCTTGGGTAGGTGAGACAGAGACTTCTGCAAAAGCAAAAGGTATCAAGTATGAGAAGGGTGTGTTCCCATGGGCAGCTAGTGGTAGATCTCTCAGTATCGATAGATCAGAAGGTATGACTAAGGTTCTATTTGATGAGAACCACAAGATCATAGGTGCTTCTATTGTGGGTACTAATGCTGGCGAGCTTATTTCTGAAGCTGCTCTAGCAATAGAAATGGGTTGTGATGCTGAAGATATTGCTCTTACAGTTCACCCTCATCCAACTCTATCTGAGAGTTTAATGATGGCTACAGAAGTCTTTGAAGGTACTGCAACAGATCTTCCTCCTCAGAAAAAGAAAAAATAATTAAAATTTATATTTCTAGCTAATTTTTCTAAAAAACATTCACTTTTCGGTCTCATTTTATAAATCTGTTTGTAACTGAAGTATTATTAGTATATTTTCATTAGTTAATATATGGTTATCAAAAGTAAATATGACAAATATAAATAAAGAAAAGTTATCAGCACCATTTTGGGTTGTTTGGATTATAGAATTTTGGGAACGCTTTGGTTATGGAGGTATTTTTGCGATCTTGGTAGCTTTTTTATCGGATGGATTAGGTTTCTCTGAAGAAAAATCTACTATTATTTTTACATCGTATGGAGCTTTTTCTTATGGTTTATTAATTATCGGTGGATTTGTCGGAGATGGGTTACTTGGTCCTCGTAAGACTATTATTGTCGGAGCGATTGTGCTTGCTCTTTCTTATGCAGGTTTGGCGTTTGCAACTGCAAGTTCGATATATTTTTGTCTAGCTGGTCTAATTGTTGGTAACGCGCTATTCAAGGCTAATCCTACCTTACTGATCTCCAAGATGTTCGATAGAGACAGTCAGATGATTAATGTAGCAATGACATTGTACTATTTTGTGATTAATGTTGGTGCTATTTTAGTGATGTTAATGGTGCCGGTACTGTCTAAGGTGTATGATAGTTATTCGTTAGGCTTTATGATTTGCTCAATAGGCGTAATTATAGGTCTAGCTAACTTCTTAATCTTTTATACAATTGTCAGAAAGGTACCAAGTCCAGTTGATAACAAACCATCAAGCAAGAAATATATTCCTTTGGTATTTATATTCGCGGCTATTTTTACATATATTCTTGGCTTAATTATCTCAAATAATTTAGTAAGCTCGATAATTGCTTATTCGGTAGTGGTGTTAGGTTTTATATATTTTATTTTTATTGCGTTTGCTCAAGGTTCAAAGATTGCGAGAAATAAGATGCTTGTGTAGCATTAGTATTGATAATCCAAGCGGTGGTATTTTTCTCATTATATTTTCAGATGCCAACATCGATAGCATTATTTATTAAGCATAATGTTGATAGGACACTATTTGGGTTTGAGATTCCATATTCTTCGTATGTGTTATTAAATCCATTATTTATTGCGTTATTGACACCATTGTTGATGTATCTTTTTAAGAAGTTCCCAAGTACACATGCCACTAAATTTACTATTGGAATGTTTTTGTGTTCTTTGGCGTTTTTTACATTGTATGCAAGTAAGATTAGTGCTGTGGCAGGATTTACATCATCGTGGTGGCTAGTCCTATCGTATGCGCTTCAGTCAGCATCGGAGATTTGTATAGCAGCTATTGGTTTAGCAATGATTACTCAGTTATCTCCAATTAGCATCTCAGGGACCGCTACAGGTGTGTGATTTTTAGCATCGATGCTAGGCGGCAAAATTGCTGGAATACTAGGTAGTATGAGTGCAGATAGCAATGATAGTGAAAGAACAGTTTTACAGAGTTTAGATATTTATACCCATAATTTTATGATAATAGGTATAGTGGTATTTATTTGTGCTATGTTGATGCTGATTTTAGTGCCTAAGCTTAGGGTTATCAAGTCATAGGTGCTTTTGTTAGATATCTGCTTAACGCTTTGATAATATATTGTTTTAGCGATCTGGATTATATATTCAATTAGCTATCAAATTGATTCAGACTATAAGTGAAAATGTAAGTAATAATACCATATTAGTTTTTGTATAGGTAGGTTACTAATGAGACAGCTACTTATTCATATTTATTGTTTGTAAGATTTGTTTTATTAGATAGAGGAAATACAAGTTTGCTCTAGGAGGAAGTAATGAATTGGTCAGATGTTTTAGCTGATGAAAAGCAAAAAGACTATTTTAAGGCTATATTGGAATTTCTTGCGAGTGAAACAAAGTCTGGTAAGATTATATTTCCAAAAAAAGAGGATATCTTTAATGCTTTTAAGTATACTGAGCTTAATAATCTAAAAGTAGTAATTCTAGGGCAAGATCCATATCATAATTACAATCAAGCACATGGTCTTGCTTTTTCTGTACAACAAGGAGTTGATGTTCCACCATCCCTACGTAATATCTACAAAGAATTAGAGCGAAGTATCACGGGATTTAAAGCAC
This sequence comes from Francisella noatunensis subsp. noatunensis, assembly GCF_009823375.1. GTDB lineage: Bacteria > Pseudomonadota > Gammaproteobacteria > Francisellales > Francisellaceae > Francisella > Francisella noatunensis. The sequence continues at coordinate 1,215 of NZ_WBSX01000014.1, read as the reverse complement.
CTAATCATGGTTGTCTCACATCTTGGGCTCAACAGGGTGTGTTTCTTCTGAATACAACTCTTACTGTAGAAGCCCATAAGGCTAATTCACACAAAGATATTGGTTGGGAGATTGTTACAGATGCTGTAATTCAAAAGATATCTGATAATAAAACAAATGTTGTATTTATGCTATGGGGTTCGCATGCTCGCAAGAAAAAAAATCTTATAGATACTGCCAAGCATTTAGTTTTGGAATCATCACATCCATCACCATTATCTGTATATAGAGGTTTTGAGGGGTGTGATCACTTCGTGAAAGCTAATCAATATTTAACTTCAAAAGATCTTGATATTATAGATTGGAGATTGTAAGAGAAAATTACTCTAAAAAGTTAATCAACTATTGCAGTTGTTGATAGTGTACTGTCATCTTCTAAGATCAACATTACAGGTATCTTTTGACCTTTTGTAATTTTTTGTTTCAGACCAATTAGCATAACATGTAGTTCTTGGTATGAAAGGTCAACACTGTTGTGAGGATATATTTCAATAGTTTTGATTTGTTTCATTACACGCTTATCACCAATTGTTACGAAGTGATGACGTTGTGTTTGTTTGTCTATAGGTGAATAAGCTGCAATTATATCTACAGTTTTATCACCACTATTTTTGATATGCATTTTTATGGCAGTATTGTTGCTATTAGTCTCTTTTACTTCTGCATGAGTTATGCTTAGCTCACAAGATTCTATATTACATTGATTTTTTGTATTTTGCGTATTAACTAAAGCCAAAAGATGCAATCGCTAAAATCGTAGTTATGCTTAAAATAATTTTTTTCATATTTAATTATCCTTGTTTGTTGATAGATAGTTAAGAGCTCTTTCAATTATATACTCTGGTACTTGTTCATGCTCAGAGAAATAGATTTGATCCAGTTTTGTTGCGTTGGTCTTCATTATATACACCGATGGAGTATGGTCTATTTTCAACTCTTTTGTTAAATTGTTATATGCAGAGTTAATATTTTCCAAATTTTGTAGGTACATATTTATAGCTATATTGGAACTAAAATAGTTTATTTGTTAGATATTAATAACCCTTATCGGGGTTGTTTGCAGAGCCCTCCATTTTTTTGGTTTTTCAAATTTAACGATTCAAAAAGCTCTCTAGCTCTTCAATCAAAACATCAGCTAAACTCTCAAAGTTAATATCATCACTTTTTGATAGAAAT
>NZ_WBSX01000139.1 GCF_009823375.1 Francisella noatunensis subsp. noatunensis | reverse complement strand
CTATTATGTTACTTTTTGTCATGTGTGTATTCCTCAGTTAAGAGTTTATATTTTGCAAAATAATTCTATCATTCTGCTGCGAATACACCGCTTATTTCTATATTAGATTTTCATCATACACTAGATTCGAGTATAACTCGTAAATTCTTCATCTACGTTAACAAAAACTGATGATAATTTGTTCATATTTGACTACCAAATATAATGCTACTATTTACATTATACTTATTATTGTTAGCTAGTTTAACAAAACGATAAAGATACAATAATATAAATAATAGTTATTAATTCTAATATTTACTTTTTTTCTATATAAAAATTGCTTATTATTAAGAATCTTAACTAATTTATATAGAACTAAAGATGCAAAAATCTTCAAAAAAACCTTTGGTTTCTATAAAGAACCTTTCAAAACAGTTTGATGATGGTCACTTAGCTGTTGATTCTGTTAATCTTGATGTTTATCCAAAAGAGTTTTTTTCTTTGCTAGGTGGCTCAGGAAGTGGTAAAAGTACTCTTCTTAGAATGCTAGCAGGCTTTGAAAGACCTACTGATGGCAAAATAATTATTGATGGTGTAGATATGTCTAATACTCCACCATACAAAAGACCTGTTAATATGATGTTTCAATCATATGCTCTTTTTCCGCATATGAATGTTAAACAAAATATTATGTTCGGTTTAAAACAAGAGAAATCTCTAAAAAAAGAAGAAATAGAAAAAGCTACTGATGCTGCTCTAAAAATCATAAAAATGGATCATCTTGCTAAAAGAAAACCACATCAATTATCTGGTGGGCAGCGTCAGCGTGTAGCTCTAGCAAGATGTTTAGCAAAAAGACCTAAATTAATTCTCCTAGATGAACCATTATCAGCTCTAGATAAAAACTTGCGTGATCAGATGCAGTTTGAACTTGTAGATATTCAAGAACAGACAGGCAGTACATTTATAATGGTAACTCATGATCAAGAAGAGGCTATGACTATGTCTACTCGAATAGGTATCATGACTGACGGCTGGCTAGAGCAAGTAAGTACTCCTTCTGAAATTTATGAATTCCCTAAGAGTCGATTTGTAGCTAATTTTATTGGTAAAAGTACAATTTTTGAAGGTCGCGTAGAAGCAGTAAGTAGAACTCGAAGTATTATAATTTCAGAGCAAGCTGGTACTAATTTTGTATTAAGAAGAAATATAGAAGCTATTGAAGATCAAGAAATCTGGGTTGGGTTACGTCCTGAAAAAATAGTTATCAGTAAAGACAAACCAGAAGATTATAATCCTAACAAACCTGTGAATTGTATTAAAGGTATTGTTGAAGATATTGCTTATATGGGAGGTTTATCTACTTACCATGTTAGGACTGCTAATGGCAATATAATTAAGTCTACTGACTTCAATATTGAGAGAAATGCAGATCATCCTTCTTGGGATGATGAAGTATATCTCACTTGGGAATCAGAAAATATTATGGTGTTATATTCATAATGCAAAACTTAGAAAAAAGCTTTAGACATACTTTAGTGTACTTAGTTCCTTTTGTATGGTTTATGGTATTTTTACTTATACCATTCTTATTTGTTATAGATATCAGTTTTACTTTACCAGCAGATGGTACTCCACCAGTTACTTCTTTGATGCAATTCAAAGACTCAACTGTAAACTTTACCCTATATCTGAGTAATTATATTGAATTAATTCATTACAATCTTATATTTATATCATTACTTAAATCTTTTAAGGTTGCCTTCATAACCACTGCCTTGTGTATCTTAATTGGCTACCCTATGGCTTTAGCGCTATCTAGAGCTAAAAAAAACACTCAAATCTTCTTCTTAGTCTTGATTATTATTCCATACTGGACTTCATTTTTACTTAGAACTTACGCTTGGGTAACATTACTAGGCAATCATACTCTTAACCAATTCTTAATGGATCTAGGTCTACCAAGCATGGCTTTGTTATATAATGATTTTTCAATGTATCTAGGTATGGTTTATTGTTATTTACCATTTTTGATATTACCACTTTATAGCACATTGATAAAAATTGATCCTAGTATATATGATGCAGCGGAAGACCTAGGTTCTAAACCAATAAACTCATTCTTTAAGATAACTCTGCCATTATCTATGCCTGGCCTGATTGCCGGTAGCTTGTTAATATTTATTCCGGCTATTGGTGAAGTAGTAGTACCACAGATCATGGGCGGGATGAATTCATTAATGATAGGAAATGTTATTTGGGAAGAGTTCTTCACATCTAACAACTGGGGTATGTCTGCTGCAATATCTGTAGTACTAATAGTCGTATTAGTATTACCTATTCTGTGGATGCAACGTATACAAGCTAAGAGAACTTTTGTTTAGGAGGTATAAGCAATGAAAAAATTTTCATTTAGTAGCATAATGCTTGTATTTGGCTTGATATTTTTATACATACCTCTAGTAATCCTAGTAGTTTTCTCATTTAGTGACTCTCAGATTATAAACTTATGGGGTGGCTTTACTTTTGACTGGTATCATGAAGTAATTAATGATGAAGACATTATAAATGCTACTTTTACTAGCCTAAAGATAGCAACAATAACATCAATTATTGCAACAATACTTGGGACTATAGTAGCCTACGCTATGACTAGATTTAAATTTTTTAGATCGAGAAGTTTTTTGTATGGTCTTGTAGCAACTCCTCTTGTTTTGCCTGATATCATTCTTGGTGTAGCTTTATTACTAATGTTCTCGACATTACAACATCTTATCGGCTGGCCTCATGAGAAAGGAACTACGACGGTAGTTATAGCCCATGTAACAATGTGTACAGCTTATGTTGCCATAGTAATGCAATCACGTATAGCTAGTGTAGATATATCATTAGAAGAAGCTGCTCTAGATCTAGGTGCTGGCCCTATAGAGACTTTCTTTAAAATAACTTTACCTCAACTTATACCTGCATTGATTACATCAGCATTACTTATATTTACATTATCTATTGATGATTTAGTTGTCACAGAATTTGTAGCTGGTAGTAATAACCCTACCCTACCAATGTACATTTACTCAACTGTCAAAAATGGACCTACTCCTGAAATAAATGCTCTAGTGACAATTATGATAGCAATTATCATAATAGGCGTATTGCTTGGTATGTTTATTTCTGCTAAATTCCAAAAAAGACAAGGCTAAAGCACTTACTCAAAAATCATAAGTACAATTGAAAGTATAAGCAATAACCCTAAAATTAATTTAAATACTCTTAAATGATTTTCATTATTTAAAATTCTTTTGACTGAGCTACCTCCAAATAACCAAAACCCTGTACACAGAAATGAAACTATCATATAAATAACTGTTATAATAATTACCTGAAGCAACAAGCTCATATCAGTACTAACAACCGTATAAGTAGATATAACTCCAATTGCCATAATCCAAGCTTTAGGATTTATCCACTGAAATAATGCTGCTTGAGTAAAACTTAACGGCTCACTGCTTTTTTCATCATCAAAATTAGATGATAGAATTATCTTAAAAGCCAACCACAACATATAAACACCCCCTACAACTTTTATTACTGTATGTAGTGTTAGATGATTTATAAAAATTGACTCTAAGCCAATCCCTATGATCAAAACCATAAAAGGAAAGCCAAGACAAACTCCTAAATAATGAGATAATGTCTTTCTCACACCAAATCCTGATCGATGATATCAACAACATCAAATTATTTGGTCCAGGCGTAATAGTAGATGATATACAAAATAAAAACAAAGGTATGTAGAAACTCATATAATTAACTTTGTGTTTTAAAGTAAAGATTATATCTAGAAAATAATTAATTAGCTAGATTGTATTCTCAATGTTTATAGAGATACCAAAATGTACTTCATTAGGTGTCAAGTAATTTAAACATTTCTTAGGTCTATTATTCAAGTCTATCTGTAACTTTCTAATGTATTGATGAGATATATTGTTAAAGTTAGTACCTTTAGGTATAAATTGTCTGATATACCTATTCATGTTTTCATTA
>NZ_WBSX01000138.1 GCF_009823375.1 Francisella noatunensis subsp. noatunensis | reverse complement strand
CCTCATGTTTTAATCTACCACAAATAAGTTCCGGAGATATCTTCTTTTTTAACAAAGCTATTATTAGCTTTTTAACTTTACAGGATAGCTTATGATTATTTGAAGTTCTGCGGCTTTGATATAGCTTCTGTGCTATCTCAGCATTATAGTCACTATTTATACTAGTGCGATTAAGTTCCTTTTTTATAGCTCTTTCACTATAGCCAATTTTATTGGCTATTTGAGATGTTTGGTATCCTAATTTAAGTAATTCTTCTATACAATATCTATTTGAAAGAGTTAAGTGCTTTGGCATTTTTTAGTTCCTTATCGTTTATTTTATTTTCGTCAAAACCTAATAAACTATATTTGGAACTCTCTTTCAACTATTTAAAACTTTCAGAATACAATCTAGCAGAAATTTTTTTTGATAAAGGCTTCAGAAAATCATCAATAGTACAATGATTTTCGATAGGATGACGAAGATTTTTGTCTTTATTAATACTGTAATGGTTATTTCTACCTACTTTTTTCACTGTTAAATAGGCTGTCTCGGTTAGGTCACTGAGTATATTTAGGACCGCTCTTTCAGTGATCCCAACCTTGATGGCCATACCTCTAATAGTTATGTTTGGGTTACTATTAATGAGACATAACATATGTGAATGATTTGTTAGAAAAGTCCAACTTTGAGGTTTTTTAGTAGCCATTATCTATACTTTGTATTATTTATTAGTTAATTATACTGGAGAATACGGCAAAGATGAATGATGTAGCACGATTTGCATTTCACCTTTGGCATTTAGCTTGAATCCCATAGTATAGTTAGCTATTACTTTTGTACCATCAGTTTGAGTCAAGTGCTTGTTACCCATGACAATACCTATATTATCTTCGACAATATAACCAGTGTTTTCAAACTCTAATTCTGCCCATGGGCCAATTGCAAAACCGTTATCTTCAGGATATTTGTCATTGCCAGCCACAAAATAAGATATTGCACCATCTAAGTCACCTCTAAACATTTGCTTGGAAGCAAGAGTAGGTTTGAAAAGAACCTCACTATTATTATAGGCATACATATTTTTGATAAAATTGTGAGCTAGATTCTTATAGTCTCCTCCTTCTCTATAAGTTCTAGAAATCTTCAGAAGACCATCCTTCCACTTAGTTAGTGCATTATCTATATCTTGTTTAGTCATATTTTTCTCCTCTCTGAAATATGAAATAAAATATATGTATCTAATTTCGTGTATTTTATTTCACAATAATGAGTTTGTAAAGTATTTTTTTCAAAAAAATCTTATTTAGAAAATGTAGAGTTGTAATATAAGAATATAAAACAAGATAGCTATTTATTTTAAATGACTAATTTAGAAAAAATTAATTATTGTTGTGTAATTTATTGGGTTTATAAAGTATCATTATCATAAGATATCATAGAATTTTTGAGTATGCATAGCGAGCCTCTTTTCCCTCTTTTTGTCGTAGTGATGCTAGGTGTGTTAATTGTCACTATTGTTCTCAAAAAACTAAAACAGCCATATGTGGTTGCTTATCTTTTAACTGGTATTTTGTTAGGCCCTTATGGGCTAAAACTAATTCAAGACCAGGAGAATTTAGCTAGGTTAGGAGAAATTGGTGTAATACTGTTATTATTCTTTGCAGGTATGGAGGTATCGCCTAGAAAGTTTGCTGAAAACTGGAAGGTTCCTACTATAGGTACAATGCTACAGATGCTAGTAACTAGCTTTATTGTATCTATCATTGGTTATGTTTTAGATTGGAGTCTAGCTAAGATATTGCTATTTGGTGCTGTGATTAGTCTAAGTAGTACAGCGGTTGTACTTAAATTATTGAATGATAATGGCAGTATGAAGACACGTTTAGGTCAAAATGTACTTGGTGTACTTTTAATTCAAGATTTAGCAGTAGTACCAATGCTTATTATTATAAGAATTATCGGTGGAGAAGAGCCATCAGTTAGTCAGATATTGATACAGGTTGTAGGAGGTATTTTAGTTATATCAATTGCTGCTATTATGGCCGTAAAGAAAAATATAAAAATACCATTTATATCTGTATTAGGCAAAGATGAGGAAATGAGAGTTTTTGCCGCTTTAGTTATCTGTTTTGGTATGGCTGAGCTAACTGAGTCTTTAGAGCTATCTTCAGCATTAGGGGCCTTTATTGGAGGAATGATTGTATCTACTGTCGAAGAAACAGAGTGGGTTGGCCACAGCCTTTCTACTGTCAAAACAATTTTTATGGCGCTCTTTTTTATTTCTATAGGTATGTTGATTGATCTTAATCTATTTTGGAATCATATATCTTTATTCATCTCATTGTTACTATTAACCTATGTCTTAAATACGACAATAAATGCACTTATTTTTAAGGCATTACGTCAAAGAACTGATGAAGCATTGATAGGTGGAGCAATGTTATCTCAAATTGGAGAATTCAGTTTTGTATTGATTTCTATGGGATGTGTTTCAGGAATTCTATCAGATACTATGTATCAATATTGTATAACATTGATATCATTGTCATTATTGTTTAGTCCATTATGGATTAGTACTATTAATTTATATATCAAAAAGTTTATTAGGAAGAAAGCTTAGCTTTAACTTCTTTGATTAGCTCTTGAATATATTGCTGTTCTATTTCTTTTTTATCATCTATACAACAATAAAAATAAGCCTGTAAATTTACGATATTTTCTTTGTCTGCTACAGTTTTTATCTCAACATTTGGGGCAAAATTATATATTCCACATTGTTTGAGTTTATTCTTACTAAGAGTACTACTTTTTGAGAAGTCTTCATCGAATGAGTATTTATTTGCAATTATTTTTTTAATTTTAGAGTCTAAATTATCTCTTATTTTTAGCACATTTTGTTCTGTATTTAGCAGGAAAGGAACTTTATGTAACATAATATTTTCATCGCTAGTAAATGTCGAGATAATGCTAGTGATAACTATTGAGTTTGGGAATTTTAGAAGCTTTCCAGTTGTCTTTTTATCTCCATGTTCAGTTGTTTCATACATTCTAAAATAAAATAACTTTACTTCTGTAATATAACCATGTTGTCCTTGAATCTGGATATAATCTCCTTCAGAAAATAAGCTTCTCCAATTAATTATGATCCAGCCAACAAGATTCATGACAGTTTCTTTATTTACTATTATTAAACCGGCAGCTACTAAGCTCAACATTGTAAATAAGTTAGTAATTCCACCAAGCCATATTTTTATTTTTATTAAAAAGAAGATTATTATGCTGATATATATTATTCGAGATTTTAACTTATTAATTTGTTTTATCGTTGTTTTTCTTTTTTTCAGTATGTGAAATGACAAGATAGCTATAATGACAATAATTACTGAGATAACAAGATTAGAAACGCTATTAAATATTAGTTCGTTATATGTTGTCATAGAAGTATCCCAAAGATATTAAATTTACAAATAAAGTATATGGTTTATTTATAAATTTTTGAATTTAAAAGCTAGATTGTATTCTCAATGTTTATAGAGATACCAAAATGTACTTCATTAGGTGTCAAGTAATTTAAACATTTCTTAGGTCTATTATTCAAGTCTATCTGTAACTTTCTAATGTATTGATGAGATATATTGTTAAAGTTAGTACCTTTAGGTATAAATTGTCTGATATACCTATTCATGTTTTCATTAGTACCTCTTTGCCAAGGACTGTATGGATCAGCAAAGAATACTTTGATGCCAGTCTTGCTAGTTAGCTTCTTATGTTTAGCAAACTCTTTACCATTATCAAATGTAGCTGTTAATATTTTATGACCATTAGATACTTTGTACAATATTCTATTGATTGAATTAGCTGTTCTATCTATAGACTTGGCTAAAATAGTAAATCTGCTAGCTCTATCGACCATTGTTACAATAGCACTTTTATGGTCTTTACCAACAATAGTGTCACCTTCAAAGTGATAAAGATTTTTTCTATTAGCACTGCTAGGTCTTTCAGAAATACTCGCTCTATCCTTTATCTTAACTTGTTTAGAGTCACCTTCTTTTTTGTATTTATATTG
>NZ_WBSX01000137.1 GCF_009823375.1 Francisella noatunensis subsp. noatunensis | reverse complement strand
CCTCATGTTTTAATCTACCACAAATAAGTTCCGGAGATATCTTCTTTTTTAACAAAGCTATTATTAGCTTTTTAACTTTACAGGATAGCTTATGATTATTTGAAGTTCTGCGGCTTTGATATAGCTTCTGTGCTATCTCAGCATTATAGTCACTATTTATACTAGTGCGATTAAGTTCCTTTTTTATAGCTCTTTCACTATAGCCAATTTTATTGGCTATTTGAGATGTTTGGTATCCTAATTTAAGTAATTCTTCTATACAATATCTATTTGAAAGAGTTAAGTGCTTTGGCATTTTTTAGTTCCTTATCGTTTATTTTAGTTTCGTCAAAACCTAATAAACTATATTTGGAACTCTCTTTCAACTATTTAAAACTTTCAGAATACAATCTAGCAAATAAAGAAAAATATTAGAACTCTACTAGACAAGTATTAAGATCAAATTTCTGACCTTCCAAAAGCATATGCATACGAATATCGATCAAACTAATAGGAGCATTATTACGAGCATTATGTAACGATGAATGCTTAAGGTGAGAGAAGTCTATAATGGTTACCATACCTGAGCCAACAACCTCTATCACATTCTCAGAATTTAGTAATGCTGATGTATCCTCATCAATACCAACACCGACCATATAAGGGTTGTACGATAACGCTGCTAAAAGTCTACCAAGTCTATCTCTTTGAGAGAAATGCTGATCTACTAGTAGTTTGTTAGTTAAACCCAGCCCAGGAGCAAGGTTAACCATATTACATCTAGGCATAAGACCTGCTTGACCACCTGCAATCATAAAGCCAGAGATAAAAGCAGCTCCTGCTGATGTACCTGCAACATTAATACCTTTTGCATTCAATCTGCGAATAAGTTGCGCTATCGGAGTGCCTCCAAGAGTAGTAGAAAGTAAAAGCTGATTACCTCCTGTCATAAAAATACCTGTACTTTGTGCGAGTAGATCCTGATAATCTTTGTTAGTAGTCGCATCTAAACGAGTTTCTATCTTTAGATTATAGACATCTTTAACTCCCATTTTAGAGAAAATATCAACATAGATATCACCTGTATCTGAAAGTTTTGAAGCTGTTGGAATAACAGCTATTTTTGCTTCGCTTCCACCTGAAAGTTCAACAAATTTTTCTAATACCGTAGGGCTTGCAAACTTATCTTCGCCACCACCAATTGGCATAATATAACCACGGTGATCTTTTTTCACTGGTTTAGAAGGCATCTTAGAAATCCCCTTTATAAAAAATTAATTATATATAGTAAATAATATTAGCAATAATATTTTGTTGAAATAATACTAATTAATTAGAAACATTTCTATAAAAAGGGTTTATTTTTAGCATATAAATTGATATGCAGTTAATATTATTTACCCTTATAGCAATTGATGATATGCTATGGCATAAATATTATTACTTAAATTGACTATCTTAAGATGAAAAATATCAAAGCACTTACAATTGGTGGGGCGACTCTTGACACTATCATAGAATATGAAGAAATGTTTACTATGAATATGCAAAAGAAAGATACCACTCAATCTTTTATGCTACTTGAAGAAGGTGCAAAAATTGAAGTAACTGAACAAAAATCTTTTTCAGGTGGTGGTGCAACTAATGCTGCTGTTTCTTTCAAAAAACAGGACATTGACGTTAGTTTTTTTGGCAAAATTGGTAAAGATATAGCTGGTGAACAGATAAGCAATGAGCTTAAAGACCTTGGAATTGATATCTCTAATATTCGCTACTCTGATAAATATGGCACAGCTACATCTTACGTAGTACCGACACTAAGTGGGGATAGAACAATTTTTGCATACAGAGGTGCAAACAAAGATATCCTGCAAGATGATTTGCCTTCTAAAGCAATTATAGAGAGTGACTTTATTTATATTACATCTTTGAGCAAATCTTCTGCTGCTAGATTACCTGAAATAGTTAAATTAGCAGCTGATAACAACACAAAAGTGGCTATCAATCCAGGTTCTAGCCAACTTAGCGTTGGAGAAAGTTTTATCAAAGATTCAATGTTTGGCATAGATATTCTTGTGTTAAATTTTCAAGAAGCTCAAAAGCTAATGTTGTCGCTATTATCCTCTGATGATAAAGATATTGTAGAATCTAAAGATAGACTTGAAACCCCTCTTGATGAAGGTAAAAGTGATTTCCTAAACGCCACTTTCAGATTGAAGGATTTCTTTAGAATCTGTTTAGATTTGGGTGTAAGAATAATTGTAGTAACAGATGGTGCTAATGGTGTATATGCTGCATCTAAAGATAAAATATATCATAGTGAATCTTTGAGAATTAATAACGTTGTCAACACTCTTGGTGCAGGTGACTCATTTAGCTCAACATTCTGTGCAAATATTTACAAAGGTAAACCTATAGAAGAAGCTATCAAGTACGCTCTAATTAATTCTAGCCATGTGATACAGCACTCTGATGCAAAATCTGGTCTACAAACATCTGAAAGCCTTGAAAGAATAAAGTCAAAAATGAATTGTGGGTTGGATAAAAAAATTACAGTTACACCTTGGTAACTTAATTTTGAAGCTATTCTTCGCCTCCTTCCATTTCACTACGTCATTCCCATGAAAATGGGAATCTCATAAATCATAACCACCAGCCTAAAGATACCCACCTGCGCGGGTGTGACAGCACAATTATAAGCTGAAAACAATAATAACAAAATTATTTATTATTACCTCCTAGCTAAATAATCACTCTCAAAAAATGACTCAACATCGGCAACATAATAATCAATCTCTTGATTATCATAAAAATTATCCTCCGATTTATGATCATCTGCATGGACTAATACTGTTTGCATACCTAAATGCTTGGCTGGTACTAAATTGTGTGATGAATCTTCAAAGAAAATTGCATTGGTAAAATCAATATCAAACCTCTCTCTACCTATCTCAAAATATTTAGTCTTTGGCTTAGAGATTAATCCTGTATCTTCAATAGTCAAAATTCCGTCAAAACTATCATCTAAACCTAACTGTTTTAAAACCCTATAGGTATGAAAACTAGAAGCATTAGTAAAAATATAAGTACGATTATTTTTTCTCAAATCATTAATACATTTATTTAGCTTCTCATTTGGCTTGAAATGACTAATCTCAATATTATCAATATAATCAAGAAATTCTTTAGGTTCGATATTATGATAACGCATCATGCCAAGCATAGTAGATCCAAACTCATAATATAGTTCATCACGAATTATATTAGCTTTGTCGGTATCTGAGATATTTAGTTTTAGTTTGATATAATCACTCATTCTCGCCATTTGGCTATCAAATAGACCATTTCTGTAAGAGTAAAGAGTATTATCCAAGTCAAATATGTAGGTTTTCATTATTGCTTTTTTTTAGACTAAAATTACTGATATTATAACATCTCAGAAACTAATATATCATACATCTCTGCTGCTGCTTTATCCCAAGAAAAATATTTAGATCTCCTTAATGAGTTCATATACATTTGACTTTGTAAATCATCATTATCTAAAACTTTTTGGATTTCTTCTGCAATACTATAATAATCTTGAGGATCTATAAGAATACCAGCATCCCCTAGCACTTCCGGCATAGATGATGTTTTTGAACATATAACAGGAACTCCATAACTCATAGCTTCTAGAATCGGTAAACCAAAACCTTCATACAATGAAGGATAAACGAATAAACTAGCAGTTTTATAGAGACTTGCTAGCTCTTCATTAGTTATATAATTATAAACTTTAATATTAGTATTTAATTGCTAGATTGTATTCTCAATGTTTATAGAGATACCAAAATGTACTTCATTAGGTGTCAAGTAATTTAAACATTTCTTAGGTCTATTATTCAAGTCTATCTGTAACTTTCTAATGTATTGATGAGATATATTGTTAAAGTTAGTACCTTTAGGTATAAATTGTCTGATATACCTATTCATGTTTTCATTAGTACCTCTTTGCCAAGGACTGTATGGATCAGCAAAGAATACTTTGATGCCAGTCTTGCTAGTTAGCTTCTTATGTTTAGCAAACTCTTTACCATTATCAAATGTAGCTGTTAATATTTTATGACCATTAGATACTTTGTACAATATTCTATTGATTGAATTAGCTGTTCTATCTATAGACTTGGCTAAAATAGTAAATCTGCTAGCTCTATCGACCATTGTTACAATAGCACTTTTATGGTCTTTACCAACAATAGTGTCACCTTCAAAGTGATAAAGATTTTTTCTATTAGCACTGCTAGGTCTTTCAGAAATACTCGCTCTATCCTTTATCTTAACTTGTTTAGAGTCACCTTCTTTTTTGTATTTATATTG
>NZ_WBSX01000136.1 GCF_009823375.1 Francisella noatunensis subsp. noatunensis | reverse complement strand
TAAAGAGTTTGCTAAACATAAGAAGCTAACTAGCGAGACTGGCATCAAAGTATTCTTTGCTGATCCATACAGTCCTTGGCAAAGAGGTACTAATGAAAACATGAATAGGTATATCAGACAATTTATACCTAAAGGTACTAACTTTAACAATATATCTCATCAATACATTAGAAAGTTACAGATAGACTTGAATAATAGACCTAAGAAATGTTTAAATTACTTGACACCTAATGAAGTACATTTTGGTATATCTATAAACATTGAGAATACAATCTAGCAATACTTAGTTGGTATTAAATTGTTTTCTTAAATATTATTTATCGGAGATTTTGTGTGTCCCTTTACAAGCTTTTGAAATATAAAAAGTAGGCTTTATATTAAATTTTTCAAAATAGTTTTTTTCTAAGTATTTTGTGTAATCCTTCAAAAGTTTGGTCGGCAGGAGGTGTATGGTTGAGCCTCCAAAACCTCCACCGGTCATTCTAGCTCCATAAACTCCAGCAAAACTTTGAGATAGCTCGACTAAGTAATCAAGCTCATTACAACTAACTTTATAATCATTTTTTAAAGAGTTGTGAGATTGGTACATTAGTTTACCTAAATTACTCCAATCTTTAGTTGTCATTGCACTAGTAGCATCTACCACTCTTTGACTCTCTGTGTAGACATGTAATGCCAGTTTATAGTCTGCCTCGTTAAAATTAGCTTTAGTATGCTTTAATTTTTCTATATTTAGCTCGCGTAAGGATTTTATATTATTAAATTTAGCTATATCTTCACAGACTTGACGGCGTTTATTATAAGCAGAATCCGCTAGATTGTGTTTAATATTTGTATCACAAATTAGCACCGATAGGTTATCAAGCTCAAAAGGTATGTTGTCACAATGATTATCATTACAATCAATCATTGTTGCAGCATTTTGTTTTGAAAATAAACAAGCCATCTGATCCATAATTCCACACTTTGTACCAATATATTCATGCTCAACTTTTTGAGCAATTTTTGCAAGCTCAAGTTTAGAAATGTTTAGTTCATAAATCTCATTATAAGCATAAGCTAACGCAGTATTTAACGAAGCAGATGATGAAAGACCAGCCCCAAAAGGTAAATCACTAAAAATATAAATATCTGCTCCTTTTATATCATTATAGAAATCTAGTTTAATTATATTTATAGCGCCTTTTATATAGTTTTGCCATGTATTTGATACTTCTTGCTGTACTTCACTGATATTAAAAGAAGTTGAGTCATCAAGATTTTCACTATAGACATTTACAGTATCATCACTTCTTGTTGCGATAGATATAAAAGTACCTTTGTTGATAGCAAATGGCATTACATAACCATTATTATAATCAGTATGTTCTCCAATTAAATTTACTCTGCCAGGCGAGAAAAAAACTTGGGGGTTTTTACCATAAAGTTTAACGAAACGATTGATTAAATTATCTTTGATATAGTCCATCATAATTATAGCTCTCTTAAAACTTGTGCTGCTAGCTCTGGAGTGATATCCCTTTGTGATTCTCCAAGCATTTCAAAACCAACCATAAATTTTTTAACTGTTGCTGAACGCAATAATGGCGGATAGAAATGTGCATGAAGCTGCCAGTAATCAGACTCTGTAGCATTTATTGAACCATGCCAACCCATCGAATATGGGAAGGAAATATCAAACAGCTTGTCATATTTTACTAATAGTACTTTTAGAGCATTAGCAAGTGATTTTCTTTGCAAATTATCCAGATGATTAATATGAGGACATTTAAATTTTGGCAACAACAATGTCTCATATGGCCATGTTGCCCAAAATGGTACAACAATTAACCAGTCATCATTTTGATAAACAATTCGATCTTTTTCCTTTATTTCTCTATTTGCATAATCTATCAGTATACTAGATTTGTTTTTCTCAAAATATTGTTGTTGCGACTTATACTCTTTTTGAGCTTCTGTAGGTAAGAAATCACAAGCCCAAATTTGTCCATGAGGATGAGGATTTGAGCAACCCATAATTGAACCTTTATTTTCAAAAACTTGTATCCACTGATATTTTTTGCTGAGTTCATTGACTTCAGTCGCCCATAAATCTACAACTTTAGTTATATCTTCTTCTTGCATTGACGCCATTGTCAGATTATGTTTAGCAGAAAAACAAACAACCTTAGTAATACCTGTAGCACCACTTAATTGGAATAAATCATCATTTATCTCAAGTTTAGGGTCTATTTTTTCTTTAGAAAGTGCTGAGAAATCATTTTCAAATACAAAAGTTTCTTTGAAGTCAGGATTTATTTCTCCATTTGCTCGAGTATTAGTTGGACAAAGATAGCACTTATCATCATACTCAGGTAATGTATTTTTTTGTGTTTCTTCTGATTGACCTTGCCAAGGTCTATTTAATCTGTGAGGTGATACTAATACCCATTCGTTAGTCAAAATATTTTTACGACGGTGGGAGGATTTTAGTTGTGATATTGTAGCTGAAATCTTCATTTATAATTAAAAAAATGTTGTTTTTTATTTTGAGTATAGTATATCATAAGTAATTGGAGTATTTAGTAAAAATTAATGTAGGAAGTTTGTATGCAGAGTGAAAAAATAAATTCTGTAGTCATTCGTGTGGCTATAATAGCAGCACTTGCTGGTTTACTTTTTGGTATGGATATTGGCTATGTAAATGGTTCATTACATTTCATATCCCAAACATTTGATTTAAGTATGGCTGAAAGTGGACATGTATCTAGTGTGTTATTATTGGGTGCTGCATGTGGAGCGTTGTGTAGTGGCTTTTTATCAAAGCATTATGGTCGTAGAAAAGTTTTGTTAATTGCAGCAGCTATATTTTCTATATTTACAATTGTGGGTATTTTAGCACCTAATTATGAAATATTTATTTCATCAAGGTTTATCTTGGGCATAGCCGTAGGTATAGCTTCATTTATAGCTCCATTATATCTATCTGAGATAGCACCTAAAGAGTTTAGGGGAGCACTTATAGCTTTATATCAGTTAATGATTACTATTGGTTTATTTTTGGTTTTTTTAACAAACTCTGCATTAGAAAGTACTGGTTCATGGAGAATAATGTTAGCAGTATTGGCAGTTCCATCTGTGATAATGTTTTTTGGGTGTTTGACGTTACCAAGAAGCCCTAGATGGTTAGTATTAAAAGGTAATAATGAAGAAGCTGCGTTAGTTCTGAAGAAGATAAGATCAAGTGAAGCAGAAGCTTTAGAAGAGCATGAGGAAATTAGACAAACAACTCATACAGGTGTTAGTATTTTTTCTCTACTAAAGCAAAAGTTTTTTATAAAAGTAGTATTACTAGGTATTGCTCTGCAAGCATTTCAACAATTTACAGGTATGAATGCTTTTATGTATTATTCAACTGATATTTTTAAGTTAGCAGGATTTACTAATCCTTCAACATCTACAATAGTAATTGGTTTACTTAATATGTTGACTACATTCTTAGCGATTAAGTACGTTGATAAGTTTGGACGTAAGCCTATTCTATACTTTGGTTTAAGTCTACTTATTACATCATGCCTAGTAGTAGGGTTTGCATATGGTCAGCCAATGGTTTTATCTCAGACACTACAATGGACTGCGTTAATTTTTTGTCTATTATTTATTTTTGGTTTTGCGATATCTATGGGGCCTGTGATTTGGATTTTATGTTCTGAGATTCAACCTATTGAGGGTAGAGACTTTGGTGTAACGGCTTCAACTATGAGTAACTGGATTTGTAATGCTATTATTGGTAATTTTGCACTAACTTGGTTAACGTTCCATCCTGATAGTACGTTCTTTGGATTTGCGATATCTTGTATAGTTTGCTTACTATTTGTTAAGTTTTTTGTACCAGAGACAAAAGATGTTTCATTGGAAGAGATTGAAAATAATCTAAGAGCTGGCAAGCGTCTAGCTAAGATTGGTAGTTAATTTTATAAAAGCTAGATTGTATTCTGAAAGTTTTAAATAGTTGAAAGAGAGTTCCAAATATAGTTTATTAGGTTTTGACGAAACTAAAATAAACGATAAGGAACTAAAAAATGCCAAAGCACTTAACTCTTTCAAATAGATATTGTATAGAAGAATTACTTAAATTAGGATACCAAACATCTCAAATAGCCAATAAAATTGGCTATAGTGAAAGAGCTATAAAAAAGGAACTTAATCGCACTAGTATAAATAGTGACTATAATGCTGAGATAGCACAGAAGCTATATCAAAGCCGCAGAACTTCAAATAATCATAAGCTATCCTGTAAAGTTAAAAAGCTAATAATAGCTTTGTTAAAAAAGAAGATATCTCCGGAACTTATTTGTGGTAGATTAAAACATGAGG
>NZ_WBSX01000135.1 GCF_009823375.1 Francisella noatunensis subsp. noatunensis | reverse complement strand
CCTCATGTTTTAATCTACCACAAATAAGTTCCGGAGATATCTTCTTTTTTAACAAAGCTATTATTAGCTTTTTAACTTTACAGGATAGCTTATGATTATTTGAAGTTCTGCGGCTTTGATATAGCTTCTGTGCTATCTCAGCATTATAGTCACTATTTATACTAGTGCGATTAAGTTCCTTTTTTATAGCTCTTTCACTATAGCCAATTTTATTGGCTATTTGAGATGTTTGGTATCCTAATTTAAGTAATTCTTCTATACAATATCTATTTGAAAGAGTTAAGTGCTTTGGCATTTTTTAGTTCCTTATCGTTTATTTTAGTTTCGTCAAAACCTAATAAACTATATTTGGAACTCTCTTTCAACTATTTAAAACTTTCAGAATACAATCTAGCATATTATGTACTAAGACTAGAATCAGCTGATAAAGTGGAGCTTTCTTCGTATACTAGTTATGACGATTTTAGGACTAATAGCTATACTTCAGGAGTCTTTATAAAGTCAGACTCAGTAGATAAATAGTATCTAGTCATTTGTCTATAGATTCTATTTGTATTATTATGGTTGTGTATTTTGGTAGATAGCTAAATTGTAATTTTTGGAGTGGTGATATTTGTGATGAAAGTAGAGTTTAGAGTTTTACAAACGCCAGATATTAACCAAATGCTAGAAGTGTTGATTGCTACAATTATCAAAGAGTATAGCGAGCGCAAAACAATAGCAGTTCTTGCTCCTACAGGCATTGCAAAACAGCTTGATAATGATTTGTGGCAAGATGGTCAAGATTCTTTTATACCGCATCATTGTGCTATAACTGCTAGAGAATATAATCAATATAAAAATATTCCGATTCTTATTACAGATAATTTATTTATCACTTCAGGTTATGATATTTTGATTAATATCATGGAAGTAGCAGTTGATCCTCAACGAGTTAAAATCAACGAGTTAAAAGAGTTTGTTTATCAGGAAGATAGAGCTTTGCAGGCTTCGCGTAAGAAGTATGTTTACTATAAGAACTCAAATTTAGAAATAACTACTACTAAAGAGAGTTAGTGTTGTTATTGAACATAGCTAGCTTATTGATGATAAACCTTAGTATTATTTAACTAGTGACTAATAGTACTTTCTAAAGAACTTTGTTAAAATTATCAGCATTAATTTTTTCTATAAACTTATATATTTAGGCATTATAAATGACTCAAGAAATGAATAAAAACTATAATCCAAAAGAAATAGAACAGTCTAATTATCAAAATTGGGAAGCTTCAGGTAAGTTTGCATGTGGTAATACTGACTCAAAAGATACTTATACAATCATGCTACCACCACCAAATGTAACAGGTACTTTGCATATGGGACATGGTTTCCAGATGTCATTGATGGATATTTTAATCCGCTATAATCGTATGTCTGGCAAAGATACGCTTTGGCAACCTGGTACCGATCATGCGGGTATTGCTACACAAATGGTTGTAGAGAGACAGTTAAATGCTCAAAGTATCTCAAGACATGATTTAGGACGTGAGAATTTTGTAAGCAAAATTTGGGAATGGAAAGAGTTATCAGGTGGCACTATCACATCACAGATGCGTAGAATTGGCGCTTCTCCAGATTGGGATCGTGAGAGATTTACAATGGATGATGGCTTATATGATGCAGTTAAAAAATGCTTTATCAAATTATATGAAGATGGTTTAGCATATCGTGGCGAGAGATTAGTAAACTGGGATCCTAAGTTAAAAACAGCTGTTTCAGATCTTGAAGTTGCTCAAGTAGATAGGCAAGGCTCACTTTGGCATTTTGTATATCCAGTAGCTGATAGTGATGAGAAGATTATAATTGCAACAACTCGTCCAGAGACAATGCTTGGTGATATGGCTGTTGCAGTTCATCCAGAAGATGAAAGATATGCTCACCTAGTAGGTAAGATGATAAATCTACCACTTACAGATAGACAGATTCCAATTATCGCTGATGATTATGTCGAAAAAGACTTTGGAACAGGTTGTGTCAAGATTACTCCTGCTCATGATTTTAATGACTATGAAATGGGTAAAAGACATGATTTGCCAATGCTAAACATTTTAACTGATGATGCAGCATTAAATTCTAATGTACCATCAAAGTATCAAGGGTTAGATAGATTTGAAGCACGTAAGCAAATAGTTGCTGATATGGAGGCTTTAGGTCTTTTAGATAAAATAGAGCCACATGCTCTTAAAGTGCCGACTGGAGATAGAACTGGAGAAATTCTTGAGCCATATTTAACTAAGCAATGGTTTGTCAAAGCTGATGTACTTGCAAAGCCAGCAATAGAAGCTGTAGAAAATGGTACGGTGAGATTTGTACCTGATAACTGGAAAAATACATATTTTTCTTGGATGAGAGATATTCAAGACTGGTGTGTATCTCGCCAACTTTGGTGGGGTCATAGAATACCTGCGTGGTATGATGAAGTAGGTAATGCTTATGTTGGTGAAGATGAAGCAGATGTTAGAGCTAAATATAATCTAGCTGATGATATCACTATCAAACAAGATGAAGATGTCTTTGATACGTGGTTCTCATCTGCATTGTGGCCATTTAGTACATTAGGCTGGCCTGAGCAAACTCCTGAGTTAGCAAAATATTATCCAACAAGCGTACTTGTAACAGGTTTTGATATTATCTTCTTCTGGGTAGCTAGAATGATGATGTTTGGCATGTATTTTATGAATGATGTGCCATTTAGAGATATCTATATCACGGGGCTTATTCGCGATAGCGAAGGGCAGAAAATGTCAAAATCTAAAGGTAATGTTTTAGATCCTGTAGATTTGATTGATGGTATATCATTAGATGAGCTTCTTAAAAAGAGAACTACTGGTCTAATGCAGCCACAGATGAAAGCTAAAATTGAAAAGGCAACTAAGAAAGAATTTCCTGAAGGTATTAGCGCGTATGGTGCTGATGCAGTAAGATTTACTTATGCGGCATTAGCTTCTACATCGCGTGATATCAGTTTCGATACTGCTAGGGTAGAAGGCTATCGTAACTTCTGTAACAAGCTTTGGAATGCTTCAAGATTTGTGATGATGAACCTTGATGATTATAAAGTTTGTGGTAACTATGAGTTAGGTGTGGCTGATAAGTGGATTTGGAGTGTGTTAAACACTGCTACTGCTGATGTACATAGACATCTTACAAATTATCGTTTTGATTTAGTAGCAAACACTATTTATGATCTTGTCTGGAGTAACTATTGTGACTGGTATGTTGAGTTCGCAAAAGTTACTTTAAAAGATGATTCACTATCAGAGCAACAAAAAAATGGTGTTAAATATACACTGACTAAAGTTTTGGAAAATATCTTAGCTTTAGCGCATCCGCTTATACCATTTATCACAGAGAGTATTTATCAGCAGTTAAAAGCACATTTAAATGACGCTAAAGATACAATTATGGATGTATCTTATCCTGTAGCTACTCAAGATTTAGAAGCTCCAGAAGCTGAGAAAGCTATTGTATGGCTGCAAAATGTTGTTACAACTCTACGTAATATGCGTAGTGAAGTAGGTATTAAGCCATCTTTAGAGATTTCTCTAATAGTCAAAGATGTTGCTGAGATAGACAAAGAATACCTTGCTCAAACAGAAGGCTTTATAAAAGCTCTAGCAAGAGTAAATAATATTGAGTTTAATGATAATCCACCAACATCTTTATCACAGATTGTCGAAGGGCTTGAGTTAAATATTCCGTTAGCAGGTTTGGTTGATATCGAAGCTGAGAAAGCAAGATTAGATAAAGAGCTAGACAAGCTAAAAGGCGAAGTTGATAGGGTACAGAAGAAACTTTCTAATGAAAGATTTGTCTCAAATGCTCCAGAGGCTGTAGTTGTTGCAGAGCAAGAAAAGTTAGCTAAGTATCAAGAGTTATATGCTAAAACTTTAGAGAAGAAGCAAGCATTAGCATAGCTACTCATAAATCACTTTATTTCTACCATTTTCTGAATAAAAAGCTAGATTGTATTCTGAAAGTTTTAAATAGTTGAAAGAGAGTTCCAAATATAGTTTATTAGGTTTTGACGAAACTAAAATAAACGATAAGGAACTAAAAAATGCCAAAGCACTTAACTCTTTCAAATAGATATTGTATAGAAGAATTACTTAAATTAGGATACCAAACATCTCAAATAGCCAATAAAATTGGCTATAGTGAAAGAGCTATAAAAAAGGAACTTAATCGCACTAGTATAAATAGTGACTATAATGCTGAGATAGCACAGAAGCTATATCAAAGCCGCAGAACTTCAAATAATCATAAGCTATCCTGTAAAGTTAAAAAGCTAATAATAGCTTTGTTAAAAAAGAAGATATCTCCGGAACTTATTTGTGGTAGATTAAAACATGAGG
>NZ_WBSX01000134.1 GCF_009823375.1 Francisella noatunensis subsp. noatunensis | reverse complement strand
CAATATAAATACAAAAAAGAAGGTGACTCTAAACAAGTTAAGATAAAGGATAGAGCGAGTATTTCTGAAAGACCTAGCAGTGCTAATAGAAAAAATCTTTATCACTTTGAAGGTGACACTATTGTTGGTAAAGACCATAAAAGTGCTATTGTAACAATGGTCGATAGAGCTAGCAGATTTACTATTTTAGCCAAGTCTATAGATAGAACAGCTAATTCAATCAATAGAATATTGTACAAAGTATCTAATGGTCATAAAATATTAACAGCTACATTTGATAATGGTAAAGAGTTTGCTAAACATAAGAAGCTAACTAGCAAGACTGGCATCAAAGTATTCTTTGCTGATCCATACAGTCCTTGGCAAAGAGGTACTAATGAAAACATGAATAGGTATATCAGACAATTTATACCTAAAGGTACTAACTTTAACAATATATCTCATCAATACATTAGAAAGTTACAGATAGACTTGAATAATAGACCTAAGAAATGTTTAAATTACTTGACACCTAATGAAGTACATTTTGGTATCTCTATAAACATTGAGAATACAATCTAGCTATTTAATAATTAAAAAAGCCAACATCGCTCCTAATGTAGCTGAGAATAAACAAATAAAAAAGCCTAATATTAACCCAAACAAAAGTCCAGCAAGTATTTTTAAAAATGGTTTGATTGAAACAGAAAAGAACACTGTTAAAATATATATACAAGCATAACTTAAAGACGCAAGTACTATATGGCCATCTATATAAGAACTAGCATCATAGTACGCTGAATTAATCTTATCTATATCTATATCTAGATATTTATAACCGTTAAAAATTAAAAATACAAAAATCCCTAGACTTAAAAAAAAGACTAAAAAAAGCCTTTTAGCAAGTAAGGGATTTATAAATTTCACAAGATTTTATAAAGAAAAAATTTGATTAGAATACTCAATTAAGCTAAAGCAGCTTTAGCTTTTTCAACTACTGCAGTAAATGCATCTTTGTTATACACAGCAAGCTCAGCTAATGCTTTTCTGTCTAACTCAACACCAGCTTTATTTAAACCGTTGATTAATTGGCTATAGCTAATATCGTGTTGTCTAGCAGCAGCATTGATACGAACAATCCAAAGTGATCTGAATGTTCTTTTCTTAACTTTACGGTCTCTATAAGCATATTGACCCGCTTTAATTACAGCTTGTTTAGCGACTCTATATACTCTTGAACGAGCACCATAGTAACCTTTAGCTTGTTTTAAAACCTTCTTATGACGTGCGCGTGCTGTTACGCCTCTTTTTACTCTTGACATGATTTAGTCTCCACTTTAAAAATTGATAAACAAACTTATGCGTAAGGCATTTGTTGAACTAAACTAGCAGTATCAACTTTAGCTACTTGATTCATACCTCTTAAATGACGCTTTCTCTTAGTTGTCATTTTAGTATTGATATGAGCACGATTTGCACAACGGTGCTTGAAACCACCTTTACCAGTCTTTTTAAAGCGCTTAGCAGCACCACTCTTAGTTTTTAACTTAGGCATTTTTAAATACTCCGCATTGTATTTGTTGTTATTGTTTTGATTTACTACTTTTTCTTTGGTCCTAAAACCATAATCATTTGACGACCTTCCATTTTAGGTTGGTGTTCCACCACACCGTATTCAGCCGCATCAGTTGCCATACGCTGAAGCATTTGCATACCTAACTCATTATGTGACATTTCTCTGCCTCTGAATCTTAGTGTGACTTTTACTTTATCGCCTTTTTCAAGGAATTTTATCAGGTTGCGTAGTTTTACCTGGTAATCCCCTACATCAGTCACAGGTCTAAGTTTAATCTCTTTGATCTGTGTCTGTTTTTGGTTTTTTTTCGCTTGTGCTTTTTTCTTGCCTTGTTCAAACAAGAATTTACCGTAGTCCATCAAACGACAGACTGGTGGATTAGCATTTGCTACCATTTCAACCAAATCAACATTAGCCTCTTCAGCCAATGCTAAAGCTTCGTTGATAGATACAACACCTATTTGCTGACCATCAACACCAACTAGGCGCACCTCTTTAGCTTTAATTTGCTCATTTATAGGTGCTTTTTTATCCGTTGTTTTAATAACTTTTTTCCTCCACAGAAATTATTATTTTTTAGCTTCAATTTGTTCATTCAAGAAAACACAAAAATCACCTATAGACATCCGCCCTAGATCTTCACCATTATGTTTTCTTATTGTAACAATCTCTTGCTCCTGCTCACTTTTACCAAGTATAACAAGGTAAGGCACACGCAAAAGAGTATGCTCACGTATTTTAAACCCTATTTTCTCATTTCTCAAGTCTAATTTTGCTCGAATACCATTTTTTTCTAGGGTTTTAAAGACTTTTTGACAGTACTCATCTTGATGATTACTAATGCCCATTACAGCAATTTGCCCTGGAGTTAACCATAGTGGCATATTTCCTGCATAATGCTCTATTAGCATACCAATAAATCTTTCTAGCGATCCTACAATAGCTCTGTGTAACATTACAGGAACTTGCTTATTACCATTCTTATCAATATATGTAGCTCCTAATCTATCAGGCATAGAAAAATCTAGCTGTATAGTGCCACATTGCCAACTTCTACCTATAGCATCTTTTAGATGAAACTCAATCTTAGGTCCATAAAATGCTCCTTCACCTGGTAGTAGCTCATAAGCAACATTATTAGCATCAAGAGCATTTTTAAGCATTTGCTCAGACTTATCCCAAGTCTCATCATTACCTATTCTATTCTCTGGTCTAAGCGCAATTTTGACAGTAAAATCATTAAAACCAAAATCTTTGTATACTTCAAAACATTGTTTGACCATTAGAATCACTTCTTCTTCCACCTGTTCTGGAGCACAAAATATATGTCCATCATCTTGTGTAAAACTTCTAACTCTCATCAAACCATGTAAAGAACCAGAAGGTTCATTTCTATGCACTATACCAAACTCTGCCATTCTAATCGGTAGATCTCGATAACTATGTAATTTAGTATTATAAACTTGTACACAAGTTGGACAATTCATTGGACGAATTGCAAAATCTCTATTTTCAGACTTTGTCGCAAACATATTCTCAGCATACTTTGAGGCATGTCCTGACTTTTCCCATAAGCTAAAATCTGCTATTAATGGAGTACGAATTTCACCACAACCATATTTCTTGTTAGAAGCTCTCATATAATCTTCTACTTCACGCCAAATTCTCACACCATTATCATGCCAGAATGCAATCCCAGGCGAGTCTTCTTGAAAGTGAAATAGATCTAAAGCTTTGCCAATTTTTCTATGATCACGTTTCTCTGCTTCTTCTAACATATGCAAATATTGATCTAGGTCTTCTTTAGTAGCCCAACAAGTACCATATATTCTTGTGAGCATTTCATTGTTAGAATCGCCTCTCCAGTACGCTCCGGCTAACTTCGTTAACTTAAATGCTTGAATAGCTGCTGTGCTTGGTACATGAGGACCACGACATAGATCACTAAAATCACCCTGAGTATAAATCTTAATTTGTTGATCTGCTGGAATACTCTCAATTATATCAACCTTATAGTTTTCTCCTTGCGCTTTAAAGAATGCTATAGCATCTTCTTTAGACACAACTCTGTAACTTATAGAAGTCCCTTTTTTAGCAATTTCTTTCATTCTCTTTTCTATGTTTGCTAAATCTGCTTCACCTATAGTCTCTTTAAATGAAAAATCATAGTAGAATCCGTTATCTATAACAGGTCCTATAGTTACTTCAGTATTTGGATATAGCTCTTTAACAGCATTAGCTAAAAGATGAGCACATGAATGCCTTAAAATTTCTAGACCTTCTGTATCTTTTGTAGTTATAAGTCTTAACTCACAATCATAATTTATAACATCTTTTGCATCAAATAACTGATTATCGATATAGGCACCGACTGTTATCTTAGCTAAGCTTGGAGAAATAGATTTTGCTATTTGTAAAGAATTAACACCACTTTCAAATTCTCTTATAGATCCATCTGGAAATTTAATATTTATCATACACACTAAGTCTTATTTATTTAATAAAGTTATCTAAATTTATACAGCATATATTATATGTTATAGGCTATGTTATGTAAATTATTTATCATTTCAGGCACTGAAATATTTAATCTCAAAATATTATTAAAAGCTAGATTGTATTCTGAAAGTTTTAAATAGTTGAAAGAGAGTTCCAAATATAGTTTATTAGGTTTTGACGAAACTAAAATAAACGATAAGGAACTAAAAAATGCCAAAGCACTTAACTCTTTCAAATAGATATTGCATAGAAGAATTACTTAAATTAGGATACCAAACATCTCAAATAGCCAATAAAATTGGCTATAGTGAAAGAGCTATAAAAAAGGAACTTAATCGCACTAGTATAAATAGTGACTATAATGCTGAGATAGCACAGAAGCTATATCAAAGCCGCAGAACTTCAAATAATCATAAGCTATCCTGTAAAGTTAAAAAGCTA
>NZ_WBSX01000133.1 GCF_009823375.1 Francisella noatunensis subsp. noatunensis | reverse complement strand
TAGCTTTTTAACTTTACAGGATAGCTTATGATTATTTGAAGTTCTGCGGCTTTGATATAGCTTCTGTGCTATCTCAGCATTATAGTCACTATTTATACTAGTGCGATTAAGTTCCTTTTTTATAGCTCTTTCACTATAGCCAATTTTATTGGCTATTTGAGATGTTTGGTATCCTAATTTAAGTAATTCTTCTATGCAATATCTATTTGAAAGAGTTAAGTGCTTTGGCATTTTTTAGTTCCTTATCGTTTATTTTAGTTTCGTCAAAACCTAATAAACTATATTTGGAACTCTCTTTCAACTATTTAAAACTTTCAGAATACAATCTAGCAACTAAAACTCTTAAATTGTTTGTTTTACCACATTTTAATAAAAATCTTTTTTGTCTATAATATCTGCAAGTTTTTAAATAAAGGATAAATATGCAAATAGTTGATCAAATGAGAGATCAGGCTCTTGAAGAGTTAAATCTTGTCAGTGATAAAAAATCTCTAGATGATATTCGAGTAAAATATCTTGGTAAAAAAGGTGAATTGACAGGTATGATGAGGCTAATAGCTACACTACCTAATGAAGAAAAGCCAAAGCTTGGTCAAGCTGTTAATATTGCAAAAGAAGCACTTCAAAATGCTATTAATGAAAAATTAGCAAAATTTGAAGAAGCAGAACTAAATGAAAAATTAGCAAGTGAAAAAATTGATGTTACATTAAAAGGAGTAGGGCAAAATCAAGGTTCTCTACATCCTGTAACAAAAACACTTAATCGTATAGAAGCTTTCTTTAAGCAAAATGGTTTTGCAGTAGAAGTAGGACCTGAGATTGAAAGTGATTATTATAATTTTGAGACTCTAAATATACCATCGCATCATCCAGCTCGTGCTATGCATGATACTTTTTATATTGATGATACTCATGTACTTAGAACTCATACATCAGGTGTTCAGATTAGAACAATGGAAAAGCAACAGCCTCCGATTAGGATTATAGCTCCAGGTAGAGTATATCGTTGTGATTCAGATATTACACATACACCTATGTTTCATCAGGTGGAAGGATTGCTTGTAGATAAAGATGTTTCATTTGCTGATCTAAAAGGTTTGTTACATGCTTTTCTTAACTCATTCTTTGAAAAGGATCTAAAAGTAAGATTTAGACCATCATATTTCCCATTCACAGAGCCATCTGCGGAGGCTGATATGGAGTGTGTAATGTGCGATGGCAAAGGCTGTAGAGTTTGTAAACACACTGGTTGGTTAGAGGTTCTTGGTTGTGGTATGGTGCATCCTAAAGTATTAAAAGCTGGGAATATAGACTCTAAAAATTACCAAGGATTTGCCTTTGGTATGGGTGTTGAGAGATTATCAATGCTTAGATACGGTATTGATGATTTAAGAATGTTCTTTGAGAATGATCTAAGATTTTTGAAACAGTTTTAATTATTATTTGAGGTTTATAAATGAAATTTTCACATAATTGGTTAAATGAATATCTAGGTGATACTCAAAATAGCCAAAATTTGGCAGATACTTTAACTTTAGCTGGATTAGAAGTAGATGCAATTGAACCAGTTGTCGCAGAGAAAGTCAGTGGTGTTATGGTTGGTCAGATCAAAACTATCAATAAACATCCTGATGCTGATAAGCTCAATATTTGTACTGTAGATGTAGCAGAAGGTGAGTTTCTAACTATAGTTTGCGGTGCTAGTAATATATATAAAGGCATGAAAGCACCAGTTGCAAAAATTGGAGCTGTTCTATCAGGTGATTTTAAAATCAAAAAATCAAAGCTAAGAGGACAAGAATCTTTTGGGATGATGTGCTCAGAAGAAGAGCTTGGCTTAGCTGAAAAAGCGGATGGCTTAATGGATCTACCTGCAGATGCTCCAATTGGTGTTGATATTAATAAGTATCTAAATTTAGATGATAATATTATCGAAGTTGATCTAACTCCGAATAGAGCCGATTGTTTGAGTGTATATGGTATAGCTCGCGAAGTTTCTGCACTTACAAAAACAGAACTTAAAGATTTGGAAATACTAGAGCCTAAAGTAACTATTACAGATACTAAAGATGTTAATATTACTGCGACAGATGCGTGTTATGCATATTATGATTGTATTATCAAAAATGTAAATAATAATGTCCAAACTCCATTATGGATGGTTGAAAAACTAAGAAGAAGTGGTATTGGAAGTATTTCATTTTTTGTAGATGTGACGAATTATGTATTGTTACTAACTGGTCAGCCAATGCATGCTTTTGATTTAGATAAGCTAGATGGCAGTATAAATGTTCGCTATGCAGATAATAATGAACAACTGACACTTTTAGATGAAACAGAAGTTAAATTACAATCAGATACTTTAGTAATAGCAGATGATTCAAAAGCTCTAGCTATAGCTGGTGTAATGGGCGGTTTAGATTCATCAATAACTGATAGCACTACTAGTATATTCTTAGAAAGTGCATTCTTTGTACCAGAAAAAATAGCCGGTAAAGCGCGTAAATATAATCTACATACTGATTCATCACATAGATTTGAGCGTGGAGTTGACCCGCAACTAGCTACAAAAGCGATGAAAATAGCTATCAAATTAATAAATGAAATAGCAGGTGGTGAAGTCGCTCCAATCCATGGAGCAGAGGATTTACAAAAGTTAAATAAGCAAAACAAAATTACTCTTTCTATCAAAAAACTAAATCGTGTATTAGGTACTGATTTTGATATAGAATATGTAACAGAAGTTCTTAAAGCATTACACATGGATGTAGAAACAAGCTTTGATAGTAATTGTATAGAAGTATTACCTCCTTCATATCGTTTTGATATGGAAATACCTGAGGATCTAATAGAGGAAGTTGCTCGTGTATATGGTTATTCAAAACTGCCAGAAACTATGCCTAAGTATGCGGCAACTAAGATAAATATTTCAGAAACAAAGCAATCTTATGATGTTTTAAACTCTAGATTAGTTGATAGAGGTTATCATGAAGCTATTAATTATAGCTTTATAGATCCTAAGTTTGATGAGTTTTTCTTTAAGCAAAAGGGTATAGCTATTAGAAATCCAATTTCTCAAGACTTATCTATAATGAGACAATCTTTGATACCTGGATTGATCAATTCATTTAAGGCAAACACATCACGTCAACAAAATAGAATAAGAGTATTTGAGAAGGGTGCTTGTTTCAAACTAGAGAATAATCAAAGAGTTCAATTTGATAGAGTTGCAGGTTTAGTTTATGGAGAATTGCTGAATCCGAACTGGTCTAATACAAAAAAAGTGGACTTCTTTGATATTAAAGCCGATATTGAGGCGCTTTGTGCCGACATTGCTGATCTAAACTTTGAAGTATGTGATGATGTTAATTGGCTACATCCTGGCCAATCAGCTTATGTGCTTGCTGGCGGTAATAAGATTGGTGTTATTGGTGTAATTCATCCATCAGTTTTAAAAACTTTCCAGATTAAAGCTAAGGCTCCTATAGTGTTTGAATTAAATTTGGATGTTTTAGTTAATAAGAAAATACCTAGTTTTGAAAAAATTTCTAAATATCCCTCTGTATCAAGAGATATATCATTCTTAGTTGATAAATCTGTACTTGCTGGAGATATTATCAAAGCTATCAATGACCTTAATATAAACATATTAAAAGAAGTAAATATTTTTGATATCTATGAGTCTGATGAAAATGCAAGAAAGAGCATAGCTTTAAGCATGCTTTTCCAAGATAATGGTAAAACTTTAGATGATATAATTATAAACCAAGCTACAGATTCTACTTTATCTATTCTAAAAGATAAGTTTAACGCAGAACAAAGAGTTTAGTTTTATGTTAGAATGAAAATACATAATCATACTCTAAAGGATGAGTAGATGTTATTTCTAGCTGTTTGTTTTATCATCACAGGGATGATTGTTGGTATTCTTTCAGGACTTTTTGGTCTTGGTGGAGGGTTAACTATAGTTCCACTTATGATGGTATTTATATCGGTATATGAGCCTAGCTTTAGTGCTAATGCTATGCATATAGCAGTTGCTACATCTCTTTTTGTAATGATATTTACTTCAACTATTACAACATATTTACATCATAGAGCCAATAATATAATATGGAGAGTGGCTATTCCTATAAAAGCTAGATTGTATTCTGAAAGTTTTAAATAGTTGAAAGAGAGTTCCAAATATAGTTTATTAGGTTTTGACGAAACTAAAATAAACGATAAGGAACTAAAAAATGCCAAAGCACTTAACTCTTTCAAATAGATATTGTATAGAAGAATTACTTAAATTAGGATACCAAACATCTCAAATAGCCAATAAAATTGGCTATAGTGAAACAGCTATAAAAAAGGAACTTAATCGCACTAGTATAAATAGTGACTATAATGCTGAGATAGCACAGAAGCTATATCAAAGCCGCAGAACTTCAAATAATCATAAGCTATCCTGTAAAGTTAAAAAGCTAATAATAGCTTTGTTAAAAAAGAAGATATCTCCGGAACTTATTTGTGGTAGATTAAAACATGAGG
>NZ_WBSX01000132.1 GCF_009823375.1 Francisella noatunensis subsp. noatunensis | reverse complement strand
ATTTCTATCAAAAAGTGATGATATTAACTTTGAGAGTTTAGCTGATGTTTTGATTGAAGAGCTAGAGAGCTTTTTGAATCGTTAAATTTGAAAAACCAAAAAAATGGAGGGCTCTGCAAACAACCC
Organism: Francisella noatunensis subsp. noatunensis; assembly: GCF_009823375.1. GTDB lineage: Bacteria > Pseudomonadota > Gammaproteobacteria > Francisellales > Francisellaceae > Francisella > Francisella noatunensis. The sequence goes on along the minus strand of NZ_WBSX01000132.1, from coordinate 4,508 downwards.
CTATTACCGAAGTTTTCGGCTGTAACCTTGCTAAACCCTACCTTTTTTAGGTCTTTAGTTGCTTGCAACAAAATAGACTTTCTATTTGCTTGAGTAGCAAAAGAACCATCTTTATTGCGTTGTAACGCAGATAAAATAGTCTTTCTAAAATCTCTGTTTTTAGCTGCTTTATCTTTCATTTTTTATCGCTTTTAATCTTTATTTGGTAAGTGTTTCAACCAGTTAATAGCTCAAGGCTACTAATCTACGAGGGTCGAAGCGATATGACAATATGTCATTAATCTTTAATTCTTTGCGACTATCTGTGAAAAGATAGGGTTTTATGATCTAGTTCTGTTGAACCTTGTCATAAGTAATTATTCTTTGCAAAGAACCCAATAAACGTATACGTACGATTATCTAAATCCAACATTGTTGGTAATTTGAAACGGTCAATACATTCGCACTGTTGTTTGAAACGGTCTAGCCATGCTAGTTCTGTAACGGTCTGATATAAAATCAGTGGTTGAGACGATCCTTCTTCCTATCTTGCGATAGTGACGTGCTAATGTCGAAGGTAAGCAGTTGTTATAGTTGATTTTATAACCATCACTAAAACATTTCAAGAACAAATTACAGTCTATTTTACCGTGTGCAATGGCTCTTGGTTTTATCCTACATTCTGTCACTACGGACATAAATATCCGAATTGACAGGATTAACCCAAGGAGAAAATATTGATTTTCAACAAAGCAAGAATTCAAGAACTAGAAGAAAAACTAAATTATTATAGAGAAGCAAAGGAGACTATTGAGTCAAACTTCTGCAATCTTCAAAAAGAACACAATACTGCAATCAATGAGATAGAAAGCCTAAAAAATGAATTATCAACTCAGAAAGATACACTAATAGCAAAATTCAAAAAGTTGCATCAAGAAAAGCTCATAAAGGCTACTGAAGAGTCAAAAAAGCTCTATGAAGAGGCTGTGATTGGTAGAGAATAAGATAAGAAAAAGATAAATAACCTTATAAAGGGCGTCAAGCTCCAAAAATATAAAAAGGCTAACACTGATACCTTAGAGCTTAAAAAAGCCAATAACGAGCTTAAAACAGGGCGTAAGATAACAAGTATTGAATTTTGTATAAGCAAAAAACAGCAGAAAGAAGAGCAACTAATACAAAAGGTTTTAAGCACGCAAACAAAGAGCGATTTTATACCGGTAAACGCGAGTGAATGCGTTATTGATGTTTTGCTAGATGATGAGTTAGAGCTAACAAAAAACGATATAAAAAAGATATTTGAGCATTATAAATTAGAAGATATAGAGCAAATTTGTTTAGATTTATCTAATAGTTGGGATAATTCAAAACTTATTTCTAAAATAGGGTTTTTGCGAGGTAAATTAAAGCATCTGGATAGAAAAAAACAGAAAACTACATGTTTGGATTTGATGAAGTATAACTTAATTCACCAAGTCTAATATGTCTTTTCTAGTGATAGATTTTGAATTAGGGGTTCTGTTCCTAAAAGCCAAAATATGTTAGGTTTAATTTTGTAAGCAAAAATAGCTTTTCTATACTTAGATATACTAAACCTTATTATTAAACTTACAAACCTTTTATTTACAAGGCTTTAGACCTTTTTTAAAGAGTTTAAAATAACCCTCCTTTTTTTAGACTATAGCCATGCTTGATCTGAATTACATATAATTTTACTACATATATTTAAATCATTAAACGTTTTATGAATATGCCTATTATCATTCTCAAACTTCTTTAATGCTTCTGGTCCTATTTCCATAGCTAAATATGCATATGGATACCCATAATGGTACGTATGTGGATTAACGCCACCATAATCTCTTAATTCTTGTAACTTATATCCGTTTGGATCTTTTCCATATCTTCTTAGATCAGCGTCTTTTTGAATATAACTATTGGACATAAAATATTCATAAACATCTTTCAAATAACTTTTTTCAGTAAATAGCATATTTTTATATTGTTCGATATTATCTATTAGTTCTGTACTAAACTTTTGTTTATAGATAGTATCTAAAGATAGCATAAGCAACTCTAAGCATCCTAAAGCTCCAGAGCTACAGGCTACAACACTATTTCCATATCCTTTTTCGAATGAGTATAAGCTAATTTTAGAACTTATATAAACACTATATTGACTGGGGTTTCTAGAGTATTTCATATTATATTTTATATCTTGACCTCTAAAAGTATTATCACAATCTATATAAATACCACCTTCTTTATACAATATAACTAATCTTAATATATCACTCAATGTTGCTAAATTACCCAACTTCTTAAGTACTGATAAATCATATTTACTAATATACTTATCTGAATAACTTGGATATTCGAACAAAAAAGTTTCAGAAAGTGTTTTCCTTTGTGTAGGAGTTAAATATTTAATAAGATAAATCTGGCACCAACTCTCTAAATCAAAAATTTGTTTAAATTCTAATCGATCTGTAATTTTATTTCTTTGTAAATAACTATATCCACCTATCTTATCTAGAAACTTTAATTTAGTTTCTTCAACTCTATCCGTCCATATATAAATATTATGGTCAGATTGAGAAAGTAAATAAAAAATGGAACTTATATATTTGCTTGGAATTAATGATCCCATCCATATATAATGGACTTTATTTATGTTCATCTACTTGTACAGAAGTTTTTTAAGAATAATCAATAATTATTCAATGTACATCATCTAAACCTTAATGTAAAGAACTATTTGTAACACTTTTCGGCCTATAAGAACAGAACCCCATTCTGCTATAGCGACTATCAAGTTGTTATTGAAGATTACCCAACCTAAATTTAAAAAAAATCACTTAAATAGTTTAAGAGCAGAAAGCATAACTCCTCTAAAAATATTATTAGCTATGTAATTATAATGCCTTCTTTGTTAAGTGCTTCAGTCTACCTTTAAATTCAAGATTTAAGATAATTAATGACTGAGGCATAATAATTTTTAATGTTTAAAAATAAATCTCTACTATTGCTATAGCCTGTATTTATCTATATTTAGCTTTTGCCGACACTAATGATCGTAATGATGTTTTTATTCTTAAAATGGCGTAATGAAATTAAAAAAACAAATAAAAAAACGAGAGCCATCTTTCTACAAGACAATATTAATTGTTTCTGCCTTTAGGCTTCATCAGTTGTAGTATTTTTTACTATATTTAATACGCCAATATTTGTCAATATAATTTTTAACTATATATGCTAGAATAACTAATATTTAAAGAATTAAATACCTAAATGCAATCCTGTCACTATGCACAAAAGTACATATTGACAGAATGGTATACATCATCATTTGTTTCTTAAAAATCTAAAATTCGCTAAGGCTGGAATTTCATATTTCTAAGAAATGCTAGTAATGATATCTGCATTGGATAATGATTAGATTTTGATTTTCTACTTTGTAGATTATTCGATGTTCTTTGTCTATTCGTCTAGACCAATAACCAGAGAAGTTATGCTTCAAAGGTTCAGGATCTCCTAATCCTTCAAAGTGATTTCTCATAATGTCTTTGATTAGCAAATTAATTCGTTTTAGCTTTTTCTTATCTATGCTTTGCCAATATAGATAGTCTTCCCAAGCATTAGTTGACCAAGAAAGTATCATTCTTCAATCAACTCTTTTTTGATAGCTAAACCAGATTCTACTTCATCAATAGAATTTTGTAATCTCTTATAGTTATTCATGCTTCTCATCAGATAAGCTGTTTCTTCATAAGCTTTAAAATCCTCTAACGACATCATAACAACTGCTTCTTTTTTTGAACCTCTGGTAACAATCATAGGACTATGATTTTTTGTTACTCTATCCATTGAATCGGATAATTCATTTCTAAAAGTTGAATAATTAACTGTTTGCATTACGTAAACCTATGTACTTATATAAGTACTTACATTGTAGATTTTATCTTTTAAAAAGTCAAAAAAGTCATTGAATCTTTGAAATTTGTAAAATTTCCTAAAGATATTTTCTCTTTAATATTCTCTTTAATATTGTAGCAACTCTGTTTTCAAACTGTGATGTAGTGATAACAATACTTTCAGAGGATTTTGCGATTTTTAAAAACACATTTTTGTCACACTAAAACACACTTGTAAAAAGTGTGTGTTAATATGAATTAAAAAATGTCTTATTATATTGATTAACACAATAGATATTTAAATGTGCTAAATGAAAGAGATAGAAGATAAAAAAGAAATTGCTATGTCCAAACAGCCTTGTTGCTGGAAAATTTCACTTAACCAAAGAAGAGCAGAATTTAATATTTCTTGTAGCTTCTCAAATAAACAGTTCTGATGAAGATTTTAAGACTTACAAGGTATATATTGGATTTAGAAAAAGCTACTAGGGTCTAACTGCATATTTGGTCGTAATCGGCCACGCGCTATAAATTTTTTTTGATTTTTTTCTCCATCACAAAGTTTATTAAATTAATTCCTCTTCTCTTGACTGTTTGTTCTTCAATAACCTTGAA
>NZ_WBSX01000131.1 GCF_009823375.1 Francisella noatunensis subsp. noatunensis | reverse complement strand
CAATATAAATACAAAAAAGAAGGTGACTCTAAACAAGTTAAGATAAAGGATAGAGCGAGTATTTCTGAAAGACCTAGCAGTGCTAATAGAAAAAATCTTTATCACTTTGAAGGTGACACTATTGTTGGTAAAGACCATAAAAGTGCTATTGTAACAATGGTCGATAGAGCTAGCAGATTTACTATTTTAGCCAAGTCTATAGATAGAACAGCTAATTCAATCAATAGAATATTGTACAAAGTATCTAATGGTCATAAAATATTAACAGCTACATTTGATAATGGTAAAGAGTTTGCTAAACATAAGAAGCTAACTAGCAAGACTGGCATCAAAGTATTCTTTGCTGATCCATACAGTCCTTGGCAAAGAGGTACTAATGAAAACATGAATAGGTATATCAGACAATTTATACCTAAAGGTACTAACTTTAACAATATATCTCATCAATACATTAGAAAGTTACAGATAGACTTGAATAATAGACCTAAGAAATGTTTAAATTACTTGACACCTAATGAAGTACATTTTGGTATCTCTATAAACATTGAGAATACAATCTAGCTATATAAGACACAGGCACTAATTAATCCAGCCATAAAACCCACAAAAGTTTTGTTTAAAAAATTTCTCATTATAATTGCTCCTTAATTTTTTCGTAACAGTAAAATTCATAACAACGGTACAGCGTAGTCCATAAAACTAACAGTGTATAAATCAAGCCTAGTACAAATACTGTGCTCGGTAATAAAATCATAACTATAAAAAAGATAAATGTTTCAGCTCTTTCAATTAAACCTGGGCTATAGTAAAAGCTTTTAGAAGACTCTTTTTGACTGAATATCCCGACCAACAAAAAACTACTAATACAAACAATAATAGACATCATCATTAATAAACCAACCCATGCAATATTAAGTTGATTAATAAAAATAACGATAATAATAAAACTCTCTACAAAACGATCACTTAATATATCTAGCATAGTTCCAAGTGATGATAAGCTATTTTGTAGACGCGCAACTGAGCCATCTAAAATATCTAGATATCCTGATAACAGTAGCAAAAACACACACAAGTATTGGTTTATAAAAAATGATACTGCAGCAACTAAGCCACAGATTAAAGATAGTACTGTAACCACGTTAGGAGCTATTATGGGCGCTACAAGCTTAGCAACATTATCAACGAAGATTTTCTGAAAAGTTGGCCTGATTTTTTGTTCTATCATAACCTTTTACCAAATACTTTCATTAACAGTCTAACTAAGCGTCTAACTTTGTTACTATATAGTTTCGGTGTGAAATAACTTCCGGCAATTCTTTTGTTTAGCTCACTCAAAGTTGGATATGCCACAATATGAGATGCTATATCTTTTATCTTTAGTTTATTTTTGATTGCTAAAGTCCATTGTACAATTAGCTCACTAGCGCTTTCACCAACGATAGTAACCCCTAATATATGACCCTTTTTATTGATCGCTACTTTAACTAACCCATTAGTTGCTAGACTTGCGACTGCTCTATCATTATTTTGATATGACAATCTCAGAACTTTTGCTCCTTGATCTTGAGCCTGTGAGATATCTTGACCAACATGCGCGATTTCAGGGCTAGTATATATAGACCATGGCAAGCTACTATAATCAACTTTTGCTGGTAACTTGAATAAGATATTTTGGATCACTATACCAGCATGATAGCCTGCCACATGAGTGAACTGATACCCTCCGGTAATATCACCTATAGCATAGATATTTTTATAGTTTGTTCTCAAGCGCTTATTAACATTTATACCTCTAGAAGTATATCTAACACCCACATTATCTAGATTTAACTTCGCTAAATTTGGCTGTCTCCCTGCTGCAACTAATAGATGCGAGCCTTCGTAGTATTTATCACCACAACAAACATTTATCTGTTGATTTTGCTGTTCAATCTCTGTGATATTTACATTTGTAATTATATTGATACCTAGACGATCAAACTCCTTAATCACAACTTTGCGACATTCATTATCAAGCATACCTAAGATAGTATCTGAAGCTTCAAAAATTGTAACTTGGCTATCCAACAAAGCATAAGCCTGTGCTAGCTCTACACCTATAGGTCCACCACCAATAATCATTAAATGCTGCGGCTTATTTTTAAGCTCAAAAATTGTTTCATTGGTTAGATACTCAATGCTATCTAAACCTTTGATATTAGGAATACTTGCTCTTGAACCAGTAGCTATAACAACATATTTAGTCTTGATAATATTATCACCCGCTTTGACCGTATAGCGATCAACTATCTCGGCATATTCTTGGATAACTTTGACCCCTAATTTCTCAAAGCGCTCGACCGAGTCATGTGGCTCTATTTTTGCTATAATAGCTTTGATATGTGCTTGTACATTAGAGTAATCAATATCTATGCTATCTACATTTATACCAAAGTCTTTAGCCTTATTTAATTTTGCAATAACTCTAGAAGCTTCTATAATTGCCTTAGATGGCACACAACCATAATTAAGACAATCACCCCCCATCTTACCTCCTTCACAGAGAGCTACGCTTGCACCCATTTGTACTGCACCAGCTGCTACAGAAAGCCCGCCTGAACCACCACCGATAACACATACATCTACTTTAATCATAGCTACTTTCTCTTTTTAATAATTACTGGAACAATTGACAGTACTGCCAAGGCTATCAATGGCAAAATAAATTGAGGCTCTAATATAATACCTAGATTTATCTCAGCACCTTGCTGAATCACATAAGCAAAGCTTGTACCAACCCAGACATAAATAACACTACCAGGAATTATCCCCAGTAATGTTGCCCAGAAAAAGTCTCTGAATTTAACACCAAACATACCCGCCGCGATATTTATAATAAAAAATGGAAATATAGGTATCAATCTAAGTATTAATAAATAGTTAAAGACATCCTTTTCAAAGCCTCGTCGCATTTTTTCGATACTACCTTTAGCCTTGTTCTTTAGTGAATCTCCCAATGCTGTTCTAACAGCAATGAAAACTACACTTGCTCCTAATGTTGCAGCCAATACAACAATAATTGAACCTAATACCAAACCAAATAGTAAACCACCTAACAAAGTCATAATAGTAGCCCCTGGTATAGATAATGCTACAACAACTATGTATGCAATCAAAAATACCAATATACAAGCTAAAAAATGCTGATTAGCAAAGTCTAATATTGTTTGATAGTTATTTTTGAGTGCTTCAAGAGATAAATACTGCTGCCCCCCAAAACTAAAGAAAGAGATTATGCCAATGATTAGTACTGCTATTGGAAAAAATTTATAAAATTTACTATTTGCCATTACTTCGCTATTATCTAATGTATCTAAATTACATAATATACTTATGCTCAAAGAAACTCATCAAATTTATTTAGCTGCGATTAACAAAGAAAATTATAAAACCATATTTTATACCGAAGAAATTAAAACTCCTATTGGCAATCTCATTGCTATTGCTGATGATAATTACCTATATGCTTGTTTTTTTATTAGTGATTCAAATATCTGCGCTATAGAAAAGTTATTAAAAATTTATAATGCAAAAATATCATTCAAAACAAATGACATAACTGACCAAACAAGAAATCAGCTTGATAAATATTTTAACAAAAAGTTAAAAACATTCTCTATCCCTCTACAACTAACTGGTACTGACTTTCAAAAACAAGTTTGGCATGAGCTGATAAAGATCCCTTATGGAGAAACAATCAGCTATCGTAAAGAAGCTACAAATATTGGTAAACCAACTGCTTTTAGAGCTGTAGCTAATGCTAATGGTAAGAATCTATTACCGATAATTATTCCTTGTCATCGAGTAATCAACTCCAATGGTAAACTTGGTGGTTATACTGGTGGATTAGATAAAAAAGAGTTTTTGTTAAAGCTTGAATCAAATAAAAAGTCTTAATTAAAGCAGCTGCTGAAATTTTTGCAAATGGTGTAAGACCTATAAAAGTTGAAATTTCTGACAAAGAAAAGAGTTACTACAAGTATCAAACAATACTGTAAAAGAACTAAACAAAGCCACTGCTGAGATTTTAGCAAATTAATTTTCTGACAAGTTTAGACAGTAAGTATTGTACTGCCTACATTTCACAACTGATTCATCAAAGTCAAGTATAATATTTGACTTTTTAATATTCTAAAATTAGAAAATATTTATAAAATTTCAATGAGCTTGAAGCTTGAAAGCCCTTGTTTTTAAAGCTATTTGAGGGATAGATTTAAATTTATACTAGCCAAGCGCCAACTCGGCTAGTAACAAGTTGTTTAACCGTGTGGTCAAACCCTCGCTGTAAAACTGACTACACTCCAAACCCATGGAGAGAAAATGTTTAAATTAATAACCAAAATCGTTTTAAACATTCACATAATAATCATTATTCTATAAAAAAATAATTAAAATTTCTATCTAATTTGCTAGATAGTATTCTCAATGTTTATAGAGATACCAAAATGTACTTCATTAGGTGTCAAGTAATTTAAACATTTCTTAGGTCTATTATTCAAGTCTATCTGTAACTTTCTAATGTATTGATGAGATATATTGTTAAAGTTAGTACCTTTAGGTATAAATTGTCTGATATACCTATTCATGTTTTCATTAGTACCTCTTTGCCAAGGACTGTATGGATCAGCAAAGAATACTTTGATGCCAGTCTTGCTAGTT
>NZ_WBSX01000130.1 GCF_009823375.1 Francisella noatunensis subsp. noatunensis | reverse complement strand
TTATACCTAAAGGTACTAACTTTAACAATATATCTCATCAATACATTAGAAAGTTACAGATAGACTTGAATAATAGACCTAAGAAATGTTTAAATTACTTGACACCTAATGAAGTACATTTTGGTATCTCTATAAACATTGAGAATACAATCTAGCTTTTCTATTTTATAAAATCATTGCCATCTGCGAATACCCATCACTGCAATTACAGGTCTTTTTTTCATCACATTTCAAAAAATCTTTAATCTATTTAGATAAATATGTTATGATGAAGATTAGGTATACTTGAGAGTATGCTTAGTTTCAAATTAATTTTATGAAAAACTTGAGAGGAGTTTTTATGTCGAAGTTTGTCTATGCCTTTAGCGAAGGTAATAAGTCTATGCGTGATTTGTTAGGTGGTAAAGGAGCTAATCTTAGTGAAATGCTTAATAGTGGATTGCCCGTACCAGATGGTTTTACAGTAACTACAGAAGCATGCCTAAAATACTATGATGACCGTCAAAAACTAAACGATCAGGTTAAAGAACAAATTTTTGCAAATGTCGCAGATTTAGAAAAAAGAACGGGCAAAACTTTTGGTGGTGGAAGTAATCCGCTACTTGTATCCGTGCGTTCTGGTGCTAGAGTTTCTATGCCAGGTATGATGGACACAGTTCTAAACCTTGGTCTAAATGATGAAGTTGCAAGAGCGATGGTTGCAAAGACAAATAATGAGCAATTCGTTTACGACAGCTACAGAAGATTCATAATGATGTTTGCAGATGTTGTTATGGATTGTGAGAAAAAACCTTTCGATAAAATACTCGATGATAAAAAAGAAAAAAGAAATGTCAAAAATGACTGTGATCTAAGTGCTCAGGACTACAAATATATTGTTGCAGAATATAAGAAAATCTACAAAGATCTAGTTGGTAAAGAATTCCCAACAAACCCCGTCGAGCAACTTTTAGCAGCTGTCGAAGCTGTATTTAGATCATGGAATGCTGAAAGAGCAATTATATATAGAGAAATCAATAATATCTCGAATAACTGGGGTACGGCTGTTAATGTCCAAGAAATGGTTTACGGTAACTCTGGTAATAATTCTGGTACAGGTGTTGCTTTTACAAGAAACCCTTCTACTGGTGAAAATGAACTTTTTGGTGAGTACCTAATCAATGCTCAAGGTGAAGATGTAGTTGCAGGAACAAGAACACCTGCACATATCTCAACTTTGAAAGATAAAATGCCAGAAGTTTTTAATGATTTTGTAAAAATTGCTAAAAACTTAGAAAAAGTATACAAAGATATGCAAGATATGGAGTTTACTATCGAGGATGGTAAGCTTTTCATGTTACAAACAAGAAATGGTAAAAGAACTGCAAAAGCAGCTTTAAAAATAGCAGTTGATATGGCTAAAGAAGGTCTAATCACAAATCAAGAAGCTGTGATGATGGTTGAGCCTCATTTATTAGAGCAATTATTACATCCTAAATTTGATGAGAAAGCTCTAGCTTCTAAGCGCCCTCTTGGTTCTGCATTAGGTGCTTCACCAGGTGCTGCAAGTGGTAGAATATATTTTGATGTTGAATCTTTATTAGCTGCAAAAGCTCGTGGTGAAGAAAAAACTATCCTAGTAAGAATCGAAACATCCCCTGAAGACATAGCAGGTATGAATGCTTGTCATGGTATCTTAACTCTACGTGGTGGTATGACATCTCACGCTGCTGTAGTAGCTCGTGGTATGGGTAAATGTTGTGTATCTGGACTAGAGACAGCAAGAATCGACGAAGATAAGAAAACTATTACATTCGAAAGAGGTCAAGTATTCTCTGAAGGTGATTATTTATCACTTGATGGAACAAAAGGTACTGTATATAGAGGTATTATCAAAACTGTTGATCCTGAGGTTACTCAAGACTTTGAAGAGTTTATGAAATTCGTTGATAGCGTACGTAAACTTCGTGTCAGATGTAATGCAGATACTTATAAAGATGCATCTATTGCAAGAGCATTTGGAGCTGAAGGTATTGGCTTATGCCGTACAGAACATATGTTCTTTGAAGAAGATCGCATCTCTTATGTTAGACAAATGATCCTAGCTAAAGATAAAAAAGAAAGACAAAGAGCTTTAGACAAGCTACTTCCTGTACAGCAACAAGATTTTGAAGAGCTTTTTGAAGCTATGGATAATTTAGCTGTAACTATAAGATTTATAGATCCTCCTTTACATGAGTTCTTACCTCACGAAGCGGATGAGATTGATGATTTAGCACGTGAGTTCAACATTAGCTATAGTGAGTTAGAAGCTCGTATAGAAGCTCTAAGCGAAATGAACCCTATGATGGGTCACAGAGGATGTAGACTTGCTGTAACATATCCAGAAATCATCGAAATGCAGACTAAAGCTATCATTTATGCTGCGATATCAAGTAAACGTATGGGAATTGAAGTTAAACCGGAGCTTATGATTCCACTAGTTAGTACTCTTGGTGAGTTTAAATTACTAAGTGGTATTGTTAGAGAAGTTGCTGATACAATTCTTAAGCGTGAAAAAATCGACATTGACTATAAAGTCGGTGTAATGCTAGAAACTCCACGTGGTGCTATTGGTGCTGGTATGCTTGCTGAAGCTGGTAGTGAGTTCTTCTCATTTGGTACAAATGACTTAACTCAGATGACTTTTGGTTTCAGTAGAGACGATGCTAACAAGTTTATTAAAGACTATCTTGAAAAAGGTATTTTAAGCTTCGATCCATTTGCTAGACTAGATCCTAAAGGGGTTGGTAAACTTATGGAGATTGCTAAAGAAGGTGTCAAAGCTGTTAATCCTAATGCTAAAATGGGTATATGTGGCGAGCATGGTGGTGAACCATACTCTGTTGGTTTCTGTCATGACTTAGATCTTGATTATGTATCTTGTTCTCCTTTTAGAGTTCCTATAGCAAGATTATCAGCTGCTCAAGCAAAAATTTATGCTGATCGTAGATAATTAACTATCTTTTAAATTCTTCTCTTTCAAAAAATTTCACTAGTAAAGCTAAATCAAGGTTTACTCTAAAATATTATATGGCTACAATAACTGTATTGAGTTTTATATAGCGATATTTTAAATGAAATATCCTTTAATCAAAAGCTAAGGGAAAATGCATAAAAAAGTGGATTCATGTATGCATATACGAAGACAAAAAGGGAATAATTTCTCTACTGTCGAAGCATTCGGCAGTGGTAGTTTAGCCACTGCTATGTTTTCTCAAAAAATCAAATCTCAAAGTAATTCTTCTCAAGCACTCCTCTCCCTCAGCACAAAACTCCTCTGTCTATAATTTTAGACATTGTTGCATAAAAATATATTTTAAATAATTACAAAATATCGAGGGTCAATATGATAGATAAAATTTGGAAAAATGGCGATATAATCTCCTATGAAGATGCAAAAGTTGGTATAAACACTCATTCTTTGCACTACGGTTCATCTGTATTTGAAGGCATACGAGCTTATGATACTCCTAATGGTGTAGGTGTTTTAAAACTAAAAGAACATATGCAAAGATTCATGTACTCGATGAATGTCCTAGGTATGACATGCAAATATACTCTTGATGAGCTATGTCAAGCTGTATTAGATACTGTCAAAGCTAGCGGTAAAAAATCTTGCTATATAAGACCTTTAGCATATTTTGCTGAGGGAGGAGTTAGTGTTTTACCTGCGAAAGACCATCCTGTTGATATTACTATCTATTGTATTGATATGGGTAAATATATGGCTGCTGATAAAGTAGATATCAAAGTTAGTAAATATATTAGAATTCATCCACGCTCTACTGTCTGTGATGCAAAAATTGGTGGCCACTATGTCAATAGTATATTAGCTTCTAGGGAAACTCTTGGTACACATTATCATGAGTCTCTACTTCTAGATGCTGATGGCAATATGGCTGAAGGTGCGGCAATGAATGTCTTTTTTATAAAAGATAACGAAGTTATAACAACCCCATTAGGAACTATATTAGATGGGATAACTCGCAAACTTATAATCCAAATTGCTAAAGATCTAGGTTATAAAGTTACAGAACGCTTATTTAAAGTTGATGAGCTGATAAATGCAGATGAAGTGTTTTTCTGTGGAACTGCTGCTGAAATCACCCCTGTGGCAAGTATTGATGACAACAAATTAAGACGCTCAGATTACACGATAACAAATCAAATAAAAGAAGTATTTGAGAAGTTAAAACAAGGACAAGTTTACAAGGAAGCTCTAACTTATATATAAGGAGTCCACTATGGATAAGCAAAAAATTTATATTTTTGATACAACTCTTAGAGATGGGCAACAGTCTCCTGGAGCTGGTATGTCTTTTGAAGATAATATTGCGTATGCAGATCTTGCAGATAAGCTAAATATCGATGTCCTAGAAGCAGGCTTCCCTTCAGCAAGTAATACAGATTTTGAAATAGTAAATACTATCTCAAAAAGAATGGCTGAGAAAAACTCTAATATGATTATTGCTGGACTATGTCAGTTAAGAAAAAATTTAACCGCTAGATTGTATTCTGAAAGTTTTAAATAGTTGAAAGAGAGTTCCAAATATAGTTTATTAGGTTTTGACGAAACTAAAATAAACGATAAGGAACTAAAAAATGCCAAAGCACTTAACTCTTTCAAATAGATATTGTATAGAAGAATTACTTAAATTAGGATACCAAACATCTCAAATAGCCAATAAAATTGGCTATAGTGAAAGAGCTATAAAAAAGGAACTTAATCGCACTAGTATAAATAGTGACTATAATGCTGAGATAGCACAGAAGCTATATCAAAGCCGCAGAACTTCAAATAATCATAAGCTATCCTGTAAAGTTAAAAAGCTAATAATAGCTTTGTTAAAAAAGAAGATATCTCCGGAACTTATTTGTGGTAGATTAAAACATGAGG
>NZ_WBSX01000013.1 GCF_009823375.1 Francisella noatunensis subsp. noatunensis | reverse complement strand
CAATATAAATACAAAAAAGAAGGTGACTCTAAACAAGTTAAGATAAAGGATAGAGCGAGTATTTCTGAAAGACCTAGCAGTGCTAATAGAAAAAATCTTTATCACTTTGAAGGTGACACTATTGTTGGTAAAGACCATAAAAGTGCTATTGTAACAATGGTCGATAGAGCTAGCAGATTTACTATTTTAGCCAAGTCTATAGATAGAACAGCTAATTCAATCAATAGAATATTGTACAAAGTATCTAATGGTCATAAAATATTAACAGCTACATTTGATAATGGTAAAGAGTTTGCTAAACATAAGAAGCTAACTAGCAAGACTGGCATCAAAGTATTCTTTGCTGATCCATACAGTCCTTGGCAAAGAGGTACTAATGAAAACATGAATAGGTATATCAGACAATTTATACCTAAAGGTACTAACTTTAACAATATATCTCATCAATACATTAGAAAGTTACAGATAGACTTGAATAATAGACCTAAGAAATGTTTAAATTACTTGACACCTAATGAAGTACATTTTGGTATCTCTATAAACATTGAGAATACAATCTAGCTTTTAATCAGCTATATTAGTGTATGTCTAAATGGAGGTCCATTGACTGGTCGAATAGATATGAATGTTTTTGATAGAGCTTTTTTATATTTAATAGTACCTTTATTTATAAGCACTTTAATAATATTCTCATTAGTCATAGAAAAATATAGAATGCGTGAGATTAGTTTAGATAAGTTAAGTAAGTTTTAAAAAATACTTTATTTCACATCTACAAAAATCACTTCTTTTTTGGATCTACAGAATGTTTCTTTGATAAAAAATATACTTATTAACACACCTAAGGTAGTAAATACCAACAATAAACTTAAACTAGTTTGATAGCTTGTTATAGATGGATTTTTGCCTTGATTAGAAAATAAATCAAAAACCTCACTAATAATCGGTGAACCAACTCCGACTGATAGCATAATAAGAAAGTTATTAACTCCTAATGCTGCTGCTCTACATCCAGAACTAGATTGCTCAGCGATAATGGCAAATCCTATGCTTTGTCCACTAGCTCCTAAGCCTAAACATATGAATGATAAATATAGTATTGCTTGATTTATTGGAAAGAAAATAATTGTAGCTAACGAAACAAAAGTTAAGCAGATAGCAAAAATCATAATGGGCTTTCTTCTTTTTATACGATCAGATATTGACCAAGACTAGGGCAGCCAATGCCATACCCTAGCCATGCTAATGTGATCAAATAAGAACTGAATTTAGCATCAAAGCCATTTAAGGATAAAAAGCTTTTTGTAGCATTTTCAGAAAGATATTCTATAGCTAAATAGGTAGTAGCTGAGAAAACTGCAATTAACCAAATTTGTTTGTTGGAAAATATACCTTGAATCTCTTTGATTACTGATGTTGGGGTATTTAGAATAATGAATCTATTTTTGCCTGATTCACCAGATTGATCATTGTTTTTTACTATAACTATAGTTATTCTAGCTAGAACAACACCTATTATTGCTAATATAATAAATACATAGCGCCAGTCTATACCACCAGCTTGCGACAAAGATTCTAGAGGACCTGCTGCAAGCATTGGTCCGAGAACACCAATAAACTGTGAAAGACCGATAAATAAACCAATATGTTTGTGTGGTAACCAGTCATACACAGCGATTAATAAACATAAAAAGCCAAAAGAGGCGCCAAAACCAATCATAACTCTATATACCAGAGCCGCACCAAAGCTATTTGATACACCAAATAACCCAATTCCTAAGGCACATACTAGTATTGCTAAGGTTAGAGCTTTTTTTAGTCCTAGTTTATCAGTAATAATACCTACAGGAATTTGCATGATTCCATATGTAAGTTGATAAGCGGTAGAGCTAAGAATACTAAAAGTTAGTATGCTCAAATCAAGGTCAGATATTATCTGATGCTCGAATGTACCTAAGATAGTTCTTAATAAAAACTCGTACATGAAAAATATAGCACAAGTCAGTCATATACTGATTGCCAAAAAAGATAATTTATTATTCATCACTAAAATTTTCTTTTGTTATTTCTTCCCAATTTTCTATTTTTGCTTCTGCTTTTTCATCATCTTGAAACGATGATACTTTGAATACTAAATCACCTTCTTTAATCATAGGGTAGTTGTTAATACCTAAGATGATTCCATCAATCTGAGATTTTAGATTAACACTATCATCGTTACCAAAAGGATCTATTAGCTTGCCTATTTTTTCACCTTCTTTGACCCTTGTACCAAGCTCAATTTCTGTTCTTAAAACTCCTGGTTTATCTGATATTGTCCATTCAGTGTCTTCTGAGACAAGAGGTTTAACCTGTTGAACAAAATCTTGATCTTTTAATATATCAAGTTTGCGCATTACATTTTGAATACCTGCTACACCAATATTTATAGCCTCTTCATCAAATTTATTAGCTTCACCTGCTTCATAGCAGATGAATGGTATATCTAAGTCTTGGTGAATCTTACGTATACTTGAGCGACTCATGTTTATAGCAGTAATAACAGGAGCTTGAAAGGCTCTAGCCATTTTGATAGATTCTTCATCTTCAGCATTGAAATACACTTGAGGTAGTATTTCATGATTTAATGCGCCTGTTTTAATTTGTACGGAATAATCAGTTTTTTTGATTATCTCTTGAGTTATTCTATATGCATAGCGATGCATGTATGAACCAGATTCATCACCAGGGAAAGCTTGTTCGAGCGTTTGACTATGTTTTATGGCATGTACTAGACCAAAAACATTTAATACAGGAATAGCAATTATTGTTCCATGTAAATCTTTTGGGTTTGTTTTTTCTAGTATAGAGTTGATGATTTCAATACCATTAAACTCATCACCACTAACCATGCCAAAAATTAGAATACATGGACCTTCTTTTACACCGTTGAGAATTTTAATAGGTAAATACATTGGTGCACATGAGTATTGGCTTGGTAATGGCATTGCCAAAGTTGCCATTTCTCCAGCTTGAAAGGTATTATCAAAAATTTTGAATTTCATAAAGTTAATATAGATTTAGGAACTATTTGATTTTAAAAGGTACAGGTAGTATAACAAAGACAAAATCTTAATTCAAAAGACAGGGTGATATACAGTAAATACTAAAATAATAGATAAAAACTTGTTTTTAGGCTTTTAAAGTTTCTAAAAAACATTAAAATTGATGGGCGTAAGGTGTGTGAATTTTAAAAGGTTATATAGGTATGTCTGAAGATTTGATGATTTTTAGTGGTAATGCTTCTAAAAAGCTTGCTTGTGAAGTAGCAAAGGAATTAGGAGCAACTCTTGGTAATGCTACTGTTGGTAGGTTTAAAGATGGTGAGATACATGTTGTATTGAATGAAAATGTTCGTGGTAAGGATGTTTTTGTCATTCAGTCTACATGTCCACCATCTGATAACTTGATGGAGTTGATACTTCTAATTGATGCTTTAAAAAGATCATCAGCTGAAAGAGTAACTGCAGTTCTACCATATTTTGGATATGCTAGACAAGATAGACGATCAAAATCAGCAAGGGTGCCAATATCTGCAAAAGTTGTTGCAAATCTCCTTCAGGCGGTTGGTTTAGATAGAATTTTATCAGTAGATATTCATGCTGAACAGATTCAGGGTTTCTTCGACATTCCATTTGATAATGCATTTGCAACAAAGATATTTTTAGAGCATGTGCGTAAAAATCCTGAAAAATATGAGAATATAAAAATTGTTTCTCCGGATATGGGTGGAGTAGTGAGAGCTAGATCTGTAGCCAAGAATTTGGGTGTTGGGATTGCCGTTGTAGACAAAAGAAGACCTAGACCAAATGTGGCAGAGGTTATGAATATAATTGGTGATGTTGAAGGTAAGCATTGTATATTAGTTGATGATATCGTGGATACTGGTGGGACAATGTGTCAAGCAGCAAAAGCTCTAGTTGAAAAGGGTGGAGCAGCTAAGGTTTCTGCGTTTTGTGTACATCCTCTATTATCTGGTGATGCTATCAAAAATATCGAAAATTCAGCTATTGAAGAGCTTATAGTTACAGACTCTATTCCTCTAAAACCACATGCTGAAGCTTGTAATAAAATTAAAGTTATTACCTTAGCTCCTTTACTTGCACAAATTGTAGAGAAGACTAATGGCGAAGAATCTGTCAGTGATATATTTAGAATAGATGGTTTAGTTGATTAATACCTTGAATTTATAGTTATAGCTGACTATAATAGCACGGTTAATCTAGGGTCGCATAGATTAATAAATTAAGTTTAAACAAAAATAAAGGAAATTTAACAATGACAAATTTTAGTTTGAAAGCAGTTAAAAGAGAAGATTTAGGATCTGGTGCGAGCCGCCGTCTAAGAAGAGCTGGTAAAATCCCAGCTGTTATATATGGTGGTGACAAGGAAGCAATATCTATAGTATTAGATCACGATAAAGTTTTACACTCTACAGAAGACAAAGCATTCTTCTCAAGTGAAATCACTTTAGAGATTGATGGTCAAGAAGAAAAAGTAATCATCAAAGCACTACAAAGACATCCATATAAAGTTAAGCTTGTTCACGCTGACTTCATGAGAGTATAATACCCTCAAACAAATCATTTCTGATTATATTTTTTATTATCAAAGTTCTTATGTTAAAATAAGACTTCGCATTATCTTCATTATTATTTATTGAATGAGTACTTATACTGTAGTTATTATTTTATTTATTCTTATTAGTATTTCAGCTTTTTTTTCAAGCTCAGAAACAGCTATGATGGCTTTGAATAAATATAAACTTAAGCATTTGGCAAAAAAAAATCATCGAGCAGCAAAAAGAAGTTTATCTCTAGTTCGTAATCCAGAAAGACTATTGGTTGCGATACTTATAGGTAATACGTTTGCAAATATATTTGCCGGTACAGTCATTTCATCATATTCAGAAGATCATTTTGGTGATATTGGTTTATTGATAGCAACAATAGTTGTCACAATTTTAGTCTTAGTATTTGGAGAGATAATTCCAAAATCATTTGCAGCAGTATATCCACAAAGGCTGGCTTTTCCATTTTCATTACCGCTAAAAATAATAATGATATTACTGTATCCGGCAGTAGTTTTTCTTAGCATGATTTCAAAAATAACTTTAAAACTTTTTGGTATAAAGATTGAGCCCGTAAATAATGAGTCTTTGGATAAGGAAGAAATACAGACTGTTGTAAATGAATCAAATGCAAAACTTGGTGCTAAAAATAAAAATATGTTAATAGGTGTATTAGAACTTGATAAAGTTTTAGTCCAAGAAGTTATGACCCATTTTAATAAAATAGAATATATAGACCTGAGCAATTCTGTAGATAAAATTTTAGCTAGAATAGCAAAAATGAGATCTTTGAATATTATTTTATGTGAGAATGGTGTTAATAATGTTATTGGAGTTATAAAACTTAAGGAGATAACTAATTTACTTATATCAACTAAGAGATCACAAATAACAAAAGCAAGTTTACGTAAAATTGCCCATGAAGCGTATTTCATTCCAGAAACAGTTTCTTTACAGACTCAACTGGTTAATTTTCAATACAAAAGTAAACGATTTGCTATTGTGGTTGACGAATATGGTGATGTCTGTGGTACGGTTACAATAGAAGATATTATGGAAGAAATTGTTGGAGAGTTCTCTGATAGATTTGATATGAATAATAATATTCGCAAACTTGATGAAAATAGTTATCTAATAGGTGGTAGTGCTACATTAAGAGAAATAAATCGTCATATAGGGATAGAGTTTGAAAGTGAAGATGCTAAAACTTTGTCAGGCCTTATAATAGAAGAAATTGAGAACTTGCCGCAAGGACCTTGTTGTATAAAATATAATAATATCTTACTTGAAATAACGAATATTAGAGATAACAAAATAGTTTCTATAAAATTAACTACCAGTACAGAAATATAAAATAGATTTTTGTTATTAAACGTTCATTTTATTCCAGTTTATATTCTGCATAAAAGGACTTGGCTGAGTGAAGCCAGTTTCTTCATAGTATTGACCTTGATATGTATATGGACTAGTTTCCATCTGTTCAACACTTTGCTGAAAGTAACCATGAATCAGATCATCTTTGTCATAGTCTGGATTATAGTATGTTCCGCTAGGTTGATAATTTGGATAAGTAAAAGATGTATTACAACCAACTATACCAATGACTGATAACCAAATCAGACAGTTATGAATTATATTCTTGGACATTTTAGATTTAGCTATACATTAAATCTGAAGTTTACAACATCACCATCTTTCATGACATATTCTTTTCCTTCAAGACGAGCTTTACCGGCTTCTTTTGCACCTTTTTCGCCATTATACTGAATATAATCATCATACGAGATAACTTCAGCTCTGATAAATCCTCTCTCAAAGTCAGTGTGAATTACACCAGCAGCTTGGGGTGCTGTAGCGCCTACAGGGATTGTCCAAGCTCGGACTTCTTTAACACCAGCAGTGAGATATGTATGAAGGTTCAAAAGAGCATAGCCAGCTTTGATAACTCTATCAAGACCAGTTTCAGTAAGTCCCATATCAGCTAAAAACTCTAACTTCTCATCCGGCTCAAGCTGAGAGATTTCTTGCTCCATAGCAGCACAAACAGGAACAACATTTGAATTTTCAGCTTTAGCATACTCTATAATTTTATCTAATAATGGATTATTTTCAAAACCATCTTCAGTAACATTGGCAATATACAATACAGGTTTGCTAGTTAGTAGAGGAGTTTGCTTAAGCCACTTAGCTTCATCATCTGTTAGCTGAAATGTTCTAGCTGATTTTTCTGATTCTAAATGCTCTTTTAGTTTAGTGTAAAAATCTGCTTTAGCTAAAGCTTCTTTATCACCAGATTTTTTCATTTTAGCGAATCTTTGAACTGCTTTATCACAAGACTCAATGTCAGCTAATATTAGTTCCATATTGATAGTGTTAATATCATCAATAGGATCAACCTTTCCACTTACATGAATAATATTATCATCCTCAAAACATCTAACGACATGTGCAATAGCATCTGTTTCACGAATATTTGCTAGGAATTTGTTTCCAAGACCTTCACCTTTGCTTGCACCTGCAACAAGCCCAGCAATGTCAACAAACTCCATAGTTGTAGGAAGTATTCTTTCTGGCTTAACAATTTTTGCTAACTCATTAAGTCTTTGATCTGGAACAGAAACGATCCCTACATTTGGATTAATCGTACAAAAAGGGTAGTTAGCTGCTTCAATACCAGCCTCAGTAAGAGCATTAAATAGAGTTGATTTACCAACATTTGGTAAACCTACGATACCACATTTAAATCCCATTATTTTATTCCTTATAATATTATTTTGTATGAAGCCTCTGCATTGCAGGCTCTAATTTATAGTTTATTATATCATCTAAAACACATATACCATTATCAATAGCATTATCTATATCATTTTTATGAGCTACAGAAGGATTTGATAGTACATAATTTGATACTTTTGATTTATGTCCAGGATGTCCGATACCAATTCTTAGGCGTAAATAATCATTTGTCCCAAGGTGTTGATGGATACTTCTTAAGCCATTATGACCACCGTGTCCACCACCTTTTTTTAGACGAATCTCCCCTGAATTTATATCTAGCTCATCATGTACTACTAGTATTTCTTCAGGTTCAATTTTATAGAAATTAGCAACTTTACTAACAGCTAAGCCACTATTGTTCATAAATGTTGTTGGAAATACCAATATTATGTTATTGTAATTGATATTTACTTTAGCAATATTGCAATTAAGTTTAGAATTTAGACTGAAGTTTTCATTATTATCTTTAGCAATCTTCGCAATAAACCACTCACCAACATTATGGCGTGTATTTTCATATTCTTTGCCTATATTTCCTAGGCCAACAATCATCTTTATTTTAGGCATCTTTGTTCGTGTTTTGTTGTTCTAATTTATCCAAAAGTATTTTAGTTACTTCTCTTATTATTTTACTATTTGGTTTAGCATCTTTTTGTGATTGAGTATAAAAAATACCCATAATTATAGCTTTATCATCATCAGGCCAAATAATAGCAACATCATTTGTGGACCCATAAGCACAAGTACCAGTTTTATTACCAATTTCCCATTCATCAGGAATTTCTGCAGCTATACGATTATTACCAGAGTCATTCTCTAAAAGCCATTTCTTAAATAATAGTCGATGCTTTTTGTCAAGAATACTATTGCTAAAAGCGAGTTTATTAATATCCTTAGCCATTATTTTGGGAGTAGTTTTATTTTGATTAGTTGTAAGACTAACTTGATTAGCTACAGGCTCTAAACCAGCCACTTTTGTTGCATGATCATGTAATGAAAGTATAAATGTATTAAGATTATTTAAACCACCTAGCTTTTCTATCAACAGGTTTGTCGCAGTATTATCACTTTGAATTGCTGCTTTGCTAAGCTCACTCACTGTCATTGTTTGATTTAGATGTTTTTTTGTCACTGGCGAGTAGCCAATAATTTGATTTGCTGAGATTTTTACTTCTTCATTGAGCAAGTTGTTATCAGTCATACTCTGCTTGAGTATAGCACCAACAACAAGAAATTTGTAAGTACTACAAATTGGGAAATAGAAGCTTTGGTTATGCGAAAAATTACTGTTATCATTTCTATTAATCGTGTAGACACCTATTTTACCACCGTATTGTTTTTCTAAATTATGTAAACGGTTAGATATTTCAATGTTTGCAGTACTAGCAGAGAAACCAATGCTAGTCAGTATTAAAATTATTATTTTATTCATATATAGAGTTAGAAACTATTTGATGTTAGTAGTAAGAATTCGTTAACTTTTTTGATATTATCTTTCTCAGCAATTTTTGCTTCAGTAAGTGGAAGTTTATTTCCACATGATATTTTAAGAGCACCTTCTGGAGTTTTGTAGATAATAATTGGAAAGCCACTTATATCCGAAGATAATAGCATATTGTTTTCGGCTTTTTCATTCGGTTTTGTTAAGCTTTCATCGTACTTTTTAGTATTGTGATATTCTATCAAAGCTTGAAGAGGATCTTTTGAGTTGAAAATACTTCTAACAACATCAGGACTATTTTGTAAACTACCTATAGGAATCCAACGGACTGCTAAATCACCAGATTTGATAGCAGGCTGAGAGGCATCAAATAGGCTTGCACAGTAACGACAGTTAGGATCAATGATTGCATAAAACTTATGTGGAGCATTGTCGCAACCTTGTTGAATATATGTAGCATATTTCTTTATATCTAAATAAAGATCACTTGCTTGTGGAGATGATGTAAAGTAATTAGCATATATCTGATTTAGACTTGTTAGCTTGTTTTGATTTCTATCCCATGCTAAAAGCTCTCCATTAACGATGACATCACCATCTTCGCTCGTGAAAGTTACTGTTCGTTTAGTTGGATCCTTTTTATCTTCAAGGATGTAAGCTTGTAGATGTATACCTGTATCAAAAGTTTTTATTACTTTATATTGTGGAAACGCTTGCTTGACAAGATATAGACCTTGTTGATTATTAAAAGATGATTTACTAAGATTTGCAGTACTAAAAAAGTATATAATAACCAATAAAAATAATATAAATATCGAAAGGACTGCGAAAGATTTCTTTTGCATTTAACATGACTAATATTGAATAAACATAACGTGATTATACCATATATAAAGATTATCTTTAGTTAGTAGGTAAAAAAATGTCGCTAAAATAATAGCTGGACCAAAAGGTATTACATTTGTACGTTTTGCAATAAGATTTATACTTATAGCAATTAAAATTCCAAATATGCAGCTAGCAAATATTGTATAAAGAAGCATAGGATATCCAAACCATGCACCAATTGCAGCTAATAGCTTAAAATCTCCGTAGCCAAATCCTTCTTTGCCAGTGAGAATTTTGTATATCCAAAATACACTCCATAGTGATAGATATCCGATAATTGCTCCCCAAACTGACTGATCTAGTGTAGTAAATACATTATAATAGTTAAGAATAATACCTATCCATACTAATGGTAGAGTAAGTGAATCTGGAAGTATCTGATATTTTGCATCTATAAAAAATAAAGGAATAAAAAATGTGCTTAGACCAGCCAGAGCTACTGCCTGAATAGTAAGCCCAAATATATAAAATATAGTTATAAATACTACAGCAGTAATAAACTCTATTAAAGGGTATTCAAAAGAGATACTTTCTTTACAAAAATAACATTTACCTTTTAGAATAAACCAACCTAAAATAGGTATATTATGACGATATTTGAGTTTATTTTTACATTTTGGACATCTTGAGGGAGCTGTTAGGCTAAAATTCTGACCAGATTCTTGCTTTGGTAGTTCAAGTATTTCTCGAGCTATGATTTTCTCATCAGCAAATATTTTATTAGGTACTCTATATATTATAACGTTTAGAAAACTACCAATAGCTGCGCCAAAAAGAAATATAAATAGAAAAATTATATATATATCGTAATACATATTTATTTGTGTTCAGGCACACATTGTTTATTTTTTGGTTTAAGCTTATTAACACCATCAATAGCAGCAATACGGTACGCTTCTGCCATAGTAGGGTAGTTAAATGTAGTGTTCAAGAAATATCTGATCGTGTTGTGTTTGCCTGGCATAGATTTAATTGCTTGACCAATATGGATAATTTCAGATACTCTATGACCAAAGCAATGAATACCTAGGATTTCAAAAGTTTCTTTATGGAATAGTATTTTTAGCATACCAACTTCACTTCCTGAAATCTGTGCACGAGCAAGATCTTTGAAATAAGCTCTACCACTTTCATAAGGAATATTTTCTGCCGTTAACTGTTTTTCAGTTTTACCAATACAGCTTATTTCAGGTCTTGTATAAATGCCAGTTGGGATATCTTCAACTAACTTATCATTACATGATCCATCAATAATATGTGTAGCGGCAAATCTACCTTGGTTAAAAGCAGATGATGCAAGCGAAGGGAAACCAATAACATCGCCAACAGCATAGATGTTAGGCTGAGTAGTTTGGTAGTTATCATTTACATTCACAAGACCTCTTTGCGGACTATATTCAACTCCAATCTTATCAAGATTTAGACCGTTAGTATTACCGGCACGCCCAAGAGCGAATAGCACATAGTCAGACTCTATAATTCGACCTGAATTTAATGTAGTAATTACTTTATCACCTTTGGCTTTGATACTTTTATAAGTTTCGTTATGCATTAGGTTGATTTTTTGGTTAACAGTAAAGTGGTTTGTTAAAGTTTCTATAATCTCATCATCAAGGAATGACATCAATTTGTCTCTAGTATTGATAAGATTTACTTGAATATCGAGAGTGCCCAATATAGATGCATACTCACAGCCAATTACACCAGCACCATATATAGTTATTGATCTAATATTTTTATCTTTTAGTTCAAGAAGCTTGTCACTATCTAAAATTCTAGAGTGAGTAAAGTCTATATCATCAGGCTGATAAGGGCGAGATCCTATCGCTAGTATAAACTTTTTAGCCGTTATGATCTCTGTAGAACCATTTTTACGTGAAATTTTAATTTTATTTTTATCTAAGAAACTTGCAAAACCATAAAATACGTCAATTTCATTATTTGCAAAACGGTTTTTTTTAATTTCTCTTTGCTTTAGAACTACTTCAAATGCATTATCTAGCATATCAGGGAAATCAAAGTTTTTTTTGTTATACCAGACTTCACGTGATAGTTGTCTAAGAGTCTTACTCGGAATTGTTCCCCAGTTATTACAACCGCCACCAATGGCATCATCTTCGATGATTGCTACTTTTTGACCATTTCTAGTCGCTTTCATGGCAGCACCTTCGCCACCAGGACCACTACCTATAATGATAATGTCGTAATTATATTCCATGTTTCACTCCACAATATATTTTTTGGAAAAATTGGTGCACATATTCTCGAAATGATAACATAGTCTAAAGCTATGTTAATTATTTTTGATGAAATTATTCATATTTTATTAGCATTTCAGCAATTTTCTTAGTTGGAGATACTATTTGATCTACACCGATATTATTTGCAATATTAATGCTTTCATCTTTGTCAAGTTTGATGGATATTTTTATATTATCTGTTGGTTGTTCTGATGTTTTTAAAACTTCCTTGATTGAAAGAAGTGTTAAAATATTATCTAAATCTTTTTCATTAAGTATAAATATACTTTTAGCTTTAGTTATACTGGCTTTTTTAAGTGCATCATAATTATATGATTCTGCATCTATAAAATGTTTTTCTTGTTCTACATCAGCATTAATAAATTTCTGATGATAATTTTTTTCAATAACAATAATATTATCAATGTGTGATTTAAAATAATCTTTTATTAAGCACTTAGTAATTTCTGTATATCCACAAATTACAATATGGTCCTTCATTAAAGCAGCTCCATCTTTTTGTTTAAACTTTTCTGTGATTCTATTAATAACACTACCAGCCATTACCGTGATAATAGTTGCAAATAATCCTATCCCCATAATCATAATAGATACAGTGAAAAGCTTGGCTTCTTCTGTTAGAGGGTGTATGTCTCCATATCCAACTGTACTAAATGTGACTATTGTGAAATATACTGCGTCAGAAACATTTTTGATACCATCAAATTCATCTTTTAGATAGTACAATCCTGTGACACTATATCCAATCGCTAACAAAAACGAAATGAGTAATACGAACTGGTAGAAAGTTATTCTATTAGAGTTTTTCTTATCAAATGTTTTTCTAAAATATATGAGTAATAAAATTTCTAAAACATGAGTAAAAAATGCAACATCATAAGATATATGTTTATCTTGGACATAATCTCCAATAATTGACAAGCTAATAAAGATAACAGCTAAAAACCAAAAAGTTCTTTTACGATTATAAATACCACGGGCTATGATTATCATCAAATACCCTAAGATCAGGGGTAAAAATATTCCTAATCCAGTATTGTATTTCATACCAAAATCGTATAGATCTGAAGGAATATTTGCATCTAAATTGACAGAGAATATTTTGTTAATTACTGGTACAGCAACTGCTAAAATAGTAATAAAACCATTTAGAGTCATCGTTACAGATATAAAAAGAGGGATATATTTAGAGTACTTTTCTTTAATAGTCACAGATGGATGATATTAAAATAATTAAAAGGATGATTAGATTATAATGTATGGTCGGTTGAAAATACAGCTAATATATAACTATATGTGAGCAAGTCTTCTAATTCTAGGTATTAGTACATACATAATAAATGCTGCTATACCTGCAATGATAGCTAAGCCAGCAGATAGAGCTAAATAATTATGATTTGTCTCCAGTGGTGTAGCATTGATATCTGGTGAAGCAACTAATATTGATAGTAAACTTGCTATAACTCCAGATGTACTTCCTGTAACAACCATCCAAGATCCCATCATCAAGCCTTGTAGTCGAGGGTTGGCAAGCTTACCGATCATAGCATATCCTGTTGGAGATATTAAAAGCTCTCCTATAGACTGAAATACATAACTTAAAATTAACCATATAGCAGCTGTTTGTCCAAGTTTGTTCGCTGAGAAAATTCCTATCACTAGCATCAAAAAGCCAATTCCTATAAATACGATGCTAAAACAAAACTGTATAGGGAATGAGAATGTAAATTTTCGACGAATAATTATAAGAAGGCTAGGTAATAATACACCGCCCACGGCTATTACTACAGTATTTACATTTTGAAACCACTGGGTCTGAATTGTGAAGCCAAAAATATGCTTGTCAACATTGGCTTCTGTAAATACCGTTAGAGCCATTGGGGCAAGCTGATAAGCAGACCAAAAGACTAATCCGAAAGTTGCTAAAATAATATAAGCATATACTTTTTCTTTTTGTTCTTTCGTATCTTGTGATCTTGCTATAGGGATAAATATTGCTAATAGAGCAATTCCAATAGCTAGGGCAATATAGTTTGTATTAAGAGGATATTGTGAAGCTACAACTAAAATAGCTATAGTTATGAAAATTAAAATGACTGTATATATACTGTTTTTGTATAAGATTTTTGTTCCTGAGTTTTTAATTTTTCTGACAAGAGGGGTAGTTCTATCCGCTACAGTTTTCCAGCTAGTAATTACAAGTAAAAAAGCGACTATGTTTGTAATAGTGGTAATAAGAAAAAGTATGTTATAACTATGTTCTGCTTGATATATACCTGCTACCGTAAAGCCAATAAAAAAACCGACATTCATTCCGGCATTGTTCCAAAAGAAAGCAGTCTCGCGAGAAGTATCATCATTTTCAAATTGCTGAGTTAACATCATGTTGATACATGGGACATTTAGACCACATCCTGTTAGAAATAGAGCTAGAGCTATATATAGATGTTCGGTGCTTGGGAACGATAAAAATATACAAGCGATTATCTGTAAGACCATACCTATCAAAAATAAAACTCGATAGCTAATTAATCGACCACCAATATATTCACCTAAAATATGTAAACCATAGTTAAATGCAACAAAAACATCCATTACAGCACTTGCTTTTGTAACTGTGAATCCTAAAGCTTGAGTCATAAATAAAACTAATGTTGAGTAAAGAACAGCAAAACTTACTGTTGAAAATAGCTGTGTTATTAATAGTAGTCTAGAGGCTTTTTTAATTAGAGTAACACCTATTAAATTATTAGAATTAACGTAGATAATAAAATTGATTTTATAGATGTTTTTTTCTAAAGAGTAGCTAAAATAGTAAATTTGATAAAGGATTATAGAATGTACTGACTTAAATTTTTATTTTTGACTAATCCACTTAGTTTTTCATCTATGTAATTTGTGGTTATATTTATAGATTTATTTTCTAAGTCTGGAGCATCAAAAGAAATTTCTTCTAGAAGTCTTTCCATAACAGTATGAAGTCTTCTAGCACCTATATTTTCAACTTCTTCGTTTACTTGAAAAGAAATTTCAGCAATTTTTCTGATAGCATCTTCTTCAAAGCTTAGTTCTACACCCTCAGTTTTCATCAAGGCAATATATTGCTTAAGTATAGAACAATCAGGTTCTTTTAGTATTCTAACAAAGTCTTCTATCTCAAGAGATTTTAGTTCTACTCTAATTGGTAATCTACCTTGAAGCTCTGGGATTAAGTCAGATGGTTTAGCAACATGGAATGCCCCTGATGCTATAAACAAGATATGATCAGTCTTTATCATACCGTATTTAGTCGAGACAGTAGAGCCTTCTACTAATGGTAGTAAGTCACGCTGAACACCTTCTCTAGATACATCAGCGCCAGAGGTTCCCGATTTTTTACAGACTTTATCAATTTCATCTAAGAATACGATACCATTTTGCTCAACAGACTCAAGAGCTCTAGCCTTAATATCTTCTTCATTGATAAGTTTTGCAGCTTCTTCATCTTTGACCAGTTTAATAGCATCTTTGATTCTCATTTTCTTTGTTTTTTTCTTATCGCTACTTAAACTAGAGAACAGATATTGAAGCTGATTTGTCATATCTTCCATGCCTGGAGGACCCATTACACCTATACTTTTAGGGGCTACAGATACCTCGATCTCGATCTCTTTATCATTTAACTCGCCATTTTGGATTTTTTTTCTGAAAATCTTACGAGTTTTATTTTCTTTTTCTTTTTTAGAGTGAGCATCTTCAGCAGGCTCATTCGCAAATCCTACTTTTGACTCGGAAGCTCTAGCAGGAGGTATAAGAACATCTAATATTCTGTCTTCTGCTAATACAGCAGCTTTTTCTGTAACTTTTTGCTTAGCTTCTTCACGCTTCATTTTAACAGCAGTTTCTACTAGATCGCGGATTATAGACTCAACATCTTTACCTACATAACCAACCTCTGTAAATTTAGTAGCTTCAACTTTGATAAAAGGCGCATCTGCTAATTTTGCTAGTCTACGAGCAATCTCTGTTTTACCTACACCAGTAGGTCCTATCATTAGGATGTTTTTAGGAGTTATTTCTTGACGCATCTCGTCATCAAGCTGCATTCTACGCCATCTATTACGTAGAGCGATAGCAACTGCTTTTTTAGCATCATTTTGACCTATAATATGTCTTTCTAATTCATGTACAATTGTTTCTGGAGTCATTACTTGTGTCATCGTATAACTATCCTTTTTTGTTGTCTAAACTTTCTATAGTGAAATTATGATTTGTGTATATACAAGTGTCTGCAGCTATTGTAAGACTTTTTCTAACTATTTCTTCAGCAGAGAGATCTGTGTTTTCTACAAGTGCTGTTGCTGCAGATCGAGCATAAGTTGATCCAGAACCAATAGAAATAATATCGTTCTTATCAGCAGCCATAACATCTCCAGCTCCTGATATTAGAAGAGACAGTTTCTCATCTGCAACTATAATCATAGCTTCTAACTTACTCAGCATTCTATCTAAACGCCATTCACGTACCATTTCAACAGCAGCTCTTTCAAGATTACCTTGATAAAATTCTAATTTTTGTTCAAATTTTTCGAATAGTGTGAATGCATCTGCAGTAGAGCCTGCAAAACCTGTGAGAACTTTACCACCATTTAATTTTCTAACTTTTATGATATTTTCTTTTGCTATTGTATGTCCTAGTGTAGCTTGACCATCGCCACCGATTACTACTTTATCACCTTTTCTAACGCATAGGATGGTAGTTCCTTTCATTGCTTCCATAATCAAATCCTTTATTAGGTTTGTTAAAATAATCTATGTAATATTACTAAATGGTATTGATATAAAATTTTACAAGCAATTTATTATATTTTTTCAGCTTTAAAGAGCTTATTGGTTTTTCTGAGACAAAAATAGTAAATTTTATGTTATATTTTAGCTTGTTTTATTTTTTACTAGAGCATTATGATGAATAATTTAAATTTTAGAGAAACGATTTCAATAGCTACAAATATATACAAGAGAGCTTTTAAAATAACTTTTGTATTAGCTTTTATGCTGTCATTTATATCTGAGTTTTGTTTTGTATATCTAATGAATCACGGCATGGCAGATTATATTCAAAGTGGTAACGAAGCTGATATTTCACAATTACCATCAGGAAATATACTAGCGAGTATATTTTTGTTGATTGTCGTAGCTACTGTATTTGTTTATGCAATGATAATAATATTGCAAGGTATTGTGGTTAAGCATGAAATAAAAGTATCAGATGCGTTAAAAATAGCTCTACAGATATTTTCAAAAAGGATATTTGTGTTTCTAGGAGCATTTTTGCTTTCGATGATTGCTATGACACTGTTTACGATGTTTCTACAATATATAGGTATTTTTCTAGGAATATTATTTTTCTTGACAGTTATGCCTGCTGTATTACTAGCACAGAAGGGTGTTTTTGAGTCTATATCTAATAACTTTAGTATAATAAGAAGTAACTTTTTTTACATGTTTAGAATATCTATCACAATATTAGCTCTTATGATAATTAAACCATTAGTAACTTTTGGGTTAATATATTTATTGAAAAATTTTGGCTTAGAGACGAGTTCATTAGAGATGTCTATTCAAAATATTGTTGTGACAGTTGTTGATGCTTTTATTTTGCCTTTTATTTTTGCAATCAGTGTTGCAACATTCTTCTCAACAAACTCTAAATAAAATTTATTCTATAAGAATTTTCTTAAAAAAATCAAAATCATAGTTATTTTCAAAACGGATATTTCTATCAGCTAAATTTGTATTTTTATAAACATTATTAATCTCTGTAACAATACCAGCATCAATCTTGATTTTGATTTGTTCACTACCTTTTGTGTATGTTTTAGTAAATGGTAGAGTTTTTCCAAAGCGCCACTTCCATTCTTTTAATGTTTCTATTTCTTTGTCTATAAGCTCTCTATTTCCTAAAGGAGTTTCTTCATTAATTAGGCTTAAATCAATACTTCTGAAGCCTTTAATAAAAGATCTCGTGAGATCTTGAGTTTGTATATCATGTTTTATTTCAGATAGATTGATTACTTTTGAGCGATGAGATTTCACTCCTTTTGTATCTAAAGATTTATCTATTGGTTGATGAAGGTAGTCATAGAGTTTTTTTGTATTAGCATTGATGAGCAGTGTACCATGATGGAAAGCACGATCTTTTTTCTCTCGAAAAGCACTGCCTGATACTTTGTAGGTATGACCATTATGATCAACAGCAATATCATTTCTTTCATTGGCATATACATCTATACCTAGTTTTTTGACAGTATTGCATACTAGGTCAAGGTTTGCTTTGATGTCATGCTCTTTTTTTGTACTAATAATAGTGTAGTTAAGATTACCATAGTCATGATAAACAGTTCCGCCACCACTTTGGCGGCGAACCATTGGTATATTATCGTTATTCATTGCTTCAAGGTTACACTCAAGCCATGGGTTTTGAGCTCTACCAATAACAACACATGGAGAGTTTTGCCATAAAAATAAAATCTTTTCATGATGAAGTTTTTCTAGAAACAACCAGTTTTCAAAAGCTAAATTGAAATAAATATCATTACTTTGTGATATATATATATGCATAGGATATTAAATGTTTTTACTTTGTAGTAAGTATAAGGTTTTATTGGTTCTATAAAAGAGTTTTGTGCTATAATTTTGCTTTATTGAAAGAAATTTTTATATACAAAATATAATGTCGACTATACAACAGACTTTAGGAATAATCAAAAGAGGGGCTGATGAAGTCCTAATCGAAGAAGAATTAGTTAAAAAACTAGAAAAAAATAGACCTTTAGTAATCAAATTTGGCTGTGATCCAACAGCTCCTGATATCCATCTTGGTCATACAGTTGTTATTAACAAATTAAAACAATTACAAGACTTAGGACATGAAATTCACTTTTTGATAGGTGATTTCACAGCTCAGATAGGCGATCCTACTGGTAAAAATGCGACAAGACCTCCATTGACTGCAGAAGAAGTTGCTGCAAATGCTGAAACATATACTAAACAAGTTTTTAAAATCTTAGATAAAGAAAAAACTGTCATTCGTCGTAATGGCGATTGGTTTGATAAAATGCCTGCGAGTGATATGATTAAACTAGCATCTAAATCAACAGTTGCTAGAATGCTTGAAAGAGATGATTTCTCAAAAAGATACAAAGGTGGTCAGTCTATCTCAATACATGAGTTTTTATATCCATTAGTACAAGGCTATGATTCTGTAGCTATGAATGCTGATATCGAGCTTGGTGGCACGGATCAGAAATTTAACTTGTTGATGGGTAGAGAGCTACAAAAACAACAAGGTCAGGAGCCACAAGTTATCATAACGATGCCACTTCTTGAAGGTTTAGACGGTGTCAAAAAGATGTCAAAATCTAGCCAAAACTATATAGGTATTGAAGAGACTCCTAATGATATGTTTGGTAAGGTGATGTCAATTTCAGATGAACTGATGTGGAGATATTACGAGTTACTTAGTTTTAAATCCTTAGATACTATAGCTAACTTAAAGCAGGATGTTGTTAATGGTACTAACCCACGTGACATTAAAATAGAGTTGGCAAAAGAGCTAATTGAGAGATTTCACTCTAAAGAAGGTGCTGAAAGTGCTCATCAGGATTTTATCCAAAGATTCCAAAAAAATCAGATACCTGATGACATAAATGTTGTAGAATTAAATCAAGAGTTGCCGATAGCAAACTTGTTAAAAGAGGCAGGATTGGTAGCGAGTACGTCAGAAGCTATCCGTATGATTAAGCAGGGAGCTGTTAAAATTGATGGTGAAAAGGCTGATGATAACAAAGCTATTTTTGGTAAAGGTACAGAAAATGTTTTCCAAGTTGGTAAACGTAAATTTGCAAAAGTTATTATAAAATAAGGGGTTGTTTAAAATGGATAAATTTTTATCAATATTTGTAGGGGTTTTAATCATAGTAACTATTATTACTATTTTTATTCATCTATTTCCTATAGCTATTAAAGTATGTTTTATATCAGCAATAATCAGTGCAATAATTTATGTTGTGCTTAAGATGATAGAAAAATTTAGTAATTAATTGTATTTAACTATAATAGTAAAAGCAGTGGGTGTAATTTTTTATTTTTATGCAAATAAAGAACAATATTCAAGATCTTATTATTCAAAAAAGTTTAGCGTCAAAACTTAAGTATATACCCGAAAAATATCTAAATACACCTGCAGATATAAGTGAAGAGCTCAGAAAAACTATAGATGCTCAACCTAGAGATAATAGTGTTTCACATAATGATGAAATTGCTAAAATTTCATTGAATCTAGCTAAGCAGAACAATATATCTATTGAGAACATGAGTATAACTGGTGTTAATTGTTATAAAGTTAAGCCAGCAGTCATTAATAAGGATTATAAAGATATCCTGATTATTGGAGTTCATGGTGGAGGATATATAAATTATCCAGGAGTTGCATCAACATTAGAATCAGTACTTCTTGCATCTACTTTTGGATGTGAAGTTTTGTGTGTAGATTATAGACAGCTTCCAGACTATCCTTATCCACATGGTTTGAATGATCTCGTGAGTGTATGGAAAAATATCACAAAAGACAAAGATGCTAGTAATATTGCTATGGCAGGTAGTTCTGCCGGAGCTGCTTTGATTATGGCATTCATTCATAGGTCTAAAGAAGAAAATCTTGTTAAACCAGCTGTTTTGTTCTTGGGTAGTCCAGCAGCAGATCTATCTCGTGATACAGACTCAGTTAATGTTAATGAATGGGTTGATAATGTATTGGTTTCGTATGATGAATATATGGGTAAAATAGCTAAAATGTATGCTGATGGATTAGATGTTAGAAATATTGGGATATCTCCTTATTATGGAGATTTTAGTGATTTTCCACCAAGCATATTAGCCACTGGTACAAGAGATATGCTATTAAGTGCTACTATAAAAACTCATAGAAAACTTAGAAGTTGTGGAGTTGATGCGCAATTACATGTTTTTGAAGCGATGTCTCATTGTCAATATTTAGCTAGTCCAGATATTCCAGAAGGCAAAGAACTTCGTAAAGAAATAAAGTACTTTTTTGATAAGTACTTGAAGTAATTATTTTAACTTAAAAAATTCTGAGTATTTAGAATTATCTAATGTAAATCATAGCTAAGACCACATATGGGTGAGTAATTTAATTCGGCTTGAAATAAGTAGCTTATTGAGAAAGACTTGTTACTTTTAATAATTATTAGCAAGTAGCTTGATGGTTAAGTTATACTTTAAATGTAGCTATTTCATAATAAATATAAGGGTGTGTTATAAATGAAATATGATCTTAAAAATTTTTTGTCTGAATTAGAAAAGCAACTTGATAAAAAGCAAATAATAACGGATGAATTTTTATGTTTTGCTTATAGTACAGATGCTAGTTTATATAGACTGTTACCCAAAGTAGTCTTACATATAAACAACGAGAAAGAAGTTTTAGAGGTTATAAAGTTAGCAAACACTTATAAAGTTCCTTTAACGTTTCGAGCAGCAGGTACTAGTTTAAATGGTCAAGGTATTACAGATCATATTTTAGTGGTTATCACAAATAAATGGAATAATTATAGTATTGAGAATAATGGAGAAGTTATTCGCTTACAACCTAGCTTAACGGGTGGACAAGCAAATTTATTTCTTAATAAATATGGTAGAAAAATAGGTCCAGATCCATCTTCTGTAAATGTGGCAAAAATAGGTGGAATAGTAGCCAATAATGCCAGTGGTATGTGTTGTGGATTTAAGTATAATACTCTAAAGGATATTAAAGTTATCTTTAGTGATGGACAGATCCTTGATACAAAATCAGTTGATTCAAGAGAAATGTTTAGAAAAAATAATCCTGACATCATCTCTAAGATTTCGGAAATATCCCAGCAAGTTAAGTCTAATCAAAAATTAGTAGACTTTATAAAACAAAAATATCAGATAAAAAATACTATGGGGTATGCTATTAATGCTCTTATAGATTTTGACGATGAGATAGATATAATTTCACACTTAATGGTTGGTTCAGAAGGAACATTAGGCTTTATCTCGGAATTTAGTTATAACACGATTCCAAATTATATAGATAAGTCTACGGCTTTTATCTTTTTTAGAGATATTAGAACTTGTGCTGAAGCTATTACAGCAATATCTAAATATGATGTTGCTGCAGCTGAGATAATGAGTTATTCAACTCTGATTACTATCAAAGATTTAGAAATATTAGATAGTGAATATAAAGAGCAGATAAATAAACTACAAATAGGTTCTGCAGGATTAATGTTTGAGCTTGATGCTGATAGTCCTGAATCTCTAGAAGTTAAGAAGTCCAAAATACTTGAAGTCTTGAAAAAGTTCGAACCTCTTTTTGTGTAGGTTATGTTACAGACGCTAGCAAATACAATCGTCTTTGGGATGTTCGTAGGGCTGTATTACCATGTGCAGGAAATAAAAAACTAGCTTTGGATACTTTGGTTATGGAAGATGTTGCTTTTCCGATAGATAGTCTAGCTGATGGTATTACTGATCTTGAAAATCTATTAGAAAAGTATGGTTATGATAAAGATATCGCTGGCCATGCTCTAACAGGAAATTTACATTTTAATCTATCAACAAACCTAGAGAAAGATGACGAAGTTCAACGATATAAAGATTTTATGCATGATTTTACAGATATGGTTGTTAAGAAATACAACGGATCTTTAAAAGCAGAACACGGTACAGGTAGAAATATGGCACCATTTGTTGCAAAAGAGTGGGGTGATGAGCTTTATAAAGTGATGCAAGAAATAAAATTATTGTTAGATCCACATAACCTCTTTAATCCAAGTGTTCTTCTCAATGATGATAAAGATATTTTTGTTAAAAACTTTAAAAGAAGGGTAAAGTTAGACAAACAAGCAGATAAATGTCTTGAGTGTGGTTTTTGTGAAAGTGTTTGTCCTTCAAGAGATTTATCACTAACTCCTAGACAAAGATTATCTGTGTATAAAGAAATGATGATTCTTAAAGAAACAGATCAAGTAAAATATAAAGATTATAAAAAGAAGTATCAATACTATGGAATTGATACATGTGCTGCAACAGGATTATGTGGAGTACAGTGTCCAGTTGAAATTAATACCGGTAGCTTTATAAAAGATTTACGAGCAGAGCAAAATAAAGCAAATATTATAGATAGTTTTATGTTTAAGCACTTTTCAGGGTTTGCAATAATCTCTAACCTTGCTCTAAAAATAAGTAGAGGTTTTAGTAGAGTTTTAGGTGACAATATTCTAAGGAAGTCATCTTTAGCAGTGCATAAGGTATTAGGTAATACACCAGTCTGGAATTCTGCTATGCCAACAGGTGCAAAAAGCTTAAAAAGTATAAAACATTTTGAAGCGGGAGTTACTAAACCAAAGGTAGTTTATTGGCCAACCTGTACAACCAGAATATTTGGACCTTCAAAAGATACAAACCAAAATGATACCAAGCAAGCCGCTTTAAATATTCTAGAGAAAAGTGGATATGAGGTGATAGTTCCCAAAGGTTTATCTAATACTTGTTGTGGACAACCATTTGATTCAAAAGGATTATATGATAAAGTAGAGCAGAAGCGTCAAGAGGTAATAGAATTATTAAAAGCAGCTAGTGATAACTTTAGCTTGCCAATAGTCACAGATGCTAGCCCGTGTTCACTAAGAATAAATGACGGTATGACTGATACTAAGGTTTATGATTCAGTTGAGTTTATTGCTGAATTTTGTTTAGATAAATTAAACATCCATAAAATAGGTAAATTAGCAGTTCATCAAACATGTAGTACACAAAAGCAGGAAATCAAAAGTATATATTAGCAATAGCTAATTCATTATCAGATGATGTGGTGATACCAAGAAGTGTGACTTGCTGTGGGTTCGCTGGCGATAAAGGTTTCATTCTTCCAGAACTTAATGCCTCTGCATTGTCAGGTTTAAAAGAGGAGGTCAAAGGCTGTGTATGTGGGATTTCTAATAGTAGAACCTGTGAGATAGGTTTGAGTTATCATTCTGGATTAACTTACTATTCTGCATCTGATTTATTGGATAAAAACTCCTCATCTAGATTCTTAAATGTTTGACTTAATTGTATGTAGTTGCTGACTAATCATTCCTTTTAAAATGCTAGATTGATTCTGAAAGTTTTAAATAGTTGAAAGAGAGTTCCAAATATAGTTTATTAGGTTTTGACGAAACTAAAATAAACGATAAGGAACTAAAAAATGCCAAAGCACTTAACTCTTTCAAATAGATATTGTATAGAAGAATTACTTAAATTAGGATACCAAACATCTCAAATAGCCAATAAAATTGGCTATAGTGAAAGAGCTATAAAAAAGGAACTTAATCGCACTAGTATAAATAGTGACTATAATGCTGAGATAGCACAGAAGCTATATCAAAGCCGCAGAACTTCAAATAATCATAAGCTATCCTGTAAAGTTAAAAAGCTA
>NZ_WBSX01000129.1 GCF_009823375.1 Francisella noatunensis subsp. noatunensis | reverse complement strand
ATTTGAAAGAGTTAAGTACTTTGGCATTTTTTAGTTCCTTATCGTTTATTTTAGTTTCGTCAAAACCTAATAAACTATATTTGGAACTCTCTTTCAACTATTTAAAACTTTCAGAATACAATCTAGCTTTTTAATTTCATGAACTTATTAAATTGATTTTAAAAAATCTCACAATTATAGCCAATAATTGCTATATATAAATGGTCTGAAGTAATATTTTATGAAAATTTTATACCTTTCTTGAAGCTTCTAGTCCAAAAACGCTCTATAGCAAGCGCTTCTAGTAACTTATCTGAGTATTTTTGATTTTGATTTGTTATGTATGCTGTGATAATCTGAGCCGCTAATAATGATGAACATAAACCTTTTGAGCCAAATCCTGAAGATACATATAAACTTTGTTGATATTCAATCTTTGGCATTTTTGATTTTGGATAGCCTTTAGACAGAGGCTTATAAAAAACTTGTTCAAAACTATCATAATCTGCCAACCTACCAACAAGTGGTAAATGATCAGAAGTTACACATCTTGTAGCTACTCTTGAATTAACAATTTCAACATTGTAATTTTTATCATTAAATATTTGCTTAATTTGATTAATATTAAAAGTATTATCTTCCTGTCTTATATCCCCACTAGTATCATTATTGTCTCGAAATGTTGCTCCAATAACTTGTAGATTATCTTTATAACTAGGGATTATATATCCTTTATCCATAATATTATTTGAGGTATCAAAACATCTTTTAATAACTGTTAACTGTCCTTGTGATGGATATACTGGAATATTTTGTAGCAGAGAAATATTTTTAAATAATGGATACCCTCCCGCAAATACTACAATATCAAAATCTTCAGTGAAATTATTAAATTTTAATCGCCAAGTATTATCCTCTAATTTCTTAATATCTAAAAGCTCATTATCTAATTTTAATTTAGCATTTGATAATTTAAGCCATAGCTGACAAATACTTTTAGGTACCACAGATACAGCATTAAGATAATATACAGCTTTGTTAGGAGTATTTTTACCAAGTAATTCTGAAAGCTCTTGAGGAGATATTAATCTAGCTAAATCATCAGCTATCTCTCTTTTTGTAAAAATCTTTTGATATCTATTTAGTTCTTTTTCATCACTTAATATTTGCAAGACACCCTGATTACAAATTTCTATATCATTACGATACTGATTTATAAACTCTAATAATATACTATAGCCTAGTGTATGAAACTGATCTGAGAAATTATTATCTGAAGTTAAATAAGGTTCTAAAATTCCCGCAAAGTTCCCAGAAGCTTCCGTTGCAATATCAGAGTTTTTATCAAATATAGCTATATCAAAGTTAGAAGACCCACTTAACTCATAAGCTAATGAACACCCTGCTAATCCAGCTCCTATAATAGCTATTTTTTGATTACGCACCAAAACCTCTGATGCCTTCTCTTTTACGCTTTTGTTCTGCTCTTAGCATACGAGCTTGTTTTGGATCAATAGTTAGATTTCTGTATATTTCAACCCTATCTTTATCCTCAAGAACATGATCTAAATCGACTATTTGTCCATAGATACCAACTTTAAGATTTTCGATATTGCCTAATTCAGAATAAGCATCTAAGATTTTTGACTGAATAATAGCTTCTCTAACAGTCAGAGAATCATCAGACTCAACATAAAAAGACTTCTGCTCACTAGGTAAAGCATAAATGACTTCTACTTTCACTATTTATAGACCTCTTCTGCGCGTTTACAAAATGCTCCTAACATCCTATCTGCCAGCCCACGAAATACTGGACCAAGAGCCATTTCCACAAATTTATTTTCAAAGGTAAACTCCATGTCCAATGATACCTTACATGAATTTTCATCTTGAGGTTCAAATTTCCAATCACCTGTTAAACTTTTAAATGGACCATTCATAAGATTTAAATGAATATGCTGATCTTTAACCATTGTATTATGTGTAGCAAAGTCCAATTTCACAAATCCTGATTTGATTTTTAGAGATGCTTTTGCTTCTGTTTCCGTGTGTTCAAAAATCTCAATATCGTAGCACATTGGTAGAAACTGAGGATAGCTTTCAATATCATTTACAAGATCATACATCTGTGAAGCAGTATAATTAACAATTGCAGATTTATTAACTTTATTCATTTATTTAATCTTATGTGTTTTGCTGATAATATATAGCGTTACATTGTATATCTTTTACAAAAAATAATAAAGTTATGAGTAAACATAAGGTTTCTCCAGCAACTATTGCTAGAAATAAAAGAGCCTTCCATGATTATACTATTTTAGAGAAGTTTGAAGCTGGAATAGTACTACAAGGATGGGAAGTAAAAAGTATCAGAGCTGGTAAAGTACAGATGATAGATAGTCATGTGCATATCAAGCGTGGCGAAGCTTGGCTTTTTAATTGTCTAATAACTCCTCTATTGTCGGCATCTACTCATGTGGTAGCAGATGCTTCAGCAAATCGTAAACTGCTACTTAATCGCCGTGAGATAGACAAAATCATGGGACGAATTGAGCAAAAAGGATTTACATGCGTGCCTTTGGCTATGTATTGGAAAGGTACTTGTGTAAAAGTTGAAATAGCTCTTGCTCAAGGTAAAAAAGTTCACGATAAGCGTCAGGCTCAAAAAGATAAAGATTGGGCTCGCGAAAAGGATAGAATCTTTAAGAAGGCGCATAGATAAAATGACTGAAATAAAAATAAGCAAAACTGAAAAAAAATTACGTCACTATATTACTAAGGCTATAGCTGATTATAAGCTTATCGAAAAAGGTGATAAGGTTATGTATGTCTATCAGGAGGTAAGGATTCTTTTGGACTATTAAAAGTTTTGCATGGGCTAATCGAAGATAAAACTTATGATATAGATCTTCATGTTTATACATTAGACCAATCTCAGCCTGGTTGGAATGATAGCCAACTTAGAAAATATCTTGATAATCTAGGTGTATCTTATGAGATTGAGACAAAAAATACTTATGGTGTGGTGATAGATAAAGTTCCAGAGGGTAAGACTTATTGTTCATTATGCTCGAGGCTTCGCCGTGGTAACATCTACAGATATGCAAAAGAGCATAAAATGGACAAGATTATTCTAGGACATCATCGTGATGACTTAATTGAATCATTACTTATGTCTATCTTATATCAGGGGCAAATTAAATCAATGCCACCTAAGTTTATTACTCAAGATGGTGAAAATACTGTAATCCGACCAATGGTACTAGTACAAGAACGTGATCTCATAGAATTTGCTAAAGAAGAGAACTTCCCAATAATTCCATGTAATCTATGTGGATCTCAAGAGAATCTTAAAAGAAAAAAAGTTAAAAAGCTAATCCAAGATTTAGCGCAAGAAAATCCAAAAATACCTAGTAATATTCTAAACTCTCTATCAAATGTATTACCAAGTCATTTGATGGATAGAGATTTATTAGATATCTCAAACCCTGCAACAAATATATCTAATCACGGATAAGAGTATCATCCTGTAGTACTAATCTCAGAATCTCAATAAAATCTTTTCATGGGGTGCTGAAATAAATCGTCATTCTATGGCATGATCATAGAATCCAAAAATTTATAGAGAAAAACTGTACTTTATCAATGGATACTACGGTCGAAGCCGTAGTATGACTAATAGTTTGGTTTCTGTCAATTACTTATATGGCTATAATAAGACAGCACAATGTGCTGTCACTACAAAAACTATAAAGATAACATTTTACATCTAAAAATCTAATTCACACTATGAGAAAAATTAGAAATTTTAAATGTATTTGGACATCTACTTTGGTTAGCATTTGGCGCGTTAGCTAGCAAAGCAGACAAATCCTTTTGGTTTGGCTCATCAGCATTTTTCGGTAACGATATATACACATCAACTAGCATTCCATCTTTACAATTTAGATATACTTTATTACTTGCACCAGCTCCAAAACTTTGATTAAAAGCATTATCAAACTGTTCAATAGTTATATCTTTACCAATATTTTGGCTAAATAACTGCTCTAATTTCGAATCATTTATTTGATTTACAAAAGTAGCTGCCTGAGTATAGTATTGGTTTTGATCATGTGATTGACAAGTTCCATGCTTATACCATTCATGACGTTGTAAACATGAAGAGTCATTATATCCTGGCATCACACTATGTAGTAACTCCATAGTTTTATCATCTAAATTTAATGGCGCATAATTACAAAATTCAGATTGTTTCTGAGCACCACAAAAACCATAATTAGTACCGCAAGTATCTTGATTTGGCCAAAATCCATGTAGCGAAAAACTCTTAGCCGCTGCACTATCTACAGGTAAGTTTTTACACTCTTGTTTTCCAGCTCTGAAGCCATAAGTCTCACAAAATGCTGGCTGCCAACTTAAAGCTAATACATAGCTATCAGCAAGCCCAGGCTCTTGGACACATTGTTTAGCAGGAGTAACACCTCCTTGTTCAATATCTGCGATACCACAACTACTTCTTACCCAGCGTAACTGACTTTCGCTAGCATTTGAAATAAATACTCTAAACCAATCTGGATTAGTATCTTTATTTTTTTCCTGAATAGAATAAGTTTGCCCTGCAATTACACAAGTGTTATCAGGATTAGTCATTTGTTTTTTTGATATATATGCTTGGCACGTCGACTCTGCTGTAAATGTGCCTTTAGCAGGCACTGCGTACACTGTGTAGTAATTAAATGCCAAAAGTGTGATCGTTAAGATACGAATTATTATTTTCATATAAGTAAATTTTGGGTTAGTTTCAAATAGCAATTATAACTTAATAAGCAAGTTAAAGCAAGTTATTATCAAATCTAGTATATGGGAATTAAGCGGCATAATTTTTATCCTGTTTTATTTTGTCAACTTCATGCTCAGAAATGCCATCAATAAAAGTTACATTATTTAGCATTTCATTAATTCTCTTATAGCCATTTAATCTATGCC
>NZ_WBSX01000128.1 GCF_009823375.1 Francisella noatunensis subsp. noatunensis | reverse complement strand
TTAACAATATATCTCATCAATACATTAGAAAGTTACAGATAGACTTGAATAATAGACCTAAGAAATGTTTAAATTACTTGACACCTAATGAAGTACATTTTGGTATCTCTATAAACATTGAGAATACAATCTAGCAGATACTCAATAAAACTATTTATCTTTTTAAAAAAGACTGAGGCATGTTTTGTTTCATCTAGCCAAAAAATAAAGTCATTACGTATAGATCTTTCTAAGTTTTCATTTAAGCGATTACCTATTGCTGATTTTTTAAAGCAATCAGCATCATAAAAATGATTAAGTTCTTTGCGTAGTTGAGTAGTTTCTTCATTAGTCAGCCAACTATCAATAATACAGAAACCATTGCTAAGATAATCACTAATTATTTTTTCATAAAAAGGATTAATTTCGAATAAATCAGACATACAATGCCCAATTAGTAAAGAGTAAGGAATTATATATCAGAAACTAAAAATCAGTTATCTATTTTTATGATAAAGTCTTCTAAATATTCATCAACATCTAACTCATATTCAGAAATAGCAAAATGCTTAGCAGATTTTTTCTGTTTGTGCATCTCATCTGTAGAGCCAGTGTTTAAATGATGCCAGTCAGGAAGGTCTTTATTTTGTAGTAAAAGCTTATAGCTACAACTATTAGGTAGCCATTTGTATGCATGATTTTTAAGTTGTTTATATGTTAGGTTTATGCAGTCATGTACAATCTGCTTTCTTTTTTCGTACATACTGCATTGGCACTTTCCAATATCTAAAAGCTTACAACTAACTTTCGTATAGTATACTTCATCAGTTTCATCATCTTGAAGCTTATTTAAACAGCAAAAACCACATCTATCGCAAATAGATTCCCATTGCTCTTTACTCATATCTTTTAAATCAACTTCTTGCCACCATTTACTCATAATTTATTCATCTATGATAGTTTGAGAAGTATTAAACTAAATTATTTAAGAAAAATATAGTCTAAAAAGAAAAGTAATACATTCTCTCATCCTAAATTAATTCTTGGTATTCTAATAAAATCAATGGTTACAGTAATAAATTCAGTATGATGTTTTGAGTTTTAATAGAGAATATTTAAGAAATTTGCTGAACTGGTTGAGTTAACACTGGAGAAATACCTGTTTGTACAAAAATTTGCTGTTGAATTTTTGCAAAAGCATTTTCGTAGGCCTGAGGATTAAGGATTGCA
Organism: Francisella noatunensis subsp. noatunensis; assembly: GCF_009823375.1. GTDB lineage: Bacteria > Pseudomonadota > Gammaproteobacteria > Francisellales > Francisellaceae > Francisella > Francisella noatunensis. Next base: position 3,821 of record NZ_WBSX01000128.1, on the reverse strand, counting down.
TAAGATGTATTTATTGGAGCAGCTCCTTGATTAGGATCAGGAGTTGATTGATAGACTACAAAGTTAATTCGTATACTAGAGTCTTTAGTTGATTGTCTATAAGGTTGTATAAATGCTGTAGCTTCAGTATATTCAGATTGTCCCCAACCATTGCCATTCTCAGTGCTTTTAGCTGTAATAATACCTGTATTAAAGTTAGCATCCTGAATGATATAACCAAGGTTTTGCATAACAGTAACTGTAGCATCAAAAGCTGTTCGTAAATCAACATTAAAAACTTTTGTTTGCATAAGTTGAATTTGCAGAGGTGTTAAATTTGGTTGTTGTGGTCCTGATGATATACATCCAGATAAAGCTAAAATAACTAAGTAAACTAAAAGACTAAATTTCTTACGCATATTATAAAAGCCTCATCTAGAAGTTAGTTGATAATGATTTATAGTTAGAGACAATATTACCTTTGAATGTGATAATTATAGTCATAGTTTTTTGTGATTGCATGAATCCGGATTCTTGAGTATTTTCACCTGTTATCAGTAGTGTTAGGAAACCATCTCTAGAAGCATTATTCTCAACAGTTGCATTTGTTTGATATGTCCATACAGATTCTCCGCTTGCATTTTGAGTAACTATATTAGGAGAGCCAAAAGCATTTATAACCTCATCTTTGGTTGTTACACCTTTTTTAAGTGTTAAAGAAACATTACCAGAAGTGTAAGGAGTTTTTACAAATCCAACATCTTGTGGGTTAGTATTACTTACACAAGAGTTAAGGATAAATACTGTTCCTATCAGACATATAGTTTTAAATTTCATAATAGTCTCTATGGTTTATGAGGAGTAATTTGTCGAGGATATTTTATTACAGATATGATAATAATGGTATCTAAAACTTCATGATTTTAAAAGTATTAATAGCTTATGAGATCTATATATATCATTGTTAATAATGTATAATCAAAATCATAAAATTCGCTAATAAATATTATCTATATAACAATTATGAAAACTACTGCTAGAGCTAGGAATAACGCTCGTTTATATACTGTGCAAGCTTTGTACCAAAAAAAGGTTGCTGATCATACATTTTCTGAACTAAAAACTCAATACTATGCAGATAATGCAGAGAGACATTATACTGACTGGGATCTTTTTTATAGATTGATGGATGCAGTTAGAGAAAATCAAGATACTATAAACAACTATATACAAGATAATTCAAAAAATGGTATTGAGTCTATAAATTATGTGGATTATGCTGTATTACAGGTCGCTATAGCAGAGCTTATAGAATGTCTAGAGAACCCATATCAGATTATTATAAAAGAGTATGTTGAAATTTGTTATAGTATGGGGACAGAAGAAGGGTATAAATTTGTTAACGCAGTTCTACAAAACCTAGCTAAGTCGATTAGAGGTGAAGAGTAAAGTTATCTTGTGATGCAAGAAAATTAAATTTATTACGATGTTCCTGTTGTTTGTTCTTATCTAAAGTCGCTGTTAGGATAGTTTCTTTATATTGCTCATGAGCTAAAACATCTCCATTATAGTCAATGATCATACTATCTCCAGAATAACTAAAGTTAGGATCATTTCCAACTCTATTACAAGCGATAACATAAGCTTGATTCTCTATCGCTCTTGCTTTTAGTAATGATTTCCAATGTTCACGGCGAGACTCTGGCCAACAAGCAACATTTAGTAGTACATCATATTCATTATTATTACAATTAAATACAGGGAATCTTAGGTCAAAGCATATAGTCAAAAGTATATTAAACCCTTTATAGTTAATGATTTGACGTTTATTTCCATTAGTATACTTTTTATCCTCTCCAGCATGTATAAATAGATGATTTTTATCATAAGTATAAACTTGCTTGTCAGGAGTTACAAAATAAAGCCTATTGGCAGCTTTATTTTCTGTAAAAGTTGCAGCACTACCAACGATAGCATAATTTTTATCTTTTACCTGATTGTACATCCAGTTGATAATATCTTCTTCAGAACTAGCCTCATTGGTAGGATTCATTATAAAACCAGTGTTGAACATTTCACAGAGCACTACCAGATCTGTATGTTTATCAATATTAGCGATTTTATTTTCAAGGGCTTTATAGTTTGCTTGCTTATCATCCCAAACAATATCTGATTGAATTACACTGACTTTTAGCTTTGACATATATTATCCTTATTTTGGTGTTTAGGTCTCTTTTGAGAGTTTATCAATATTTTACTAAATCGTTAAGGACAAAGTGCTATATATAATGAAGTATAATTTGTTGACAAACAAATAACTCAATAACATAATAATCATAATTTGTTTTAACACTTATATAAGGAAATTATGAAGACTATAAAATTAAAAATTTATGCAATATTATCTGTTGTTATATTAGCTTTGATCGCTGGATGTTTAAGTATCGAAAATAGTAATGGTATAAAGTATGTGGAGGGTTATTACATAATAGAAATGCCATATGGTTTTGACAAGGTTTATAATATGCTGCACTAGAATCAATAAAAACGGGAGAAACATATACTATAAATGGAGTTCCATACGATCTTAAGATAAACAGTAATGCTAATGGTAAGGCGATTTTAGAGAGTGTTAATGATAATGATCTTAAAGATACTATTCGTATAGAGATTGTTAAGTTATCAGATAAGCTCACGAAAGTAGCGATTAAGTATGGAAAAGATGGAAACTCTATCAGATCTTCTGTAGAAGTTCAAATCATTGAAGGTAACATTAAATACGGTTAATAGATAAATTTTATTCTAAATTTTTGCAAGAATCTTTGCACCTTTGATTATCTCATCATCTTTTTTAGCAAAACAAAGTCTTAGTAGCCCATTTTGTGGTTTTTCAAATAATGATGATGTTGGAACTAAGCCAATGCCATGTTCTTTGATTAAATTAGAGGCGAAATCCTCATCAAACTCGTTGCTAATATCACTGTAGTCTAGCATCTGGAATGGGGAACCATGCCATTCAAGAACTTTAAATCTAGTACCTTTTAAGTTATCTCTTAAAAGCTGATTTTGTTTTTTGTATAGGTTGTTGAGATTAATGTAATACTCAGGATGTTCAATAATTCCCTCTGCTAAAGCTAGTTGTAGAGGATGTACCGCTGAGAAAGTTGCAAATTGTTTTACAGCTAAGATATTTCTAATAACATCTGTTGGAGCTATAACTACTCCCTGACGCCATCCGGTAACATTATAAGTTTTTCCTAGAGATTGAAGAACAATAAGCTTATCTCTAAGCTCAGGTATTTCAATAGCACTTGTAAAACTCTCTCCTGCGTAGATATGCTCATAAACCTCATCAGAAATTACTAGAAGATTTTTATTTTTAACTATTTTAGCAATTTCTTTAAATTCATCTTTTGATATCACAGTACCCATAGGATTATAGGGCGAATTTAGGATAATAAGTTTTGTTCTATCTGTGATTGCATTTACGATAGCTGGGATATCAATTCTACCATCTGCTAGTAGTTTTAGTCTTACGCAATTACCTTGGTTAAGTTTTGTAGCTCCAACATATGTATCAAAAACTGGATCAAACATGATAACTTCATCACCTTGTCCTATATAAGCAGATATTAATGTTATTGCAGCTATAGCAAGTTCTGGTCCAGCATATTATTTTCAATTTATGGAACATATGGTCAATGCTGCTGTCAACAGAGGGTTGGATAAACAACAAGCTGAAAAGCTTGTTGCTCAAACGTGTCTTGGTGCTGCGCTGATGGCTTTGAAAAGTGATGAGAATATGGTTACTTTAAGAAAAAATGTAACATCTAAAAAAGGTA
>NZ_WBSX01000127.1 GCF_009823375.1 Francisella noatunensis subsp. noatunensis | reverse complement strand
AGAGAATTAATGAAATGCTAAATAATGTAACTTTTATTGATGGCATTTCTGAGCATGAAGTTGACAAAATAAAACAGGATAAAAATTATGCCGCTTAATTCCCATACACTAGATTTGACAATAACTCTGAATTCATAGATATGAAAGGGTTACCAACATTTATTACTAATGATGTTATTAAAGATCCTAAAATTGAAGAGTATACTGAAAATTATAAAAACCATCTAGATAAAGTTTTTAACAAATAGGAAAACGTCATGAAAAAAGTATTAATGGTTACAACTAGTCATAGCAAAATGGGTGATTTGAATGAAAAAACTGGATTATGGCTATCAGAGCTTACTCATCCATATTACAGTATTCTTGATGAAAATATCATAATTGATATTGTGTCAATTACTGGAGGAGAAATCCCTATTGATCCTAATAGTGTTGCTGAAAAAGATCTTTTGAATGATAGATTTTTAGCCGATGATAATTTGAAAAATATTATGAAAAATAGCACTAGTCTTAGAGATGTAAATATCAAAGAATATGATGCAATAATATTTGCTGGTGGACATGGGACAATGTGAGATTTCCCAAATGATTCTAATGTACAGAATAAGATTTTAGATGTTTATTCTAGAAATGGAGTAATTGGCGCAATATGTCATGGTGTAGCAGCTCTGATAAATGTTAAAGATAATGATGGGCAAAATATTATTAGAGATAAAGAAGTAACCGGCTTTAGTAATAATGAAGAAAAAATTGTCGGTTTGACTGATGTCATGCCTTTTTCTCTAGAGGATAGTTTAGTCAAAGCTGGTGCTAAATATAGTAGTGCTTTGGAATGGCAATCTTGTGTAAAAAATGATGCTAAAATTGTTACTGCTCAAAATTCTCAATCAGCTACAGACTTTGGTAAACAGATAAAACATACATTAGTTAATAACTAATAACTAATAACTAATAACTAATAACTAATAACTAATAACTAATAACTAATAACTAATAACTAATAACTAATAACTAATAACTAATAACTTTCCTCTTTATTTATTACTCTGCAAGAATCATTGTAGGTGCAGGGAATACTCCATTATTTGAAAAACTATTTATTTGATGTAATGGACTTCCAAAAACTACGTTTACTAAACTAAATATTACTACTGATAAAATTAATTTTTTCATTTTTTATAACCTTATTTAAAATTCTTATATATTTTCTGCGAAGTATTATGACAAAAAAATCTCATAGAGTTAAATATATTGATTTTATTAAGTGTATAATATTTTCTTATAATGAGAGTTGACTGCTATTTACAATAAATGGCTATACTACGTGGCGTATATATTCCAAAAGTAGCCCATGCTATGACTAAATCTGAAGTTGTTTGCTCAGCATCAACTTTATAAATATTGTTATTATCATTACATATTTTACTAGCATTTATATCTGTCGATGGCCATATACCTAAGAAAAATGTATCTTTTTTATAGTAAGTAGGCTTTTGTAATACTTGTTTAGGCTTTTCAAAATTTACAGTTTGTGTTGTACAACCTCCTAAAAGGAAGCAAATAAGTATGGCTACCGTTTTTTTCATAAATTTATGCGCAATAAACATAAGTATGTCGTGGAGTTATAATACCTAAAGTTATCAAAGATATTAATCCATCCCAAATAAATGGTTTTGTAAAAGTAACTTTTGCAACTTTCTCTTGATGCCCACCACATATATCAGCTGGGACTACTTCTGAAGTTTGCCCTAAACCTCCTAATATATAAATATTAGAAACTTTACCTATAATTGGTTGCTTATCTGCGGGAATATTTTTAAAAGTAACACTTTGATCAGCACAGCTACAAAGTATAAAAAAACTAAATCCTACCAAAAATATTTGAGTATATTTTAGGATGTGATATTTCATTTATTTCAAAAAGGTATTTATAATAATGAAAATTGAGACTCTTCTTTAGTTTCTGCTTTTTCTTGAGAGTTATGTCTAGCTTTAACTGCATCTGCTAACATTTCAAGCATTTTGATTGTTTCATCAAAATCAACACACTTATCTGTTACACTTTGTCCGTAAGTTAGAGGCTTATTATTAATATCCTGATTTCCAGCTACAAGGTTACTTTCAATCATTATTCCAAATACATCATTACTAGTTTTAATTTGCTTACAAATATCTTCTAATACTGCGATTTGCTTAGTATGATCTTTTTTGCTGTTACCATGACTACAGTCAATCATAACTTTAGTATCAATTTCAGATTTTTTAAGCTTTTCGATACAGTCATCAACATGTTCTTTGCTAAAGTTAGGTCCTGAAGCGCCACCACGAAGAATTATATGGCCATTTTGATTACCTTTAGTTGCAAATATTGCTGTAGACCCAGATTTTGTAATACTTAAGAAATGATCAGGATAGGTAGCTGACTTAATAGCATCGACAGCTACTTGGATATCTCCATTTGTAGCATTCTTGAAGCCAATAGAAGCAGAAAGGCCTGAAGCAAGCTCTCTATGAACTTGGCTCTCAACAGTTCTAGCACCAATAGCTCCCCAAGTAATAAGTTCTGCGAAATATTGAGGAGTGATTACATCTAAAAACTCTGTTCCACAAGGTAATCCCATACTAGTAATATCAGATAGTAGGGTACGAGCCATACGAAGCCCCTTATTGATATTATAAGAATTATTAAGATTAGGATCATTTATAAGTCCTTTCCAGCCTATAGTTGTACGAGGTTTTTCAAAGTATACTCGCATAATTATAAGAATTTCTTTTTGGAACTTTTTGACTTGTTCTTTTAGCTTCTTAGCATATTCTATAGCAGCTTCCGTATCATGAATTGAGCAAGGACCAACAATAACAGCGACTCTATCATCTTTACCATGAATAATTTCAGCTATTTCTTTTCGCGATTTCCTAACTGTTTCAAAAGAAGTCTTTAAAAGAGGTATATCTTGAATTAGAACTTCAGCTGGAATCAATACTTTTTCCTTTTTAATATTTATATTAGAAACTTTATCAAAGTTTTTATCACCTATCATTAGAGATTTCCTTATATTCTTACTTTCTTTTACCAAAAAGACCCGGCATATTACCCATACCTTGCATAGCTGACAACCGTTTCATCATGTTAGCCATACCTACTTTTTTACCAACTACACTTTTCATCATTTTTTTCATTTGTGTGTGTTGCTGTAGAAGTTTGTTAAGGTCCTGTATTGTAGTTTCTGATCCCTTTATAATTCTTTGCTTTCTGCTATGTTTGATTAACTCTGGCTTCTTTCGCTCAAGCGGAGTCATTGAGTCTATCATGGCTTCAATTTTTTTAAACATATCATCACCAACATTACCTGGTAAATTTGCAGGCATATTGGGTAATTTAGACATAATTGAGCCAACACCACCCATATTCTTCATTTGTTGTATCTGACTTTTAAAATCTTCTAAGTCAAAGGTTTTGCCACTTTTAAGCTTTTGGGTAAGTTTTTCAGCAGATTTTTTCTCTGTTTTTTGTTCAATGCTTTCGATTAAACTAAGCACATCACCCATTCCTAGTATTTTAGAGGCTACTCTATCAGGATGGAATGGCTCTAATGCATCTGTTTTTTCTCCAGTACCTAAGAATTTAATCGGTTTACCTGTAATCTCTCTAATCGAAAGAGCAGCTCCACCTCTAGCATCACCATCAGTTTTTGTAAGAATCACACCTGTTAACTCTAAAGCATCATTAAATGCTTTAGCAGTAATAGCGGCATCTTGACCTGTCATACTATCTACAGTGAAGAATGTTTCTATTGGATTTGCAATTTTATGGATTTGTTTGATTTCATCCATCATATTACTATCAATATGCAATCTACCAGCGGTATCTATTATCAGAACATCTATTAATTTTGTTTTAGCAGCTCTAATAGCTTCTGAAACAATATAGTCAGGCTTTTGAGATGTGTCAGATTCAAAAAACTCTATGTTCAAACCATTTGCAAGAGTTCTTAACTGATCAATAGCAGCAGGGCGATAGACATCGGCACTGACTACCATTACCTTTTTCTTATGCTGCTCTTTTAAATACTTAGCAAGTTTAGCTGTAGAAGTTGTTTTACCAGCACCTTGCAAACCTGCCATGAGTATAATAGCTGGGGGCTGAGTTTTTAAGTTGATAGGTACAGCTTCTTCGCCTAATGCTCTTTCTATTTCTTTTTTTACGAATGAAATAAATGTTTGATCTGGTGTAAGACTTTTCTTGACTTCTTCACCTATAGCTTTTTGCTTTATATTTTCTATAAACTTTTTGACAACAGGTAATGCAACATCGGCCTCTAGTAGAGATACTCTAATGTCACGTAAAGCTGACTGTATATTTTCTTCTGTAAGAGAAGTTTGTCCTTTTATCTTCTTAAATGAAGATTGCAATTTATCTGATAAACTAGTAAACATATTTCAATAAGTTTCAGCTCTTATGAGCACAATTATCACAATAGACAAAATATTAACATTTTTAGAATAAATATACTATCTAACAGACTATACTAACAGCTATTATTAGGAATAATAGTAAACATATCAGCATGTAAGTGTAGTTTTTTGCCTTTATAAAAAAGATAAACTCTAAAAGGATCCTTAGCACAGGTGTTATTATTATTAAAAAGATTCCAATATTAACAATATTTTTTGCAATATCACGACTTCCAAAAATAGCATCTACAGCACCTAAACATATTATGAAAACAGCTAATGATAAGTTTAACTTTATAACACGATATATGACATTATCTTTGATCATATTAATCCTTTAATTATCATTTGTAATGCTGAAATAAATAAAACTATAAAAAATGTAAGCCTTAAAACCTTTGTTGAAATATACGGCATAATTTTAGAGCATATAGTAGCACCTAATAAAGTACCTAAAGCAACAGGAGCAGTTATTGAGCTATCTATATACCCTGCGAAATAATAAGTTGAAGTCGCCGCAAATGCCGTAATACCCATAATAAAATTGCTAGTAGATGCACTTACCTTAAAGGGTATCTTCATAACCTTATCCATCGCTATTACTTTAAAAATACCAGCACCAATACCAAGTAAACCTCCAATAAATCCAGCGCCAGACATAAATATAAAGCCAAGAATAGGGTGTTTGACACTATATTGCTGTTTTACTTTATTTACAGTCATTGAATC
>NZ_WBSX01000126.1 GCF_009823375.1 Francisella noatunensis subsp. noatunensis | reverse complement strand
CCTCATGTTTTAATCTACCACAAATAAGTTCCGGAGATATCTTCTTTTTTAACAAAGCTATTATTAGCTTTTTAACTTTACAGGATAGCTTATGATTATTTGAAGTTCTGCGGCTTTGATATAGCTTCTGTGCTATCTCAGCATTATAGTCACTATTTATACTAGTGCGATTAAGTTCCTTTTTTATAGCTCTTTCACTATAGCCAATTTTATTGGCTATTTGAGATGTTTGGTATCCTAATTTAAGTAATTCTTCTATACAATATCTATTTGAAAGAGTTAAGTGCTTTGGCATTTTTTAGTTCCTTATCGTTTATTTTAGTTTCGTCAAAACCTAATAAACTATATTTGGAACTCTCTTTCAACTATTTAAAACTTTCAGAATACAATCTAGCCAATATAAATATTTCAGCAATTAGTAAAAATTAACAAGGCTAATCAAAAATTGATACCAAGATAATTTTTTTGATAAATTTGGCTATGGTTATTTCAAATGTTTTTAGTTCCTTAATATGTTATTATACATGGTAATTTTATTTGTAAAACAAAGCTTAAATGTTTAGAAGTCTTCCTCTTTTTATAGGGTTAAGATATATCCGTGCTAAGAAGCGTAATCGGTTTATATCTATTATTTCTGCTATATCTTTTTTGGGTATATCTTTGGGAGTTGCTGTCTTGATTACAGTAATGTCTGTGATGAATGGTTTTGATCAGCAAATCAAAAATAGAATTTTGATGATGGTACCGCCTTTGAAAGTATATCAAATGGGTGGGCAAGTTACTGATTGGCCAAAATTAGCAAAAGAAGTTGAGAAAAGTGCGCCAAGTGTTACAGCAGCAGCTCCTATCGTGGAGTCTCAAGGATTGTTAAGTGCAAATAATGGTGGTAGTACAACTGCTTTTGTACAGATACAAGGTATAGAACCAAAATATCAAACTAAGGTGTTACCAATTGGTGATCATATCATAGAAGGTAAGTTATCATCATTGGATGATAATGAGGGCTATAATATTGTTTTAGGTAGTGTACTAGCAAATAGTTTAGGTGTTAGCATAGGAGATAAAGTTACTTTAATAGTTCCTAAAATAAGCTTAACACCAGCTGGAATGATTCCTAGAATTAAACAGTTTACAGTATCAGGTATATTCTCAATAAGTTATCAATATGATGCTTATTATGCGATGATTAATATTAAAAATGCCCAAAAAGTATTTGAAACAGGTAATTCAATATCATCTCTTCAACTAGGTCTAAAAAACATCTATGATGCGCCACTTGTAAAAAATAAGCTTAATGATGGTGCTATAGCACCATATTATTTCACTCGTGATTGGACTGATGAGAACAAATCTTTCTTTGATGCTTTAAAAATGGAAAAGACAATGATGTTCTTTATCCTATTGCTGATAATTACGGTTGCTATATTTAACCTATTATCCTCTTTGGTTATGGTTGTGACTGATAAACGAAGTGATATAGCCATTCTTAGAACTATGGGGATGTCATCAAGACAAATTATAACTGTGTTTATCTACCAAGGGTTTATAATTGGTTTAATTGGCACAGTTATAGGAGTTCTATTGGGGATTTTACTATCGACTTATGCCACAGAGATTGTTAATTTCATTCAGCATGTTACAGGGAGACAATTCTTGAGTGCTAGCGTGTATCTAATTAATTATATTCCATCGGAGCTTATGTGGTCTGATGTATTTAAGGTTACTTTAGTTTCTATGTTTTTAAGTTTCTTAGCTACACTTTATCCGGCTTGGAGTGCTTCTAAGGTTCAACCAGTAGAGGCGCTTAGATATGAGTAATATAGTTTTAAGTTGCAAAAATGTCTCAAAAAGCTACACAGAATTCAAAACAGATATAGCTATACTAAAAAATGTAAACCTTGAAATTAATAAAGGAGAGAAGGTTGCTATATTGGGTTTATCAGGATCAGGTAAGACAACATTGCTAAATGTTTTGGGTGGACTAGATAAATGTAGCTCAGGTGAAGTAATGCTCATGGGCGAGAGATTTGATAATCAGTCTGTCAATAAGCGCGCAAAGATGCGAAATAAGCATTTAGGCTTTATCTATCAGTTACATCATTTATTGCCGGAATTTACAGCTATTGAGAATGTAATGATTCCATTAGCTATTACCAAAAAGTATACAAAAAAAGAGTCAATAAAGCTTGCCAATGAAATTCTAACAAAAGTTGGTTTAGAGCATCGTGCACATCATAAGCCTGCAGAGCTTTCTGGTGGTGAGCGCCAAAGAGTTGCTATTGCGAGGGCTTTAGTTACCAATCCTAATTGTATCTTAGCGGATGAGCCTACAGGAAACTTAGATAGCCAAAGATCTGAAAGTATATTTGCTTTGATGCAGCAGCTTAGTGATGATTTTGGAACTAGTTTTGTAATTGTCACGCATGATGAGAGACTAGCTAGTCGTATGAATAAAATCTATAGATTAGTAGATGGTGAGTTAGAATTAGTTGAACACGCCAACTAAATCATTATTTATTGATTTTCATTAGTAAAAAATATTTTTATCTGATTCACTTTTAGTATACTGCATAAGTATATAGCCTATAAGTGGTAAAGCTAATGAAGACAATTGTATTTGTATATAAAGACACATTAAAGTCCTATAAAGAAAAGTTCTTACTAAAGATTGAAAAAGATTTACAAAGTTATGAATATCATACTTTAACATTAGATGATTTATCTGAGGTTGTAGAGATTCTTGAGGATAATTCAAGGATATGTTGTATCGTACTTGATAGAACTAGTTTTAGTATTGAAGCATTTCATAATATTGCACATCTTAATACTAAGTTACCAGTATTTGTAGTTTCTGATTATAGCCAAAGTATCAAACTTAATTTACGTGATTTTAATTTAAATATTAACTTTTTACAGTATGATGCTCTAGCTGGTGAGGATTCTGATTTTATTCATAGAACTATTACGAATTACTTCAATGATATTTTGCCACCTTTAACCTATGAGTTGTTTAAATATTCCAAATCTTTTAACTCATCATTTTGTACTCCAGGTCACCAAGGAGGTTACGGTTTTCAGCGTTCGGCAGTAGGTGCATTATTTTATGATTTTTATGGTGAGAATATTTTTAAGACAGACCTATCTATTTCAATGAAAGAGCTAGGAAGTTTATTAGATCATTCTGAGGCTCATAAAGATGCCGAAGAGTATGTCGCAAAAGTTTTCCAAGCTGATAGATCGTTAATTGTTACTAACGGAACATCAACAGCTAATAAAATAGTAGGTATGTATAGTGTTGCCGATGGCGATACAATTCTTGTTGATAGAAATTGCCATAAATCAGTTACACACCTAATGATGATGGTAGATGTTAATCCAATATATCTAAAACCAACAAGAAATGCTTATGGCATAATTGGTGGTATACCTAAAGAAGAATTTCAGCGCCAAGCTATCCAAGAAAAAATTGATAATAGTAGCATTGCAGATAAATGGCCTGAATATGCTGTTGTTACAAATTCAACTTATGATGGTATTTTATATAATACAGATACTATTCATCATGAACTAGATGTTAAAAAGTTACATTTTGATAGTGCTTGGATACCATACGCGATATTTCATCCAATCTATAAGCATAAGTCTGCAATGCAGATTGAACCAAAGCCAGAGCATATAATCTTTGAGACACAATCCACTCACAAACTTCTAGCAGCTTTCAGTCAGTCATCAATGTTGCACATAAAAGGTGATTATAACGATGAGGTTTTGAATGAGGCATATATGATGCATACTTCAACATCTCCTTTTTATCCAATAGTTGCTAGTGTTGAGACGGCTGCGGCAATGATGGAGGGAGAGCAGGGCTACAACCTTATCGATAAAACTATCAATCTAGCGATAGATTTTAGACGAGAGCTAGTTAAGCTTAGATCAGAAGCTGGTGATTGGTTCTTTGATGTTTGGCAACCTGATAATATTTCTAATAAAGAGGCGTGGTTATTAAGAAATGCTGATAAATGGCATGGATTTAAAAATATAGATGGAGATTTTCTTTCATTAGACCCAATTAAGATAACAATCTTAACTCCTGGTATAAAAGATAATGATGTCCAAGATTGGGGTGTACCAGCAGATATAGTAGCTAAGTTTTTAGATGAGCATGATGTTGTAGTTGAGAAATCTGGACCTTATTCATTGTTGTTTATCTTTAGTTTAGGCACTACAAAGGCAAAATCAGTAAGGCTAATATCGGTACTTAATAAATTCAAACAAATGTATGATGAAAATACATTAGTTGAGAAGATGCTACCAACATTATATGCTGAAGATCCTAAGTTCTATGAAGATATGAGAATCCAAGAAGTTAGTGAAAGATTACACCAGTATATGAAAGAGGCTAATCTTCCTAATCTTATGTACCATGCCTTTAATGTGTTACCTGAACAACAGCTTAATCCTCATAGAGCTTTTCAGAAATTACTAAAAGGTAAAGTCAAAAAAGTCCCGTTAGCAGAGCTATATGGACAGACCTCAGCCGTGATGATATTACCATATCCACCAGGTATACCAGTGATATTCCCAGGCGAAAAAGTTACTGAAGAATCTAAGGTAATATTAGATTTCTTATTGATGTTAGAGAAGATAGGATCAATGCTGCCAGGATTTGATACAGATATACATGGACCAGAGAGAGCAAAAGATGGTAAATTATATATCAAAGTGATTGATGAATGCTAGATTGTATTCTGAAAGTTTTAAATAGTTGAAAGAGAGTTCCAAATATAGTTTATTAGGTTTTGACGAAACTAAAATAAACGATAAGGAACTAAAAAATGCCAAAGCACTTAACTCTTTCAAATAGATATTGTATAGAAGAATTACTTAAATTAGGATACCAAACATCTCAAATAGCCAATAAAATTGGCTATAGTGAAAGAGCTATAAAAAAGGAACTTAATCGCACTAGTATAAATAGTGACTATAATGCTGAGATAGCACAGAAGCTATATCAAAGCCGCAGAACTTCAAATAATCATAAGCTATCCTGTAAAGTTAAAAATCTAATAATAGCTTTGTTAAAAAAGAAGATATCTCCGGAACTTATTTGTGGTAGATTAAAACATGAGGGCATTGTTAATATAACTCACAAAGCAATTTACAACTTAATAAGCAAGTTAAAGCTTAGACACTTATTATTTTTCAAAGCTAGACAATATAAATACAAAAAA
>NZ_WBSX01000125.1 GCF_009823375.1 Francisella noatunensis subsp. noatunensis | reverse complement strand
TAGCTTTTTAACTTTACAGGATAGCTTATGATTATTTGAAGTTCTGCGGCTTTGATATAGCTTCTGTGCTATCTCAGCATTATAGTCACTATTTATACTAGTGCGATTAAGTTCCTTTTTTATAGCTCTTTCACTATAGCCAATTTTATTGGCTATTTGAGATGTTTGGTATCCTAATTTAAGTAATTCTTCTATGCAATATCTATTTGAAAGAGTTAAGTGCTTTGGCATTTTTTAGTTCCTTATCGTTTATTTTAGTTTCGTCAAAACCTAATAAACTATATTTGGAACTCTCTTTCAACTATTTAAAACTTTCAGAATACAATCTAGCTTTATAAAGCTCTCTACTTGAGCTAAATTCTGGATATCTACTGATTGAAAGAATGTACTATCACTTTGAATATCAATCTCACGACGCGAGCATAAAGATATTTTCATTTGCTTTTCTCGGCATGCATTAGCAATAGCTTTACCCATACCCATACCCATACCACTAGAGGCACCGACTATTAATACATGTTTATTTGTAAGTAAGCTCATCTTTACCTCCTAGAAAAATATTATTTATATATTCAGTAGTTATTTCTAGATAATTGATATTGATCTCTTTCATGATTCTTTGGTAATTAGTTCTATCATAGTTACATATTGTTGAGTCATCTATAATAGCATCAAGCCAATTATTATATTCGATAGTTTCATAGTTGAAACATTCAGCTAATATGTTTGCATTAAGAAAATTTTTGTTAGTAATATTAAGGATGTTGTAGTCTGGTTTAGTCAATATAAAATGTTCTACAATCTTAGTTATATGATCTACTGAGTCATTTCTAAGTTTATATTTTGAGGTATTTTCTTCTGGGTAATTATTTCTTTTAGTAGAGTAACCAGTTTGTATCAGATTTATTTATATAGCTAGGTGTTTGAGGTGAGATATTTCCTAGTCTTAAAACACTTGCATTAAGACCTTTTTCAATCATTTTATGAACGAGTTTTTCTGCTGCCCACTTTGTTTGCGAGTGGCCAGACTCTAGTGATTCAATCCAATCAATGGAATTAGATTCATCAAAAACTTTATTCAGATGTAATGGGAATATTCCATTAGTGGATATGTATATTAAATGTTTACTTTTATTCGTAAGACAAAAATCAATACAATGTGCTGTTCCATCAAGATTGCTTGGTTTCAAAGCATTATAAGGTAATAATAGATTGACAGAAGCTGCTGTATGAATAACGGTATCTATCTCTTTAGATAATCCTAACCATTTTTTACTATCTAAATCAAAGTTTGTTTTAGTAATATTTCCATTTAAATAGACTATTTTTGAGTTTGTTTTAAAGTTAAGTTTTTCAAGAGTTTTTTCGACTCTTTATCTCGCTTGATTTTCATCTGTAGCTCGTACCAAACAGTAAATTGTTTGTATTTTCTCATTTGATATTAAGTGAGCTAGAAGGTGAGAGCCTAAAAATCCTGTTGCGCCTGTCAATAAGATATTTCCAGTATTTGTTGATGATAAATCTTGACAAATATTTGGTTTTATGGAAGTTGTAAATTTATTAATGTCATCCAAGATCTCTTGAGTGATTTCTTGTTTTGTTGAGGATTGATTATTTATTATTAAATTATAACTATCTTTTAGAGAACTTTTTTTAACAAAATTGCTGATAGTAATATCAAAGCCAAGCTCTTTTAGATTACTTATAAGTAACATTGCAGATAGGGATGATCCACCAAGCTCAAAAAAACAGCTTGTTAGAGATATATCATCTTCAGATATATTTAAGATATTTGACCATAATCTTTTATAGTCTTGCAAATTATTGATTGCTTGAACTTCTTGAGTTTCAATGATTAAATCATCATGTTTAATGCTATTTCTATCAAGTTTGTTTGAGTATCTGTTAAGAGGTATTTCATCGAGTATAACAATATATTTAGGGAGCATATAGTGAGCCAGATGGGGAGAAATTTTATCTAGTAGTTTTTTAGAGGGCTTATTGTTATTTTTTAGATCCCACTGCTGGCGAAAAGTATCTTGATTCTCTTTAGGAATTTCTAAATATGCAATCAATGATTCTGACATTCTTGTGGCACCTGTTTTATCGACTATACAGTGCATTATGTCAAGTTTATCCTTAATAACAGATTCAATAAATGGTAGTGAAAGGGTATAACCTCTTAGTTTGATAATATAATCGCATCGACCATATATTGTTATTAACTGTCCATCATCTGATAGCTTGCCAAAATCTCCAGTTTTATAAAGGCGCTTCTTGATTGGACTATTTGCTGCAGTGATAAATCTTTCTGTATTAAGGTCTGGTTTATTGATGTATTCATTAGCTAATCCTATAGAATGGATATATACTTCTCCTTTTTGGCCATTCTTAACTATTTTTTTATTTTCATCAAGCACAACTGCATCAACCTTTGGTAGTACATGACCAACAGGGACAACGCCATCTTCTTCTAAATATTTATCATTTGGGTGTAATTTATATACTGCAACATCGTGACATTCAGATATAGAATACAGATTATATATATTTGTGGAGCTCATGAATTTCTCTAGTTTATATTGTAGCCAACTAGAGACTACTTCACCATTTAACCAGCATGTATTAATATTATTAAATATTTCTATAGCAGTATCTTCCGAAGTTGATAATAAAGTTTCAAGATACGAAGGTGTAAAGAGAATTTCATTGATCTTTTTATTTTTGATATATTTTGCATGCGCTTTAAAATCATAAAGTATTGTATCTGGGATTATATTAGTTCTTCCAACTTTTAATAAGGGTCTAAAAGCTTCCCAAAGGTAGTAAATATTACAACCAATCGAACTATCGCTATCATAGGGTTTGATAGTTTCTCTAATTTTGTATGATTCAACTATCGCTCTATGAGATATAGAGATTCCTTTATTTTTGCCAGTAGTGCCAGATGAGTATACTAACCAAAAATCTTTTTCTGGATCTATCTTTATATCCATAGGTATTTGAATCTTAGAGTCATCACACTTTGATATAATATTTATATAATCTATACATTTTACTGATTTAATATCTGGTATCTCATCGCATAGAATTAGATCTGAGTTTGTATCATTTATGATATCCTTAAGCAAAGGTAAAGGAAATGATTTATCTAACTGTACGCAACTTGCTCCTATACTTGATACTGCCAAAAAGGCAATGATAATCTCATATCGTTTTGAACTGTATATAGAGATTATACTATTCTGATTATAGCCATTTTCTGACAAGTATCTCGTTAGATTTATAATTTGGTTAGCTGTTTGCTGATATGTAAGCTCAATATTTTCATCAGTGATAGCTATATTGTTAGGAGTTTGTTTAGCTTGTATAAAAAAGCAATTACTAAGAGTGTTCGGAATCACTATTTTAAGAGTGTTTATATGAGTATTAATAACTATGTTAAATGATTTGACTGATGAAGATAAGTAAAGAATCAAAAAATGCTTATTTTGTTAATATTTATAGATCATATTGTTATGAACTAAATCTAATTATAAGTTATCAAACTTAGAAAAATTAGTTTACAATAAGATTAGGTAGAAGAAAGTTTTCTTTGAATAATGATAGATAAAAGTGGGTATCGAGCAAATGTAGCGATAGTTTTACTAAATAGACAAGATAGAGTGTTTTGGGGTCAAAGAAAGAGTAGAACCTCGTGGCAATTTCCTCAAGGAGGAGTTGCAACGGGTGAGACACCATTGCAGGCGATGTATAGAGAGTTGTACGAAGAAGTTGGTTTACGTCCTCATGATGTTGAAGTAATTGCATCTACTAGAGATTGGTTTAAATATGATATTCCAGATTCACTTGTGAGAAGTAAAGAGCCTGTATGTATAGGACAGAAACAAAAATGGTTTTTATTAAGGTTAAAAACTTCAGAAAGTAATATTAACTTAGAAGCCAATGACTCTCCTGAATTTGATAATTGGCGATGGGTTAGTTATTGGTATCCAATAAATCATGTGGTTTATTTCAAGCAAGATGTTTATCGAAAAGCACTGACTTATTTCAAAGAATATATAAATTGATTATTTGTTTAATCTTTTGTTTTCAACAAATGCTTTTGACCATAGGTAGGTAAAAATACCTATGTATGCAGCTACTATTACATCTAAGAAATATAGCTAAATACTACGATTATTAATGTTATTATACCGTATAAAAAAGTTCTTTTTGCAAGCTTACAATCAAGGCATTTCATAGTTAAAATTATTGAAAATTACCAAATTAGTTGATATAGTATAATACTATTACAAATAATTTTAAATACTAAGATGTTCGAGCAAGGTTGGTATAAAAAAGCTAAGCATATAAAAAGTCCTAACTTTAATCAAAGACCTAATGCTAATGATATCAGTCTAGTAGTTATACATTGTATAAGTTTACCAGAAGGTGAGTATGATAATACTAATGTTGAGAAGCTTTTTACCAACAAGCTTGATTGCCAGCAACATGAGAGCTTTCAAAGTTTAAATGATGTACAAGTATCTGCACATTTTCATATAAAAAGAAATGGTGAGATAATACAATTCGTTTCTGTAGATGATAGAGCGTGGCATGCTGGAGTAAGCCAATTTAATGGCCGACAAGGCTGTAATGATTTTTCGATAGGAATAGAATTGCAAGGCACTGATAATAGTGTGTATAATCAACAACAATATAATTCGCTCAATACTTTATTAAGAGATTTACAGCAGAGTTATCGAGAGTTGAGTGATATTGCTGCACACAGTGATATCGCACCGAATAGAAAAACAGACCCTGGTAAATATTTTGATTGGAGAAAGGTAGATTTTAAATCTGCTAGATTTCTGAAAGTTTTAAATAGTTGAAAGAGAGTTCCAAATATAGTTTATTAGGTTTTGACGAAACTAAAATAAACGATAAGGAACTAAAAAATGCCAAAGCACTTAACTCTTTCAAATAGATATTGTATAGAAGAATTACTTAAATTAGGATACCAAACATCTCAAATAGCCAATAAAATTGGCTATAGTGAAAGAGCTATAAAAAAGGAACTTAATCGCACTAGTATAAATAGTGACTATAATGCTGAGATAGCACAGAAGCTATATCAAAGCCGCAGAACTTCAAATAATCATAAGCTATCCTGTAAAGTTAAAAAGCTAATAATAGCTTTGTTAAAAAAGAAGATATCTCCGGAACTTATTTGTGGTAGATTAAAACATGAGG
>NZ_WBSX01000124.1 GCF_009823375.1 Francisella noatunensis subsp. noatunensis | reverse complement strand
CAATATAAATACAAAAAAGAAGGTGACTCTAAACAAGTTAAGATAAAGGATAGAGCGAGTATTTCTGAAAGACCTAGCAGTGCTAATAGAAAAAATCTTTATCACTTTGAAGGTGACACTATTGTTGGTAAAGACCATAAAAGTGCTATTGTAACAATGGTCGATAGAGCTAGCAGATTTACTATTTTAGCCAAGTCTATAGATAGAACAGCTAATTCAATCAATAGAATATTGTACAAAGTATCTAATGGTCATAAAATATTAACAGCTACATTTGATAATGGTAAAGAGTTTGCTAAACATAAGAAGCTAACTAGCAAGACTGGCATCAAAGTATTCTTTGCTGATCCATACAGTCCTTGGCAAAGAGGTACTAATGAAAACATGAATAGGTATATCAGACAATTTATACCTAAAGGTACTAACTTTAACAATATATCTCATCAATACATTAGAAAGTTACAGATAGACTTGAATAATAGACCTAAGAAATGTTTAAATTACTTGACACCTAATGAAGTACATTTTGGTATCTCTATAAACATTGAGAATACAATCTAGCTTTTAAAAGCTTAATAGAAAATTATTTTTCAGATCTGTGCACTTCACGCACTATATATAGAGGTCGATGCTTTGTTTCGATAAATATTCTACCGATATAGCTTCCTAACATTCCTATACCAATCATCTGTAATCCACTAAAGAATAAAATAAATGTCACTAGTGAAGGGTAGCCTGGGACATCGGCTCCGAATACTAATGATTTGATGATTATTATAGAGCCATATACAAAACTCATAAAAGCAACAAAAACACCAATATAAGACCATATCTCTAATGGTGCACGGCTAAAACTTGTAATACCATCTATAGAAAACTTAAATAGCTTCCAGTAGTTCCATTTAGTCTGTCCAGCTACTCTTTCTTCTCTAGCATGGTAAACGATTTTCTCTTTGAAGCCTATCCATGTAAGAAGACCTTTGTTAAAACGTACTTTTTCTTTAAGCTCAAGAAAAGCGTTAATAGCAGCTCTATTTAACAGTCTATAGTCTCCGGCATTAGGAGTAAGTTTAGTTTCACTAACTTTATTCATCACTGTGTAGAAAAGTCCAGCAGTGTGCTTCTTCGTTGAAGTATCGGTGTCACGATTTTCTCTAACCGCAGTTACAACTTCATAGCCATTTAGCCAATGCTCAACCATCTCTAGAATAAGTTCAGGTGGATCTTGAAGGTCAGCATCAATAGAAATGGCTGCATCACCTTTGCAGTTAGCAAAACCAGCAAATAATGCGGCTTCTTTACCAAAATTACGGGATAAGTCAACGATAGCAATTTCTGGAATGCTCTTTTGTTTTTCTAGTAGAAGATCTAAAGTATTATCGTTACTACCATCGTTTATAAATACTAGTTCATACTTGGTTGGTAGTTGCTCTAGAATTGGCATCAATCTATTAAAAAGATGATCAATACCTTTAGATTCATCTTTTACAGGTATAATTATACTTGCTAGTTTATTTTTGTTGTCCATATACTCAATCTATATTTACTAAGCTTATACTTTATTTTAAATATATTAATAGATTTGAGCAACTTATATTTGATGGCTATGAGAATGTTAATCTATGATTGTGAATATTAATCCAAAGATTTTCGATTTTGGTATAATTACAGTCAATGTTAGTACAAATCTATAAATATGGTCTATAAATATAGCAGAGTTGCAATTATTGGTAAGCATTATAAAAAAGAAGTAAGTCAAACAGTTGAGGTTTTGTATGCTTATTTGCAACAGCCAAATCTAGATGTGGTGGTAGAGGATGAAACGGCTTCTGATATCACATTAGAAAATATTGCAACAGCAAGTTTAAAAGAAATAGCTTTGATATGTGATGTAGCTATCGTTGTTGGTGGAGATGGTAATTTTCTTAAGGCTTCTAGAGTTTTAGCATTGTATAGTAATATACCTGTTATTGGCGTAAATAAAGGTAAGCTTGGGTTTTTGACAACTCTTGCTGCAGATAATAATGCCTTAAGAAGGGACCTTGATGCTATATTGAAAGGAGACAGCTCAGTTACCAAAATGAGTATGTTGAAATGTCGCGTTGATGATAATTTACGAGCACCTCTTGAGGCTTCTATCGCATTAAATGAAATTGCGATAACGTCTAGTAGGGGATTAATGTTTGGCTTAAAAGTCTACATAGATGGTAGATATGCTTTTGATCAAAGAGGTGATGGGTTGATTGTGGCAACACCAACAGGCTCAACAGCACATGCAATGTCAGCTGGCGGACCTATTTTGAATCCTAATCAAAGCAGTGTGGTTTTGGTACCAGTATGTTCACACTCATTAAATAGTAGACCTTTGGTCATCTCAGATACGAGTGTTATAGATATTTATATAACAGATTACAATGATCCTGAACCTGTTTTGAGTATTGATGGTAGGCATGATACTATGCTAAGGTCTCACCAGAAAGTAACTATTCAAAAAGCACAGAAAAAAGTCACTGTCTTGCATACAAAAGATTATAATTATTATGACACTCTAAGAGAAAAGTTGGGTTGGAGTAAAGTTTTATTCTAAAAAAGCTCAATTAATATAATTACTACAAAAACAGTTATAAAAATTGCAGATATTAACTCAATTTTTTTGATATTTCTAAAAAATACTTGTCTAAGCTTATTATTGCCAAAAAAAGTAGCAACAATAGCAAACCAAATAAAGGTGCTAAGTGCTATAGCAAACCAAATAGCAATTTTACCAAAACTTGGAAGTTGTGCAACTAGACTAAGCATTGAGCTGAAAAAAATTAATACTTTAGCATTGGCTAGGTTTGTGAAAGCACCATTTAAAAATAGTTTAATATTAGCAGGCTTATCAAAGCTATCGAGATTTTTTATATGCTCGTTAGCATTAGGGTTAAGTTGCTTTTTTGTAAAAATATTTTTATATAAGTTATATGCAATGTAGGCAAGATAAATGACACCTAGAAGTATTAGTGCTTTGAATAGTAATGGTTGTTGGTGGAGCAAAAAAGAACCAAACCAGTAGACTATAAATGTGTTTAAAAGAATCCCGCTTGCAACACCAAATGCAGTATAAATGCCTGATCTATGTCCAAATTTAATAGAATTACTTATAGTTACAAAGAAGTCTGGACCTGGTAGTACGAGGCAACTGATTTGTAAAGCTAGAATAGTTAAAAAGATTAGCACTGTTATACTCTTATTTTTGTTTGACTTGCGATAGAATAGTAGTAATAAAATTGCAATAAATCTAGAAAAATGAGTGATAATTCTAAAGAAAATTTACGCCAGATAAAAAGTTATGTCCAAAGAGCGGGCAGAGTGACCAAAAAACAGCAACAAGCTCTCGATGATTATGCATCTAAATATATGATTGAATATGATCAAAATAAAAGTTTAGACTTTTCTGAAATTTTCAAAAATTCTAATGATGTAGTATTAGAGATAGGTTTTGGAATGGGTGGGTCATTGGTACAAATGGCTTTAGAAAATCCTACTAAAAATTATTTAGGGATTGAAGTTCATAAAGCTGGAGTTGGTAATATTCTATATGAAATCGAACATCAAAATATTTCTAATCTTTTAGTGATGAGTCATGATGCCGTAGAAATATTAGAAAATATGATATCTGATAGTTCTTTGTCAGGAATGCAGATATATTTTCCAGATCCATGGCATAAGAAAAAGCATAATAAACGTAGATTAGTGAATCAATCAAATGTTGACTTATTTGCTAAAAAACTTAAAGTAGGTGGGGTATTTCATTATGCTAGTGATTGGTTGCCATATGCAGAGGAAGTATTAGAACTTCTTGAAAATGATAATAAATACAAAAATCTATATGATGGATTCGCACCGCGACCAGAATGGCGACCTTTGACAAAATTTGAGAAACGAGGTCAGAATCTCGATCATTCAATATCAGATATTCTTTTTGAAAAGATTTAGGGATAAAAAGTGAAAACAGCTAGATATAAAAGAGGGTTCATAAAAGCCAGTGAATATAATAGTAAACTCCATTTTGATAATATTTTTTGTCCAGATTGCGGCAAAGCTAAACTAAAAATAGTACGTAAAGCTGATCAAGAAACATATTTTGCTTTTATGACAGATCAACAGCATGATGAGCTTTGTCCAAGGGTTGCCAAACCAATTCAGGATGAAAAAATCAAAGAATTAGTTTTAAGTGATTCAAAAAAAGATATGAGTAAGTTGAATTTTCTAGTAAACAAGAACTTAGAAAAATGTATAAATCTTGTTACTAAGCTAGAGAATAATGGTGAGCTTTCTAAAGAAAAAGAGCTTAATCTAATGCCACAAAAGAAGCAGCAACTTACTGAAAATCGTATTAGAGAGTATGCTAGACAAGATATTTTAACTATTAATATTCTTGATTTAAATTTCATTGATACTCATGTGCTTAATAATAAATATTGTCTAATTTATGGTATTGCAGGAATTACGCTTTCTGATATTGGAGAGAGTAAAAAGCTATTTTTTAAAGCAGATCAGGATTCTAGATTTTCGATATTTGTGGTACCTAGTCAGATTAAGTATCTTGATTTTGGAAAAGGTAAAAGAGCTAAATTTGCTGTATTTGGTAAATTTAAAAAAGTTGGCAAGTTTATAAATTTAGAAATTCGTTCAACACGTGATCTAGTTATCAAAGATTAGTATATGCACGTAAAAATTAGGTATGAAAATTTAAAGGATCAAGAGCAGATATATAAGCTAATATCTGAAGCATTCGATACCGGTGATGAGGAGAGGTTGGTTAGGCTGTTACATACAGATCATCAAAGTTTAATATCTTTGGTTGCTGAGACAGATGAAGGTAACATAATAGGCCAAGTAATTCTCTCGAAAATGACAGCTGAAGAAACTGATGAGCTTAAAATATATGGATTAGCTCCAATGTCTGTAGCACCTAAATATCAACATAAAGGAATAGGTACTAAGCTTATTGAAATGATGATAAAAGAAGCTAAGAAAAATAATATTGATGCAATATTTGTTTTGGGGCATCCTAGTTATTATCCGAAGTTTGGCTTTAAAGCGACCATAGAGTACAAAATAAAATGTGAGTATGATGTCCCAGAAGATGTTTTTATGGTGCTAGATATCTGCTAGATTGTATTCTCAATGTTTATAGAGATACCAAAATGTACTTCATTAGGTGTCAAGTAATTTAAACATTTCTTAGGTCTATTATTCAAGTCTATCTGTAACTTTCTAATGTATTGATGAGATATATTGTTAA
>NZ_WBSX01000123.1 GCF_009823375.1 Francisella noatunensis subsp. noatunensis | reverse complement strand
TTGAAGCCTTTATTTTCAAAAAACAACTTCGCATTAATGCTTACTTCAGCAAATATTTTTTTATTTTTCTGAGTTAATGCTAAGTCTGCAATTCTTTTAAGAATTCGTGAACCAACACCTTTTCCTTGAAAGTCTGGATCACAATAAAAACAATCAATATATCCATTAGATTCAAACTCTGCAAATCCTACAATTTCTCCATCTATGGTTGCTACTATAGGAGGTGTTTTGTTCCATTTGGCTTTCCAATTAGTGATATCCAAGGACTCTTTTGGCGCCCAGGCAGCTAATTGTCCTTGAGAATAATATTGATTTCCAATGTTATGAACTGATTTGTAAAAAATGGAAATTAAATGCTCTGTATCTTCTAGTTGGTAATCTTTTATCTCAATGCCTTTATTGGATACAGTATTAATCATATCTTTGGATAGTTCGATTTCCAATTCTTCAATTGAAGGTAATCCTGTCTTTAAATCATCGGGCAAACTGTCAGATAGTCTATATTCTGCTAACCCTATCGGTTTAGACATGTCTCTCAATGCATATTCAGCAAGAATATTGTTCTTAGTTTTGCATAAAATTAAACCTATTGATGGTTGGTCATTACTATGTTTTACAAGGTCATCAACGGCTGAAAGATAAAAATTCATTTTGCCTGCATATTCTGGTTTAAACTCCTTATCTTTCAGTTCAATAACAACAAAACAGCGCAGCTTTAGGTGATAAAACAATAGATCAATATAAAAATCTTGATCACCAACTTCCAAATGATATTGACGACCAACAAAAGCAAATCCAGCACCTAATTCCAGTAAGAACTTTTCCATATGCGCACATAACGCTTTTTCTACTTCCCGCTCTTGTGCTTCCTCACCAATATTCAAAAAATCAAATGTATATGGGTCTTTTAGTGTTGCAACAGCTAAATCAGATTGTGGAGATGGCAGCTTAGTTTTAAAGTTATTAACCGCTTTTCCCTGTCTAATATGCAAATTGGTTTCTATCTGTAAATTCAAAATATTACGTGACCAACCATGCTCAATTGTTTTATTAATGTAAAATATTCTAGCATCAATATCTGACATTTTATTCATTAAAACAATAATATGACCCCAAGGTATTTGTGCAACAACCTGTTGCACAAATACAGAGTCCAGGAATTCATCTGCAAACTTACGCATATATTTTAAGTTTCTAACACTAAAGCCTTTTAGTTCAGGAAAGGATGATTGAAGGTCATTTGATAGTTTATCAATAACCTTTGATCCCCAGTTACTCTGATTCTGTGATGAAAGAATTGCATTTCCAATTTCATAATAAAGCAAAATCAATTCTTTATTGACACTTAATGCGGCTTTTTGTTGAGAAGATATAACTTGTTGCTTGAGTTGCTTTAATAGCTTCTCATAATTTTCTGAGAATTTGGTAAGAGACATTATTCTTTATCTCCATTTTTAGCTGTATAGGATAATATGGCTTGCATATCAAAGCGGTTAGGAGAGTCATCAATATTTCTAAAGTCATATTCTCCATACATATTAACATGTGCCCAATTCATAACGGTTCCACTTAACATGACTTGCAGTAAATTTTGTACATCTTCTGAATTAGGGGCATTGATTAGCTTTTGAGTGAGGTAACAATAATTCCAATAAATAATGGTATTTTGGATAAGTTGCTTACATAAAACGGCAATTTCTTGTTCTTCTTTAGTCTCCTGAATTTTAAATTCACTGTTATGATCAAAGAAAACAGCCTTAGAAAATTTGTTGGATAATTCAACTAAATTTAATTGTTTTTGAATTGATTGCCTCAGTTCTAAATCATGGTAATAAACGAGTATAAAAATACTTTTAATTATTCGCCCAAATTGCTTTAATGCAGTATATAGTGGATTCTCTAAAGAATAAGAACTCAGTCTTTTGAAAATTTGTGAGGCAGTGGCATACCTTAATTTAATGCTGACTACCAACCGTAGGACTTCATCCCAGTGATTTTCAATTTTAGCTTGTTGAATTATCTTTTTTGGGCATAATTTATAACCTAATTTTTGATAATAGCTAGGACTTTCAAAAGAATATAAGGCTTGCTTGTAAAGTGACTTAATACGTGGGGCAAATGCAATTTTCAGCAAAAATGTTACAGCAAAAACAATTTCAGAGAACCCATGTGTGTCAGTAGAATGGATATCCATTTTAACTTCATCATTATGAAATAAACCATCTATAACGTAAGCAGCTTCTCTTTCTTCTGGTGAAATAACCGTTGAATAAAATAATACACACCGGTTATCAATAAAACTGTAAATGGAAACACCTTTAGCCAGACCAGAGTATTTATAACTTTGATTTGAATTCAGAGAATCTTGAGTGATCTCAGTTTGCATTCCGTCACTAGAACCATGTTTGATATTAGACCCACCTAACAATAGATTAGGTAAACTTAATTTATCAATTGCCTGAATGATTTGGTGATTGGCTTTGTATAAACCTTCTTTGTTAATATACCAATTAGCCACATTCTCAATTTTGTTTAATGATATTCCTTTGGCAGTTCCTGCTAATTTATGAATACCAATATTACACCCAATACCTATCAATGCTGCATAAAACACTTCATTTATGGGTTTTACTTTTGGCGCAGCAACACTATGATGCTTAAAGCATTTGGTGAACGGCTCTGACTGGTTTACTTGATTTAATATATCTAAAATAGAAATATATTTAGCATCTTTAAATAGATCAGCCATATTCTCTTTATTTAGTTTTGAAACGCCTGGTGTTTTTACAATAGCTTTACCTTTTTTATCAAAACGAACGAAATGATTCTCTCCACTAATGATGTGGTCATTTGTGTTTCTGTAATGAAATCCTAAACGTGAACATAGTGAGGTGAGTAATTGTTTAATATCGATGAAATCTTCTAATTTAGCTTCTTTGAGATATGTTTCTTTATGGTTATCCCAATCATTTTTTGGTATTAAATATTTTTGTAAGGTTAAATATTTATATGAATGCTTAAGGTTAATAACACCAGACTTTATTGCTTCAACTGTTTTAGTGATTAATAAAGCTTTATATAATGAAATTTGGAATTGATTATCTTCATTATATAATTTATCTATTTCTTCCTCAGTCAGAAAACTAATGGGCGCTGTTGAATCAATTTTACCATTTTTCTGCTGATAATATCTTACAGCATCCAAAAGTTGTGGATTGCTACTTTGATCACTAAATTCTATATGAGGTATTATTTTTGATGCTCGATTCTGTAGCTTAACTGCATATTTATCCAGTAATACATATTCATCAATTGAATCCTTTATATCATTCGCCTGTCCAATGAGTTCATTGATCTTAGCTTCAGAAGATTTACTCTCTTCTAATTCTTTTAAATGCTGCAAAATTGATAGTATTTGATTAATTTTTTCGTCAGAGGACTTCTGTTTATGTTCTGCAATTTGTTCAACTTGGTTGATATGTTTTTTTAACGTTTCACGTGATACTTGCAATGCCTGAGTTAACTGACCATATATCTGTTGAGCTTCAGAACTTACATTCTTTTGTTCACGCTTGATACTATTTAAATGCTCAGTAACACCTTTAATTATACTAGTGATAAGCGCATCTTGTCTAAGATGATAATAATGGTAAATAAAACAAGCTAGGTAAAATTGAATTTTATGTTTTGATCGCTGTTTGATTTGGAAGGTTTTGGCTTTAATTATCCAGATAGCAAAATGTTGAATAATACCTACCGATATTTCTAAAGATTGCAGTATAGGATTGACCACATTGAATAAGTGTTTAAACAATAAGAAGTCGTCTAATGCACCTGATAATTTCCTTGGTTTATAGTTTTGGCTAATTTTTCTGTATTGGGTTAGTTTGGGACGATTGCTTTCTGATCCATCATTTCTTGTGATCGGCTCAATGAACATATCAAATTTTTGAGTAATTTCTTTAGTATTAATATTTTCAAATTGCCTATTAAAGGCAGATATGAAGTTATTTTCAGTCGTTACAATGGTTTCATTGATTCGTTTTGCAAACTCATAGCTAGCAGGCAATTCATACTTGCCTGCTTTCGCAATAATCGTCAATTCTTTTATTAGCGTTTCTGGGTCTGTTGTTCCTTTAGTCAGTCTTTTAAGATCAGTCTCAAAAATGGTATTGGCATCTTTAAACCCCATTGTACCTAGACTATCTAAGATAATTTTACGGTGCCTTCTTTTAGACCTATCTGCATATTGTAATTTGACCTGGTTAGGTTCGATATTGAATTTCTTTTCAATAAAGTTGATATCAAAATCATACCAATTTTTAGTATCATAAAAACGTTGGCTTGCTCTAAAATAACCTAGCTGAATAGTAAAGCCAATTTTATTAACATCAGTATCTAATCTATCTACTAACTCTTGCTGGGTTTCTGATAAAGTAAAATATAAAATACGTTCATCATCAGTAAATCTAGGTGGATTATCCAATAATGATTTGATTTCATCAGATATTCGGGTTACTTCACTCAAAACTTATTTCTATAACGACCGTTTACTATATTTCAAAATTATTGCATAATAGATCTACAAAGACAATAATATTTCTTTAGTTTTACGCTAGAAAGTAGGTTAAGAATAAAATCATGAATTTTGGGTATATCAGAGTTAGTACAGACAGACAAAATTTGGATAGCCAAAAAAATATTATTAGTAGATATTGTGTTGATCATAAAATGAATATTGATCAGTGGTTTGAGTTAGAAATATCATCAAGAAAATCTGCTCAGCAAAGAAAAATTCATGAGTTGATTGACCAGCTTAATGAAAATGACTCTATTATTGTCTCAGAGCTATCCAGACTTGGTCGATCAATAAAAGATGTACTAGATATAATCGAGAATATAACCACAATAAAAAAATCTCGGTTGATAGTGATAAAACAGCACCTTGATTTAAATCCTGATAATAATAATCAAACTGCTAATAAAATTCTTATAACAATATTTTCAATGTTAGCTGAACTGGAAAGAGACTTTATATCTGAAAGAACTAAAGAAGGCTTAAAAGCTGTTAAAGCACAAGGAACTAGGCTTGGCAAACCCAAAGGTACTATACAAAAATCAATGTATGATAAGGACATTCAACGTATACAACATTTATACAACTTAGGAGTTCCTATTAAGACTATTATTGATACCCACCTAAAATATGGGAAGTATTTGTCGTTAAAGTCTTACATAGATAAAAAAATTAAAAAAAATTTACAGCCCGTGGCCGATTACGACCAAATATGCAGTTAGACCCTA
>NZ_WBSX01000122.1 GCF_009823375.1 Francisella noatunensis subsp. noatunensis | reverse complement strand
TCTATTTGAAAGAGTTAAGTGCTTTGGCATTTTTTAGTTCCTTATCGTTTATTTTAGTTTCGTCAAAACCTAATAAACTATATTTGGAACTCTCTTTCAACTATTTAAAACTTTCAGAATACAATCTAGCTAATAATCGAACAACCGTAGCTCATTCTATACATATTGATAAAAAAGATTTACAAAAATTAAAAGACTCTGATGTTGGAGTTGCTTATAATCCTGAGGCTAACGCAAAAGGTGCAACAGGTATCGCTGATGCATACTATATGCTCAAAATAGGCATGGCAGTTGGTATAGGTACAGATGGTCCAATGAGCGCTAATCAATTATCTATACTACCATATCTGAATTATGCGGCTAATATGCAAAGATTAAAATACTCTGATAGAACAATTATGTTACCCAAAGATATTGTGTATATGGCGACTTTAGGTGGTGCTAAAGCATTACATATAGATAATTATGTTGGGGCTTTAGAAAAAGGTAAAAAGGCAGACCTTATTATAATAGATACAAAGTCTCCAAATATGACTCCGATTCATGATATCTATGCAGCTATTGTATATCAAGCAAATCCAGAGAATGTTTTGACAAGTATCATAAATGGTAAAGTTGTTATGTTAAATAGAGAATTATTAACTTATTCATTACCTAATGATGCTAAAGATTTTGGAAATTTAACTGATAAAGTCTATAAATACGGAAAGGAATTAGCCAAAAAGGCAAAATAATAGTAAAGGTAAAAAATGAAACAAAAAACGCTAATTCTCGGTATAGGATCACCTTTTGCAGATGATCAGTTTGGTTGGTTTGTAGCTGATAAACTAGCTGAGATTATAAAAGAAAAAAACATCCAAAATATCACTGTAGAAAGTGCTGATAGACCAGGTTTAAATTTACTAACATTTCTAGATAGTGGATATGACAAAATTATTCTTATAGATGCTGTATATGCAAAAGTTACACCAGGTACAGAGTTTTATTTCAAAGCAAAAGAAATTCTTAGCTTTGGAGGTTTTTTTATCATCTCATAGTGTTGGTGTTGCGCCATCCTTAGCATTAGCTGATGCTATAGGGATGGATATTAGCAATGTTGAGTTCTATGGGGTAGAAGGTCAAAGAATCTTTGAAAAAGATGAAATACTCTCTGATATTGTAAAGGATGCTATAGAGTCAATGTCTAAAAAAATTATAAACAATCTAAACTTATAGACTTTATTTCTATTTATGTGAGTTACCCTCTATTAGATCTGCAGGTAATTTGACAGTCATATAAATCGCTCCACCTAATGCAAAGCCTATTGCTGCAAATGGGGCTACAAAGATATTAACTATATCACTATCTCCAGAATGATGCTCTCCATTATATAAGATAGCTTGAGACTTTGAAGCTCCCTCAAACAAACCAATAAAAGAACCAATTGGAGCTGTTGCCAATAAAGCTACATCACTAATTGGAGTCACTATATAGTCATTTAAAAAACCTTTACTTTCTACTTTTGGGGCATTAGAAGGAGTATTTATCGGATCATTACTAATACCCAGTATCAGCAAAGCTATAGTTTAGTAGAAAGAGAAAAAAGCATATACAAAACACTATTTTTTAATCATAAACCTCTCCAGCGAAGCTATTTATTAAAGAAAAATAATTAAGATTTTACTTTAATATCATTTAGATAAATAGCTGATTAAATAAATACTAATCAACCGAAATTCGCTTATATTTAATCTTAGTAATAGCATCATATTTATCGCCAAGACGGCGTTTTTTGTCTTCGATATAAACATCGTAGTTACCTTCAAACCAAACTACTTCACTATTACCCTCAAAAGCAAGCATGTGTGTAGCAATACGGTTTAGGAACCATCTATCATGCGAAATAACCATAATACAACCTGGGAAAGCTAATATAGCTTCCTCAAGCGCTCTTAAAGTCTCAACATCAAGATCGTTTGTCGGTTCATCTAGTAGAATAACATTCCCACCACTTCTAAGTAGCTTCGCAAGATGGACACGGTTTCTCTCTCCACCTGATAACTGAGAAATATATTTCTGCTGATCTGCACCTTTGAAGTTAAATCTACCTACATATTGGCGTGATGGAATAGTGAATTTACCAACTGTAATTACATCTAGACCATCTGCAATTTCTTCCCAAACTGTTTTGTTGTCATCTAGAGCATCACGCGACTGATCTACATAAGCAAGATTTACAGTTTCACCGATATTTATCTCACCAGAATCAGGAGTTTCTTTACCAGTTAGCATCTTAAAAAATGTAGACTTACCAGCACCGTTAGCTCCAATAATACCAACAATCGAACCTGGATACACATCCATTTCAAGACCATCTACAAGAAGCTTATCATCAAATGATTTAACAAGATCTTTGACTTTGATGACATTGTTACCTAGTCTTTCTCCAGGTGGGATATATAGCTCTTGAGTTTCATTACGCTTTTGGAACTCTTGAGAGCTTAACTCATCGAATTTCGCTAATCTAGCTTTTGATTTAGCTTGGCGACCTTTGGCATTTTGACGTACCCACTCTAGCTCTTCTTTAAGCGCTTTTTGATGTGAAGATTCACGTTTCTCTTCCATCTCTAGACGTTTTTGCTTTTGCTCAAGCCATTGTGAATAGTTACCTTTAAATGGAATACCTTCTCCTCTATCAAGCTCTAAAATCCACTCAGCAACATTATCCAAGAAATATCTATCATGGGTAATAGCTACAACTGTACCTTTATATTCTGCCAAGAATTTCTCTAACCATGCTACAGATTCTGCATCTAAATGGTTAGTAGGCTCATCTAAAAGTAAGATATCAGGAGCAGATAATAATAATTTACATAATGCAACACGACGAGCTTCACCACCTGATAGCTTAGTAACATCAGCATCCCATGGCGGCAAACGTAGCGCTTCTGCAGCAACTTCTAGCTTACGATCAATTTCCCAAGCTCCAGCAGCATCGATGGCATTTTGCAAGTTACCCTGCTCTTCTAGAAGCTTAGCCATTTCATCATCTGACATTGGCTCACAAAACTTCATACTAATTTCATCAAACCTAGTAAGCATCTCTTGCAAGTGTGATAGTGCCTCCTCAACATTACCTCTTACATCTTTTGTTTCATCTAGCTTCGGTTCTTGTGGTAGATAACCAATTTTGACACCTTTACGTGGAGCTGCTTCACCAACAATCTCAGTATCAAGACCAGCCATAATTCTAAGTAGTGTTGATTTACCAGAACCATTAAGACCTAATACACCAATCTTTGCGCCATCAAAAAATGATAGTGAAATATCTTTAAGGATATATTTGTTAGGTGGCACAACTTTGCCGACCCTATGCATTGAGTATATATATTTTTCAGCCATGCAAATTATTTTTGAAAATTTAAGATAAACAGATTATAGCAGATGATTAAAATAGTTTCTTTTATAAAGCAAAAATGACTTATTTTTTTGTTTTTTACAAAACCATATTCACTATAATTTAGTTATTTTCATAATATTATCTTACGAACAATTTGACCTAATTATTGCGAGTTAGGTACTTTTGTTTAAACTTTGAAATTAGAGATAAAAAAATGAAAGACTTACAACTAAAAACTATTTTTCTTTGTTCTTTAGGCATGGTTCTAACTCCCAAATTATTATACTTTTAATATTTGCTTTATGTTTTGTTACAAGACCTATTGGTGGTATTATCTTTGGACAAATTGGTGATAGAGTTGGACGCAAAAAAGTATTGGTAGCTGCTGTACTTTTGATGACAATTGGCACATTAGGTATTGGTCTTATTCCTGATGCTTCAGTCATAGGAATATATGCTGGTTTACTATTACTTACTTTTCGTATTATGCAAGGGCTTTCTGCCGGTGGAGAAGTCAATAGTGCATTTACATATCTAAACGAAACTATCATTACTAACAAAATATATCCTATCGCAGCAATAATGATCTCGGCAGCTATAGGTGTAATGCTTGCTAAACTACTAACAATAATACTTAATTTTATTTTCCCTGAAAACTATGCTTGGAGAGTTGCTTTTATACTTGGTTCCACACTAGGAATTGTTACTTTTTATATAAGAAAAGAGCTACATGAGAGTCCTCTTTTTACCCAATTATTACAAACTAATCAACTGACAAAAAATCCAATTATTGAGCTATTCAAACATTACAAAATGCCGTTATTAGGTTGTTTTTTAATGACTGCTAATGTTATGTCTTGTATTACTCTGTTCTATTATGCTTTACCAAGCTATTTAGCGAACCTATCTAATTATAGCTCTAACAGTATGCTCAAGATTAGTATTATAGGCTTACTTATGATGTGTATATTTGGCTTACTATCAGCATTACTAATAAAGAAAGATAGCATTCCAAAATTGGATAATTGGTTCTTACTTTTCTCATCAATATTATCTATCTGGTTATGCTATGCCTTTATTCATAACTCACACTATATGGTTGCGTATTTAGCCTATAGTATTTTATTTAGTGCTTATATCATGATTGCTCAATATAGATGTATTAATGCTTTACCTGTCAAAGTAAGATTAGTTGGCATGGGAATTGGTTATGGTTTAGGTTCTGCTGTTTTCGTTGGATTTATGCCTATTATAACACAGTCTCTTATTTTAGAGTACCACTCACTTTATGTACCTGCTTTTATTGCTATTATTACAGCGGCATTATCTTTAGTAGGCTCTCTTATTCTAAATATAACCTCCCATACTAAAAAATAAAATTATGAAAAAAAGTATAAGAAGTAAGAGTACTGTAATGAATGTGATACAAAAGCTTTTAATTGTAAATAAAGGCTTTGGATTAGGATTTAACTCTCGTAATCTTTTACGATACTCTTCATCAGACTCACCAACTTTTCTTTTATTAGGGTTTAAAAGCTAGATTGTATTCTCAATGTTTATAGAGATACCAAAATGTACTTCATTAGGTGTCAAGTAATTTAAACATTTCTTAGGTCTATTATTCAAGTCTATCTGTAACTTTC
The DNA here is from genome assembly GCF_009823375.1 of Francisella noatunensis subsp. noatunensis. Classification (GTDB taxonomy): domain Bacteria; phylum Pseudomonadota; class Gammaproteobacteria; order Francisellales; family Francisellaceae; genus Francisella; species Francisella noatunensis. Next base: position 454 of record NZ_WBSX01000122.1, on the reverse strand, counting down.
TAATGTATTGATGAGATATATTGTTAAAGTTAGTACCTTTAGGTATAAATTGTCTGATATACCTATTCATGTTTTCATTAGTACCTCTTTGCCAAGGACTGTATGGATCAGCAAAGAATACTTTGATGCCAGTCTTGCTAGTTAGCTTCTTATGTTTAGCAAACTCTTTACCATTATCAAATGTAGCTGTTAATATTTTATGACCATTAGATACTTTGTACAATATTCTATTGATTGAATTAGCTGTTCTATCTATAGACTTGGCTAAAATAGTAAATCTGCTAGCTCTATCGACCATTGTTACAATAGCACTTTTATGGTCTTTACCAACAATAGTGTCACCTTCAAAGTGATAAAGATTTTTTCTATTAGCACTGCTAGGTCTTTCAGAAATACTCGCTCTATCCTTTATCTTAACTTGTTTAGAGTCACCTTCTTTTTTGTATTTATATTG